>DASQLM010000136.1:0-9712 GCA_035630015.1 Thermoleophilaceae bacterium | reverse complement strand
GTGGGCCTTGACCAGCGGCACGACCTTGTCGAGCTTGTCGCGGCCGGCCTCCAGGTTCACGGAGTTCACGATCGCGCGGCCGGGCGTCTGCTCCAGCGCCAGCTTCATGACCTCGGGCTCGGTCGAGTCGATCTGCAGCGGGGCGGGCAGCGACAGCGACACGATCTTCGCCACCTGGCGCATCTGCTCGTCCTCGTCCTCGCGCTCGGTGAGCGCCACGCACAGGTCCAGCACGTGCGCGCCGCCCTCGACCTGGCTGGTGGCCAGGTTCAGCAGCGAGTCGTAGTCGTCGGCCAGGAGCATCTCCTTGGCCTTGCGCGAGCCCTGCGAGTTCACGCGCTCGCCCACGATGGTGGGCGAGGGCTCCTGCGCCAGCGGGGTGGCGCTCATCATGGAGCTGACCTTCAGCTCGCCGCGCTCGGGACGCGGCTTGACCTGCTTGTCCTTGACGCTGTCGGCGATCGCCTTGATGTGCTCGGGGGTGGTGCCGCAGCAGCCGCCCACGATCGAGACGCCGTTCTTCTCCACGAACTCGGCCAGCACCTCGGCCAGCGGCCCGGGCTCGGCCGGGAAGATGGTCTCGCCGTCGGGCCCCTGGTAGGGGATGCCGGCGTTGGGGATGCAGTGCACCGGCACCGGGCAGTTCTCACCCAGGTACCGGATGGCGTCGCGCATGTCGTCCGGGCCCGTGGAGCAGTTGAGCCCGATCACGTCCACGTCCAGCGCGTCGAGGGTGGTCAGCACCGCCTCGATGTCGGTGCCCAGCAGCATCTTGCCGCCGTTGGGCAGCAGCGAGACCGAGCACTGGATCGGCACCGTGGTGCCGGTGCTCTCCATGGCCGCGCGAGCGCCGAAGACGGCTGCCTTGACCTCCAGGATGTCCTGGGCGGTCTCGATGATGATGAGGTCGACGCCGCCGTTGATCAGGCCCTCGGCCTGCTCGGTGAAGACCTCGACGAGCTCGCTGAACAGGATCTTGCCCAGCGTGGGGTCGTCGGAGGCGGGCAGGTGGCCCGTGGGGCCGATCGAGCCCGCGACGAAGTTGTCCTCGCCCGCGGCCTTGCGCGCGATCTCGGCGGCCTTCTGGTTGATCTCGACCGTGTGGTCCTCGAGGCCCCACTCCTCCAGCTTGATCCGGCTGGCCTGGAAGGTGTCGGTCTCCAGCACGTCGGCGCCAGCCTCGATCATGGACTTGTGCACGCCCTCGATCACGTCGGGGCGCTGCAGCACGAGCGCCTCGTGGCACTTGCCCTGGAGGCCCATGTAGTCCTCCTGGGTGAGGTCGAACTGCTCCAGGGTGGCGCCCATGCCGCCGTCAAAGACGACGACGCGCTCGTTCACGGTCTTGAGGTAGTCGCGGGCCATTGGACCCACTCTACTACAACCTTGACACGACTGTGTGAAGGTTCGCGGCCCTCGGCGTGAGGGTCCATTGACGTGCCCGAGAAGGACACGACGTCCTTCTCAGGCGCAGGCTCTCAGTACGTCTCGGCCTCGGCGCTGTCGCGCCCCCGGCGGCCGCCGGCCAGCTGCACCGGGGTGGCGTGCAACGCGCTCATGCGCAGGTCCTTCCACGACATGCCCTCCCGCACCAGGGCGGGCATGCCCAGTGCCACCGCGGTGGCGATCTCCACGGCCTGCAGGATGATCCCGTAGGCCAGCGCGTCGGTCTTGGCCACGCCGTAGGCCGACAGCACGGCCACGCACGCCGCCTGGAAGACGCCCAGGTTGGAGGGCGTGGCGGGTATCGCGGCGGTCACGTTCACGGCGAACAGCACGGCCGCCGCGGCGCCGATGCCGGCCTGGTGGTCCAGGCCGAGGGCCACCAGCAGCACGTAACAGGCGATCCACTGCACGCCCCAGGCCGCCAGCTGGGCCAGGGTCGCCCAGGCGCCGAGCTTGGGCTGGCGGAAGACCTCGAGGCCCCTCCGGACGCGGACCACGGCCCCGCGGGCGGTCGTCAGGGCCTGCTGGACGCGCGCGAACCGCGACGGCTTGCCCCTGCGCAGCAGGGCGGGCACGGCCAGCAACAGCAGGATCACCACGAGCGGCGCGATGGTGGCGAACACCAGCGCGTCCTCGTTGCCGCGGAAGATGCCCACGGTGGCGAACATGACGCCGCCCAGGATGGCCAGCGCCAGCAGGTTGAGCAGCGTCTGCGAGATCAGCGTGCCCAGCACCACGGGCAGGCGGTCGCGCACCCGTCCCGCGCGGCGCGCCACGATTAGCGCGCGCGACGGCTCGCCGAGGCGCGCGGGCAGCGTGGCCGACATGAAGACCCCGATCATGGTGCCGCGGGCCGTGTCGCGCCGGCGCAGCGGCACGCCCGGCAGGGCGGCGCGCAGGATCGCGTGCCAGGCCTCGGCGCGCATGAGCATCGACGCGCACATGAGCGCGAAGGCCACGAGCACCCAGACGGGCGAGGAGGCCACCACGGCCCGGCCGATGGACTCCATGCCGATGTGCTCGACGGCCAGCGCGGCCAGGCCGACGCCGCCCGCGGCGGCCCCGATCACGGCGACGCGGCGCGCCACGCGGCTCGCGCGGCGGCGGCGGGTGCGCGCCACCTTCGGCTCGATGGAGGGGATCCGGCGCGGGTGGACCGGCGGCTCGCCGTCGGCGGCGGCCACGCCAAGGCGGCGGGCCACAGCCTGCTTGCGGGTGGCCGGCTCGGGCAGCTCGATGGCGTGCTCGTAGGCCTCGGTTACCTCCTCGGCCACCGTGGGCCAGGAGAAGCGCTCGGCCCGCTCGCGCGCGGCCTTGGCCATGCGGGCGCGGCGGTCGGGATCCAGGGCCAGCTCGCGCAGGGCCTCGCCGAGGGCGGCGGGGTCGGCCGGTGGCACCAGCAGGCCGTCGTAGCCGTGGCGCACCACGTCGCGGTAGCCGACGATGTCGGAGGCCACCACGGGCGTGTTCGAGGCGAACGCCTCGGTCAGCACCATGCCGAAGCTCTCGCCGCCCAGCGAGGGCGCCACCAGCAGATCGGCCCGCCCCAGCAGGCGCCACTTCTCCTCGTCGCTGACGCGGCCGGCCACGTGCACGCCCTCGGAGTCCATGAGCACCGGCTCGACCTCCTCCCAGGTGGCGCCGGCCACGGTCAGGCGGGCGGGCACCCCGGCGCTGCGCAGGGCCTCGAAGGCGCGCAGCAGCACGGGCAGGCCCTTGCGGGCGTCGGCGCGTCCCACGTACAGCAGCTCCAGCGCGTCGGACCGGCCGTGGTCGGGCCGGGCGGCGGCCAGGTCCACGCCGTTGGGCACGATCCGGTAGCGGCCGCCGTAGTAGCGCTCGGCGGTCCACTGGGCCGCCTCGGACACGGCCAGGCGCACCCCGAGCTTGTTGTAGAGGTGCCGCACGCCGACCACGTTGGAGGCGAAGCCGTTGGCCAGCGTGCTGGTGGAGTAGCAATGGAAGGTGCCCACCAGCGGGACGCGGGCGAACTGGGTGGCGAAGTAGCTGACGAAGGGCACGTTGGGCTCGTGCACGTGGACCACGTCGTAGCCGCCGTGGCGCAGCTCGCGGCCCAGCGTGCCCACCGCCTGGGAGGAGATGCCCAGGTTGGAGACGGCGCCGTTGGCGGGGAAGCCGGTGCTGCGGCCCAGCTGGATCAGGGTTTCGGGCAGGGGTCGGCTATCCGGCTTTGCGCCGCGATGCATGACACGAGCCAGGCGGTCGTCCGGGTCGTACGGGGCCATGATCCGGACATCGTGTCCCTGGGCTGACAACTCCCCGGAGAGGGCCTCGACATGGCGCCCTACACCACCTGGGTACGTGTACGAGTACGGAGAAACGATCCCTACGCGCACAGGGGCCATCGTAGACCACCCCTTCGGATGCGCCACAGTCCTTGTGTGGCTACCCGTACCTTCGTGAAGTTCACCTTCATCCGCGTCCAGCCGGAGTGGCGGCGGCGCGAGCCGGACGAGCGCGCCCAGGACAAACGCGAGTTCGCGGCTGCCTGCAGGGACTTCGGCGAGGACCATCTGCTGCGCACGTACTCGCTCGTCGGCACGCGCGGAGACTGCGATCTGATGGTGCGGACGGTGGCCCCCACGCTCGATCCGATCCACGACTTCCACGTGCTGCTCAACCAGAGCGGGCTGATGCAATACGCCCAGATCAGCCACTCCTATCTGGCCATGACCAAGGATTCGGCGTACTCCGAGGAGCCGACGCCGCTGGAGCCGCGCCCGGGCTCGGACGCCAAGTACCTGATCGTCTACCCGATGTGGAAGAAGCGCGAGTGGTACCTGCTGGACCCGGCCGAGCGCTGGCGGATCATGCAGGGCCACATCGAGACCGGGAGGCGCTACACCGGCATCGAGATCAACACGGCGTACTCCTACGGATTGGACGATCAGGAGTTCGTGGTCTCGTTCAACGCCGACCACCCGGGCGAGTTCCTGGACCTGGTGCAGGAGCTGCGAGGCACGGAGTCCAGTGCCTACACGGAGTCCGAGACGCCGATCTTCACCTGCATCTCCGCCTCGCCCGAGCGCGCCCTGGGCGCGCTGGACGGCGAGGCGTTCGAGCTGGCCGGGAGCTAGGTCCCGGGGCCGAAGACCCGGACGCTGCCGGGGGCGTCGTCCTCCAGCGGATCGTCGCCGTCCACGTCGCCCATCGACAGGTGATGGCGGACCAGGAAGTCGGCCACCGATGTGGAGTTGCCGTTCGCCTGGACGTAGAGGGCCAGCAGCACCTCACGCGGGTACTCCGCCGCCGCGATGCTGCGGATCAGTGAGTCGTCGGCCGGGCCGGCCCCGGTGTACGCCTGCGCGTACGGGTCGCCCTTCACGCGCTCCTCGATCTCGCTGATGGTGGGCTCGTCGCCCTCCTGTCCCTCGGCGTGCTGGATCCGGCGCAGCGCCTCCTGGCGCAGCTCCTCGAGCTCGGACTCGGTGAAGTCGAGCCGGACGTCCTGGTCCTCGTCGGGCACGTCGTCGCCGCCGCCGTTGATCTGGTTGAGCGTGCTGACGTAGTTCTTGTCAACGCCCTGGAGGTTGAGCGAGTACTCGCCGGGCTCCTCGGTGCCGTCGGCCTCGGTGGTCTGGCTCTCCTGCAGGGTCACGTCGCCGTTGCGGGCGGTCATGGTGTTGTCCACGCTGCCGTCGGTGTGGTGGCTCTCGGTCACGTTGCCCTCCACGCTGGTGCCGCCGAGCTCGATCTTGATCGGCCCGCCCTTGGCCTCGAACTTGCCGCCGCCGGACCAGGAGACCTTGTCCGCCTCGGCGGCGTCCTCCACGCCAGGCGTGTCGGACGTCTCCACCGCCGGCAGGCGGCCTTCGTTCACGAACTGCTGGTAGGCCTCCCAGCCCTCCTTGGTCGACACGTCCAGGTCCACCGAGCGCAGCTTGCCGTCCGCGAACTCGTTCGAGAAGCTCAGCGCCACGCCAAGGTCGTCGTTGCCGATCCCGAGCTTGAGCGCGTTCGTCACGGTCTCCTCGTCGCCCAGGTAGATCCGCGTGGTGTTCGCGTCCACGCGCTGGACTCCGGCGCTGACGCGGTCGCCCTCCTTGTAGTCCAGGCCGACCTGCAGCGCGTTGTAGGAGGCCGAGCCCTCGACCCCGCGGTAGTCCTCCTCGCGCAGCTGGATGCCCTCGCCGTACCTCAGGCTGCGCGGATCGGCCGGGGTGGGGGCGGGCACGTCGCCGTCGGCGATGTCGTCGGCTCGGGAGGACTGGGTGGTCAGCCGGTAGGTGGAGCTCTCCCCCAGGTACCCCGACAGGCTGAGGTCGACCTTCTTGCCGTCGGCCTCCGCCTTGCCCGTCACGCGCGTGTCGGTGGTCATGTCCATCGACGTCATCCGCGTGCCGTTCTCGTCCAGGACGGGATCGCTGCGCGAGCCGGTCTCGGTGACGGACACCTCGACGCTGAACGGCGTGCCCTTCTTCTCGGGATCCGGCGGCTTGGCCGGCGCGCCGGGGATGGGCATGCCACACGGCCCCTTCTCGATGGCGCTGGCGCTGCTCTGGCTGCACGTCACCGACAGCGAGCCGGGGAACGGGGCGCCGACGGGACGCTCGCCCTCGGCCAGCACCGGGCCCTCGTGCGCCGGCTGGGGCTGGAAGCCGATGCGCGGCGGCGTGTCGGGCTCGATGCCGTGCTGCTCGTTCCACGTGTCGCGGATCGAGCGCTGGTCCTCCGGCGGGAGGTGGTGGTAGGTGAAGCTGTCCATCCCGAAGACCTGGGGCCGCCGCGGCGGCTCAGGGGTGGCCTCGCGCTCCGCCACCGGCGTGGATTCCGGCTCGGGCTCAGGGCGCGGCTCGGGCCGTGGCTCGCGCGCCGGCTCCGGGGCGTGGCGGGCCTCGTAGGCCTCGCGGATGGCCTGCTGGTCCTCAGGCGGCTGGTGGTGGTAGGTGATGCTGTCGACGCCGTAGATCTGGGGCCGCGGCGGGGGCTCGGGCGTCGGCTCCGGCCGCGGCTCGACCACTCGCGGCTCCACGACCTGCGGCTCCTCGAGCTGTGGCCGCCGGCGCACGGGGGCCGGGGGCGGCGCCGGTTCGGGCTCGGGGCGGCGGACGGGGGTCGGAGCGGGCGCCGGCGGGCGCGGCGGCGCGGCGGTCCGCTCCGCGACGCGCGGGGACACCGGGGCAGGCTCGGGCCGGGCCGCCGGCGACGGCTTGGGCTCGGGCTTCGGGGCGGTGGCCGTCGAGCCGCCGCCACCGCATGCGCACGCGGGCATGGCGAACGCCGTCGCGGCCAGCGGCAGGCTGAGCGCGAAGCCGAAGCCGGCCGCGGCCACCTGCCTGCCCGTGACGTCGGGCGTGAGAATCGATCGCTGTGTGCTTTGCCGGTCCATGGCGTTCGCCGGCCCACCGAAGGCCGCACCTGATCTGTGCCCAGCGCCGCGGGCGGACGAAACCTCGGCCTAGGCGGATGAACGAGCGGCGCCGAGCATGTCGGCCACGGTGGTGAACTTCACACGCGGGCGCCCCAGCGGCTCGCCGGCGGCCGTCTCGGCCGCATCGATGGCCTCCCAGCCCTCGTAGGCGACCGCGTCCGGGGCCCGCTCGGCCACCAGTTCGGCCACGGCCGCCGGATCGGGATCGGACGGCTCGGGCAGGCGCCCCTCCGCCAGGTCCTCCAGCAGGTGCTCGACCGTCTCCTGGGCGTCGCGCTTGTTGGTGCCGATCACGCCCGACGGCCCGCGCTTGATCCAGCCGGCCACGTACTCGCCCGGGATCGAGGCCTCGCTCTCCGGGTCCACGATCCGCCCTTCCTCATTGGGGATCGTGCCGTGCCACTCGTCGAACGGGACACCCTCGATCGCGTCTCCGCGGTAGCCGATCGAGCGGAACACCAGGCCGCACTCCAGCGTCTCGTGCTCGCCCGTGGCCTGGGCGCGCAGCCGTCCGTCGCCCCCGTGCTCGAGCTCGTTGCGGACCAGCTCGATCGACTCCACCCGGCCGTCGCCGTGGATGGCCACCGGCGAGCGCAGGAAGCGCAGCACCACGCGCTTGCGCTTCCCCTCCGGGGTGCGGGCGGCGTAGTCCGCCAGGATCTCGACGTTGCGGCGGTGGGTGATCTCGCCGTCTCCCTCGATCGAGCGGGCGCTGTGGTCGTCCAGCTCCGCGTCGGCCGGATCGACGATCACATCGGCATCGGTCAGCTCGCCCAGCTCGCGCAGCTCGGGGTTGGTGAAGGCGGCCTGGGCCGGGCCGCGGCGGCCGACGATCACCACCTCCTCCACCCCGCTCTCGGCGATCGCGTCGATGGCGGCGTCGGTGGTGTCGGTGGTGGCCAGCTCGTCGCGCGGGAGGACCAGCATCCGTGCCACGTCCATGGCCACGTTGCCGTTGCCGATGACCACCGCACGCTTGGCGGAGAGGTCGAACTCCAGATCCTGGAAGTCCGGGTGGCCGTTGTACCAGGCCACGAACTCGGTGGCGGCCCAGCTCCCGGGCAGGTCCTCGCCCTCGATGCCCATGTGGCGGTCGCGCTCGCAGCCGTAGGCGTAGACCACGGCGTGGTAGTGCTGCTTGAGCTCGGCGTGCGTGATGTCGCGGCCGACCTCGACGTTGCCGTAGAAGCGGAACCCGTCGCGGGCCGCCGTCTTCTCGTACACGCGCGTGACCGACTTGATCTTCGGGTGGTCGGGCGCCACCCCCGCCCGCACCAGCCCGAACGGGGTGGGCAGGCGGTCGAACAGGTCGACCGACACGGTGGCGTCCTTGGCGGCCAGCAGGTGCCCGGTCGCGTAGAAGCCGGCCGGGCCGGAGCCCACGACGGCGACGCGCAGGGGATTGTCAGGGGAGCCCGCCAAGACGGCGGGCAACCATAGCGGCGCTCAGTTGCGCTGCTTGTCCTGCTCCTCGGCCTCGCGCATCAGCAGCTCCATGGCCGAGACGGTCTCGATCGGCTTCACGTTCACGCGCGACGAGCCGTCGTCGCGGATGCCCTCGACGTGTTCGGGCTCCGGCGGGTCTGCGGGAGCGTGGGCCGGCTCCTTCGCCGGCGCGGGCGGCTCCTCGGCGGCCGGGACCGGAGGCTGGGCGGCTGCGGGCGGCGGCGCGGGGACGGCCGGGGGCGCGGGCTCGGGGGCCGGAGGCTCGTCGGGCACGTCGCGGACGATCTCGACCTCGGGTGCGTCACGGTCCATGATCGACGGCTGCGGCGGCTCGGGCGGCGCGACCGGTTCGGGTGAGGGCTCGGGATCGCCGTGGCTGACCACCTCGACCGACGGCTCGGGGGCGTCGGCGGCGAACGGGTCGAACGGCTTGACCTCGGGCACGGGCGGTGTGGCGGGCGGCTCGGCGGCGGCCGGCGGCTCGGGAGCGGCCGGCGGCTCGGGCTGGACCGCGGGAATCTTGGGGGCGGCGGGCGGCGCGGACTCGGCAGCCATCGGCTCCGGCTCGGCGGGGGCCGGCGGCGGGGGCATCACGGGCTGCTGCTTCTTGCGGCGCCCGAACGACGGCAGCTTGATCTCGGGGCCGCCCAGGGTCGGGCGACCCGACTTGGCGGCCTTGGCCGGCTTCGGCTGCTTCGGCGCCTTGGGCTCCTTCGGCCCCTTGGAGCGGCCGAACGACGGCATCTTCAGCTCCGGGCCACCCAGCGAGGGACGACCGGACTTCGCCGGCTTGGGCTCCTTTGCCGCCTTGGGCTCCTTCGGCCCCGTCGAGCGGCCGAACGAGGGCATCTTCAGCCCGGGCCCGCCCAGCGAGGGACGACCCGACTTCGCCGGCTTGGGCTCCTTCGGCGCCTTGGGCTCCTTCGGCCCCTTCGAACGGCCGAACGAGGGCATCTTCAGCTCCGGGCCACCCAGCGACCGACGAGCCGATTTCTCCGGCTTGGCCGGCTTGGGCTCGGCCTCGACCCGCGCCGCCTGGGCGTTCATGTGGGCGGCGTCGAAGGCGTCCATCTGCGCCAGGTCCGGGCCCGTGGCGTCCACCACGGAGGTGTGCGCGACCATGTCGCCCAGGCGCTGGCGGCGGTCGCCCGAGCCCAGCATGGCCACCAGGCCGATCACGGGCAGGTCGATCGCCCGCACCAGCGAGCGCATCGCGTACTGGTGCATGGTGGGCTCGCCGCCGTCGGCGGACACCACCTTCAGGTGCATGAACCGCTTGCCGAGGGTCTGTCCGCCCCCGGACTCGAGCGCGAAGAAGTAGTAGAGGGTCCAGGCCACCAGGACCAGGGCCGTCGCGGCCGTCAAGAGATCGGTGGCCACCAGCAGAATCGCGGCCAGAAGAGGGGCAGCCAGATCGATGAAACCGGC
>DASQLM010000135.1:0-13659 GCA_035630015.1 Thermoleophilaceae bacterium | reverse complement strand
CTGCCCGGTCGACGTGGTCTCCTCGGCCGCCGCCTTGATCGCGTCGAAGTTCTGGCCGAGCCATACGCCGAAGTCGCGGGCGCCGCGGGCGTCGGGGAAGATGAACGCCGGCGCGCGCTGCATGTGGTCCTCGGTCACGGTGACCGTGACGCCGCCCGCCTCGTGCAGCAGGCGCATGCCGCGGTTGTAGCTGGCCACCAGCGTGCCCTCGGCGGTGGCCATCGGCACGTAGAACTCGCCCTGTGCGTGCTCCCCGTTCACCAGCAGCGGCCCGGCCAGGCCGAGCGGCACCTGGGCCGCCCCGATGAAGTGCTCGATGTTGCCCGCGGTCTCGGCCGGCTCCACGGCCTTGCCGGCCACGTGTGGCATGTCGACGCCGGTCTGCTCGCGCAGGAAGTCCAGCCGCTCCTGCTTGGCCTCCAGCGTGTAGTCGTCGTCACGATCGCGGGGAACTGAGCGGCGCTCGGGCATGGCGCGAGCCTAGAGGCACCCGCTGCGCTTGTACCCTGGGCGGCCCCTCATGGAGCGCATCCAGAACCTCCGCGAGCGCTTCTCGATCAGCGCTCAGACGCACCGGCGCCTGGCCTTCGCGGCCCTGGTGCTGCTCGTGCTGATCGTGTTCACCGGCTCGGCCGTGCGGCTGACCGGCTCCGGCCTGGGCTGCCCCACCTGGCCCAAGTGCACGGAGACCTCGATCCACAGCGAGCTCGACGTGCACGGGGTGATCGAGTTCGGCAACCGGGTGCTGACCTCGCTGGTGTCGGCGGGCGCCATCGCCGCCGCGCTCGGCAGCTTCCTGCGCCGCCCGCTGCATCCGCTCCGGCGGGACCTGGCCTGGATCGGCGTGCTGCTGCCGCTGGGCGTCGTGGTCCAGGCCGTGATCGGCGGCCTGTCGGTGCTGTACAAGCTCGCACCGGGCTGGGTGATCACCCACTACCTCGTGTCGATGCTGCTCCTGATCGCCGCGTTCGCGCTGTGGTGGCGCTCGCGGCTGGAGCCCGACCAGATCCGCGCGGTGCGCTCCGAGCGCTCGGTGGTCTGGTCCGTGCGCGCGCTGTGCGTGTACGCCTTCGTGGCCATCGCGGCCGGCACCTGGGCCACCGCGGCGGGGCCGCACGCGGGCTCGGCGGGCACCGGCGAGTTCGTTCACCGGCTGGACTTCTGGGGCGGCGAGACGCTGTCGAACCTGATCAACACTCACGGCACCCTGGCCGCGATCCTGGGTGTGGCCACCGTGGCCTGCTGGCTGCTGGCCCGGGCCCGCAACGGCAACGCCGAGCTGCTGCTGACGCTGAAGCTGACCGCCGGGCTGATGGCGCTGCAGGGCGTGGTCGGCATCGTCCAGTACCGGCTGGAGCTCCCGTCGGAGATCGTGTGGGTGCACGTGGCGCTGGCCACGCTGACCTGGGTCGGCTTCGTGCACGTGTGGGCAGCCGCGGGCCGGCCGGTCGAGGGCCCGGCGGAGGATCCCGCGAGCCCGAGTGCCCAGCGCCTGGTCGGCGAGCCGGTGGGCAGCTGAGCCATGCCGGCCTGGGAGGACGTGGTCCGGATCGGACTCGGCTTCCCCGGAGTGTTCGAGTCCACCTCGTACGGCACCCCGGCGCTGAAGGCGAAGAAGCAGGGCGGGCTGATGTGCCGCCTGCGGACCGACCCCGACGCGCTGGTCATGCGCGTGCGCGACATGGGTGAGCGCGAGGCGCTGCTGCAGAACGGCGGATCGGCCTTCTTCACCATCCCCCACTACGACGGCTACCCGTACGTGCTGGTGCACCTGGACCGGGTCGATCCCGCGGAACTGGCCGAGCTGGTGGAGGACGCGTGGCGGGTGCAGGCCCCCGCGCGGACCGTGGCCGCGCACGACGACGGAGGTTGAGTTGGGGTTAGGCGCGGTTGAGTGCTGATCGGCCGAGGAGGAGACTGCTCCGCCGTGAGACTCCGCCTACTCGCCGTCACCGTCGCCCTGCTCGCGTTCCCGGCGTCGGCATCGGCGGCGGTGAACGTGACCGCCTTCAGCGTCACCCCCAGCACCACGCAGGCGGGCGGCCATCCTGACCTGAAGATCTCGACCTCGTTCGCGGCCAGCCCGGCCACCGACGACACGAAGGACCTGGCGGTGCGCTTCCCGCCCGGGCTGGTGGGCAATCCGCAGGCGGTGCCCAAGTGCAGCGCGGCGCAGTTCGCCGCCGACGCGTGCCCGGGCAACTCGGCCGTCGGCTCGGTGGCGGTCACCGCCACGGCGACCCTCGCCCTGGTGATCAACCAGTCCGTGACCTCGCCGGGCACCGTCTACAACATGCCGGCGCAGGGCAGCGAGCCCGCGCGGCTGGGCATCAAGGTGCGCCCGGCGGCGGTCGGGCCGCTGACGTTCCAGAAGATCTCCCTGGTCAGCGTGGCAAAGCTCGGTCCCGACACCGGCTACGCCCTGGAGACCACCATCCCCAACCAGCCGCGATCGGTCTCGAGCTCCGCCGGGCAGGTGGCGCTGAACATCACCAAGGTGGACCTGAGCCTGCGCGGCCGGCCGGGCGCGACGCCGTTCCTGACCAACCCCAGCTCGTGCGCGCCGGGGCGGTTCTCGACCACCGCGGTGCCCTACGACAGCGGCGCGCCCTCCACCAGGAGCGCGCCCTACGCGGCCACCGGCTGCGCCGCGCTGCCGTTCGCGCCCCGGATCAGCGGCACGATCGGAGCCAAGGGCCGCAACCGCAAGGGCGCCCTGATCCCGCTGACCACCACGTTCGACTTCCCGGCGGGCAGCGGCACGCTCAAGGACGCCGTGGCCACGCTGCCGCTGGACGTGACCTCCAACCTGGACGCGCTCACGCGCGCATGCCCGGCCGCGACGCCGGCCACCAGCTGCCCGGCCACCAGCTTCATCGGGACCGCCACAGCGGTGTCGCCGCTGCTGGCGACGCCACTGCGCGGCCCGGTGGTGCTCAAGCTCGTGGCCGGCGCGCCTCTACCCACGCTGGTCGTGCAGCTCAAGGGTGCCGTGCCGCTGACGCTGGTGGGCAAGGTGACGATCGTCTCCAACCGGCTGCGCAACACCTTCCCCGGCGCGCCCGACGTGCCGCTGTCGAGCTTCAAGCTCGCCATCGACGGCGGCCGGGGCGGCCTGCTGGCCGCGGTCGACGACCTGTGCCGCAAGAACCGCAAGAACGTGGCCGACGTGATGCTCACCGGCTGGAGTGGCAAGGTGGCCACGGCCAAGCCGAAGCTGACGCCGCAGGGCTGCAAGGGCTACAAGCCGCCCAAGCCGCGCGCCGCCGCCTCGCTGGGCCGGCGCAGCAAGAAGCTGAAGCTGCGCGTGTCGGCCGGGGAGTACACCCGGCTGCGCGTGGTCGGCGTGACCCTGCCCAAGGGCGTGAAGGTCAGCCGCAAGCGGCTGTCCGGCAGCGCCGGCAGGAAGCTGCGCGGCAAGTCGCTGCGGGCGAAGGGGCGCAAGCTGCGCGCCACCGCGTCGCGCAAGGGCGCCACCACGGTGCGCCTCAGCGCCAAGCGCGTGCGCGTGAGCCGCAACCTGGTCGGGAAGCGGGTGCGCTTCCGGATCGCGGCCAAGGACGACACCGGCCGCACGGTCAAGCTCTCCGTGCGCGCCCGCGTCCGGCGCTAGACCACGTTGCGCTCCGGCCGCTCGCGGCCGGCATCGAAGCGCTCCGCGCCGAAGGCCGACACGTCGGCGAACGGCTCGAGCCCCAGGTAGAGGTCGCGGACCACCTCCCCCACCGCCGGTGCCTGCAGGAAGCCGTGACCGGAGAAGCCGGTGGCGTACAGAAGGTCGCCCGAGCGCCCGATCAACGCGTTGTGGTCGGGGCTGACCTCGTACAGGCCGCCCCAGCCGCCCTTGATGCCCGCCCCCGCGACCGAGGGCGCCACCCGCTCGAGCGCGGCCTGCAGGTCCGGCAGCCAGTCATCGCTCTGCTCGGTCGAGAACCCGGGCTCCTGGGCGGCGTAGGACATGCCCATCAGCAGCCCCGGCCCCTCGCGGTGGAAGTAGAAGCTGCTGGCGAAGTCGATGGTCATGGGCAGGTCGTCCGGCAGCCCCTGGACCGGCTCGGTGAACACGATCTGGCGCCGCATCGGCGTGACCGGCAGGTGCACCCCCGCCATCTCACCCACGGCGGCCGACCACGCTCCGGCCGCGCAGATCACGGCCGGGGTCGCAATGTCGCCCTGGTCGGTGGTCACCACCCCGGGCCGCAGGCCCGTGACCTCGCAACGGGTCTGGATGTGGGCGCCCAGCCCGCGGGCGGCGAACGCGTAGCCGGCCACCACCGCCTCCGGCGTCAGGTGGCCGTCGGTGGCGCAGAACGCGGCCGCCAGCACCCCGTCGACCTCCACCGGCGGGCACACGTCCCGTGCCTCGGCCGGGGTCAGCATCCGGCTGGGCACGCCGAGCCGGTTCTGCAGCGCGACTCCGGCCTCGAACTCGCGCACGTCCTCCTCCCGCGTGAGCAGGAACAGGTAGCCCACCTGCTTGAGGTCGATCTCCCAGCCGGGGCGGCGGCCGAAGTCCTCGAACGCGGCCAGGCTGCGCTGGGCCAGCAGCACGTTCAGCTCGTCCGAGAACTGCGTGCGCACCCCGCCCGCGGCCTTGCTGGAGGAGCCGCTGCCCAGCTGCCCGCGCTCCACCAGCACGGCGTCGGTCACCCCGGCCTCGGCCAGGTGGAACAGGATGCTCGTGCCCATCACGCCGCCGCCGATCACCACGACGTCGGCGGCCTCCGGCAGTGGCGCTCCTCTCATGGCCGCTGACCCTAGGCTGTCTTCGTGCCCACCGGGGGACAAGCGCTGGTTCGCACGCTCGAGGAGATGGGCGTGCGTATCTGCTTCGGGCTCCCCGGCGTGCACAACCTGCCGGCGTGGGAGGCGCTGCGCGGATCCTCGGTCCGGCTGGTGGGCGTCCGCCACGAGCAGACGGCGGTCTACGCGGCCGACGGTGACGCGCGGGTCACGGGAGAGCTGGGCGTCGCGCTGACCACCACCGGCCCGGGCGCCGCCAACGCGCTCGGTGCCACCGGCGAGGCGTGGGCGTCGGGATCGCCGGTGCTGGTGATCGCCACCGACATCCCGACCACCCTGCGCCGCCCCGGGGTCTACCGCGGCGTGCTGCACGAGACGCGCGACCAGGGCGCCATGTTCGCGCCGGTGGTCAAGGAGGTGGTCCGCGTCGGCTCGGCTGACGAGATCGGCGAGGCCGTCGCCCGGGCCGCGGCGACCGCACGGGCCGCCCCGGCCGGCCCGGTCTACCTGGAGATCCCGACCGACCTCCTGCGCGCCCCGGCAACGATTGGCGACTCATACGTGCCCCAGGACGTACAGGTCGCCAGAAGTCCGGATGAGGCCGCCGAGCTGTGCGCCGCGGCCGACCGGCCGCTGCTGTGGGTCGGGGGCGGCGCGAAGGATGCCGGCGAGGGCATAGCCGCGCTGGCCACCGCGCTCGGCGCCCCGGTGATCGAGACTTACTCCGCCCGCGGCGTGCTGGACCCGTCACATCCCTCATGGCTCGGCCTGCCCCCGCACCTGCCCGAAGTGGGCGCCCTCTGGGACGACGCCGACCTTGTGGTGACCGTTGGCAGCGACCTCGACGGGATGATGACCCAGAACTTCGCCCAGCCCCAGCCGCCGCGGATGGTGGCGCTGAACGTGGACGCGGCCGACGCGGGGAAGAACTACGCGGTCGACGTTGTCGTCGAGGGCGACGCGGCCGAGACCGCCCCGGCGCTGGCAGAGGCGCTGCCCGGCGGAGCCGAGCCACCCTCCCTCGCCGCCCTCCGCTCGGCAGCACTGCAGCGCCTACGGGAGACCGAGCCCGCCGGCGTCGCCTTCCTCGACGCGATGGAAGACGCGCTGGACGAGGACACCGTCGTCTTCGCCGACATGTGCATCCCCGGCTACTGGCTGGCCTCGATGCACCCGTTCGCCCGCCCGCGGCGACTGGCCTACCCGGTGGGCTGGGGCACGCTGGGCTTCGCCTTCCCGGCGTCGATCGGCGCCGCGCTGGCCCAGGACGACCCGGTGCTGTGCGTGTGCGGCGACGGCGGCTTCATGTTCGCGGCGGGCGAGCTGGCGGCGGTGGCCCAGGAACGCGCGCCGCTCACGATCCTGGTGGTGGACGACGGCGGCTACGGAATGCTGCGCTACGACCAGCACAAGGCCGGCACCGAGCCCTACGGCGTGGACCTGGCCACGCCCGACTGGAACCAGCTCGCGGGCGCGTTCGGGATCGAGTGCGAGGAGGCCGAGGTGGGCGCCGGGCTGGCGGACGTGGTGCGCCGCCGGCTGGCCTCGAAGGGGCCCTCCCTGGTGGTCGCGCGAACCGAGCTGCCGCCCCCGCCGAGCACGTCCCCGCGGTGGTACCGGCGGGCGTAGAGTCCGTCCCATGCCCGACGCCACCGACTTCGTAGCCGCCTGCTCCCGTGCCCGCGACGCCCAGCGCGAGTGGGCCGCCACCCCCGCGCCGCGGCGCGGCCGCGCGATCCAGCAGATCGGCCGCATCGTGGAGGCCAACAAGGAGGCCCTGGCGCGCGTGATGACCGCCGAGATGGGCAAGCCGATCGCCGAGTCCCGCGGCGAGGTGCAGGAGGTCATCGACACCGCCGACTTCTTCCTGGGCGAGGGCCGGCGGCTGTACGGCCAAACCGTGCCGTCGGAGATGGCCGACAAGCAGCTGTTCACCTTCCGCAATCCCGTCGGCGTGGCCGCGATCATCACCGCCGGCAACTTCCCGACGGCCGTGCCCGCCTGGTACATCATCCCCGCGCTGCTCTGCGGCAACGCAGTCGTGTGGAAGCCCGCCGAGTACACCCCAGAGGTGGGCCGGGCGCTGACCAGCCTGTTCCAGGCCGGCGGCCTGCCCGACGGCGTGCTGAACACCGTGGTCACGGACGGCGAGGACACCTTCTCCGGGCTCGAACAGGCGCTCGACCAGGGCCTGGTGGACAAGGTCGGCTTCACGGGCTCCAGTGCCGTCGGCGCGAAGATCGGGGAGCTGTGCGGGCGCCACCTGCAGAACCCGTGCCTGGAGCTGGGCGGCAAGAACCCGCTGGTGGTCATGCCCGACGCCGACCTGGACCTGGCGGTGGAGGGCGCGCTGTTCAGCGGCTTCGGCACCGCCGGCCAGCGCTGTACGTCGATGGGCACCGCGATCGTGCACGAGTCCGTCTACGACGACTTCCTGGCCCGCTTCACCGCCGCCACCGAGCAGGCCCTGGTGGGCGACCCGTTCGAGGACGTGCTGTACGGGCCGATGATCGACCAGCGCTTCGCCGACCGGTTCGAGGAGTTCCTCGGGCTGGTGGAGGACCACCACACCGTGTCGGGCTCCACGGCGACCGGCCGGATCACCGCCGACAACCCGCGCCCGGGCTTCGTTGGCGACCCCGATAGCGGCCCCTACTACCACCCCACCATCGCCGCCGGCGTGACCGCCGAGGACACCATCTACTCCACCGAGACCTTCGGCCCGCTGGTCGGCGTCGCCCGCTTCGCCGACTTCGACGAGGCGGTCGAGCTGGCCAACGGCCACGGCTACGGCCTCTCGGCCGCGATCTACACCAGCGACGCCGCGCACGCGCTCAAGTTCCGCCAGCGCGTGAGCGCGGGGATGCTGTCGGTGAACAACTCCACCTCCGGCGCGGAGGCGCACCTGCCCTTCGGCGGCAACGGCAGATCAGGCAACGGCTCGCGCCTGTCGGGCATGTGGGTGCTGGACCAGTTCACCCGCTGGCAGTCGATGAACTGGGACTACGCCGGCAAGCTCCAAAAGGCCCAGATGGACATCGACGACGTCGAGGCCGACCTGGACTTCCGGCTCTAGTCCAGCCGCGCGCTGATCGCCGCGGCGGCCTGATCGAACACGGCCGGGTCCTGCAGCAGCTGGAAGCGGTAGTTGGCGGCGGTGCCGAGCGCGTCGATCTCGAACGCCAGCTGCTCCACGTCCCGGTCGCCCGGCAGGGCGTCGAGCTCGCGGGCCAGCAGGTCCAGCCAGCGCAGCGTGCCCTTGACCACGACCTGGCGCACGGGCCCGTCCTCGCGTGAGCCGAACTCGGTGCGCACCTCGCTGAAGAAGCAGCCGCCCCTGAAGACCTCGGTGCGCATGTAACGCAGCCAGCCCGCGACCAGGGCGTCCACGCGCTCCCGGCCGGGCTCGAACTCGCGCGGGGGCAGGATCACCTCGGCCAGAAAGCGCTCGCGGGCGTGGAAGTACGTGGCCACCTGCAGCTCCTCCTTGGAACCGAAGTGGGCGAACAGGCCGCTCTTGCTCATTCCGGTGGCCACCGCCAGGCGGCCGATGCTCAGTCCTTCCAGCCCGTCGACGGAGGCCAGGTCGGCGGCCATGTCCAGGATCGACGCACGGGTCTTGCGGCCGCGCGTGCGGCGCCCGTCCTCCCTGGTCTCCTCGGTTTCGGTGGCCACTCGACGAAAATAGCACGATCGTGCTCTAATCTAAAAGCACGACCGTTCGTACAAAGGAGATCCAGATGCGCGAAGCAGTCATCGTCGACGCCGTCCGCACACCGATCGGGCGCGGCAAGCCCGGCAAGGGCGGCCTCAACCCCATCCACCCCGTGGACCTGCTGGCCACCTCGCTGCGTGAGATCGTGGACCGCACGGGCATCGACCCCGAGCGCATCGACGACGTGATCGGCGGCTGTGTGGACCAGGTCGACGAGCAGGCCATGAACATCACCCGCTCCGCCGTGCTGGCCGCCGGGCTGCCCGAGACGGTGCCCGCGACCACCGTGGACCGCCAGTGCGGCTCATCGCAGCAGGCGGTGCACTTCGGCGCGCAGGGCGTCATGGCGGGCGCCTACGACATCGTCATCGCCGCGGGCGTGGAGAGCATGAGCCGCGTGCCGATGTGGTCCAACGTGACGAACGGCGCCGACCCGTTCGGCCCCGGCGTGGCCGCCCGCTACCCCGACGGCCTGGTGCCCCAGGGGATCAGCGCCGAGCTGATCGCCGCCAAGTGGGAGCTGCCGCGCTCCGAGCTCGACCGGTTCTCGATGGAGAGCCACCAGCGCGCCGCCGCTGCGCACGCCGATGGGGCGTTCGACGACGAGCTGATCAACGTGGATGGGCTTGAGACCGACGAGTCGATCCGCCCCGGCACCACGCTGGAGACCCTGGCCGGGCTGAAGCCCGCGTTCGAGGATCCGGCGGCAAAGGAGCGGTTCCCGCAGATCGACTGGAAGGTGACCGCCGGCAACTCCTCCCCCATCAACGACGGCAGCTCGGCGGTGATGATCACCACGCCCGAGATCGCCAAGGAGCTGGGCCTCGAGCCCAAGGCGCGCCTGCACGCGTTCTCGGTGGCCGGCGACGACCCGGTGATGATGCTCACCGGCGTCATCCCCGCCACCGCCAAGGTGCTGGAGAAGGCCGGCATGTCGATCTCCGACATCGACCTGTTCGAGGTCAACGAGGCGTTCGCCCCGGTGGTGCTGGCCTGGCAGGCCGAGACCGGCGCGTCGCTGAACAAGGTGAACGTGAACGGCGGCGCGATTGCACTGGGCCACCCCCTGGGCGCCAGCGGGGCGCGGCTGACCACGACGCTGGTGAACGCGCTGCGCAACCGCGACCAGCGCTGGGGCCTGCAGACGATGTGCGAGGCCGGCGGCCTCGCGAACGCGATGGTGGTCGAGGCGCTCTAGGAGTAGGCGCTCTGGTCCTGGGGGTGCCGGTCGTGGTACCCCTCGGACCAGGGCGCGAGGCACAGCGTCAGGCGCACGTCGGTGCGGGCCTCGACCTCGTGGCGCTCCGACGGCTCGAAGTGCATGAGCGCCGGAGCCTTGAGCTCGGTCTCACTGCCGTCCGACCGCACGACTGCCTCCCCCGAGACCAGGAAGACCAGGGCTCGCTCGCGGACCTCGTGGTCTTGCAGCACGTCCCCGGCCGGCAGTGCAAGCGCGATCACGCGGTTGGCGCCCGGGTCGGTGCGCAGGATCCGTGGGTGATGGGGGTCCAGCTCCTCATCCGCCAGATGCCAGATGTCCATGGGAGCAGCCTACGCCCTGCCCTTGACTTCAACCGCACTTGAAGTCGTAGCCTCGCTTCATGACCACGAAGACGAAGACAGCCAGCGAGCAGATCACCGAGGAGGTCACCTCGTGGCCGGGCGTGACCTCCGGCTACGGGGACCGCAGCGAGTTCTCGTTCAAGCTGGGGAGGCGCGAGATCGGCCACCTGCACGGCGACCACGCCCTGCATCTGGGCTTCCCCAAGGCCGTGTGGCACGAGCTCCACGAGCAGGGCCGGATCGACTACCACCCCGTGTTCCCCGGCAAGCCGGGGTTCGCCGCGCGGCGGATCGAGACCCAGGAGGACGTGGACGACGTGATCGCGCTGCTGCGCATCAACTACGACCGCGCGATCGCGACGCACGGGTTGCCCGACTGACGGTCGCGCGTATGCGAATGTCCCGCGCATGCGCGCGCTCCAGATCTCCGAGCTGACCGGCCCCCGCGGCCTGACGATCACCGACCTGCCGGAGCCCGGCGCCGAGCACCCGATGACGCCCGGCGAGGGTGTGCTCATCGACGTGCACGCGGCGGGCGCGGCGTTCCCCGACGTGCTGCAGACCCGCGGCGAGTACCAGTTCAAGCCGCCGCTGCCGTTCGTGCCCGGCGCCGAGGTGGCCGGCGTGGTCCGCGAGGCCTCGGCCGGCGCGGCCGTGGGGCCCGGCGACCGGGTGGCGGCGTGCACCTACCTGGGCGGGTTCGCCGAGACGGCGGTCGCGCCCGCGCACATGACGCTCCCGCTGGCCGACCGCCTGGACTTCGAGCAGGGCGCCAGCCTGATCTTCAACTACCACACGGTCTACTTCAGCCTGGTCATGCGTGGACGGCTACAGGAGGGCGAGCGCGTGCTGGTGCACGGCGCGGCCGGGGGCGTCGGCACGGCCGGGCTGCAGGTGGCCAAGGGCCTGGGCGCCGACACGGTCGCCGTGGTGTCCTCGGACGAGAAGGCCGCCGTGGCCGAGCGGGCCGGTGCCGACCTGGTCGTGCGCTCGGACGGCCCGTGGAAGGACGAGGTCAAGGAGTCGGGCGGCGTGGACGTGGTGCTCGATCCCGTCGGCGGCGACCGCTTCACCGACAGCCTGCGCTGCCTGCGCCGCGGCGGGCGGTGCCTCGTCGTGGGCTTCACCGGCGGATCGATCCCCGAGGTCAAGGTCAACCGCCTGCTGCTGAACAACATCGAGGTGGTGGGCGCGGCCTGGGGCGAGTGGATCATGGCCAACCAGGGCGCGACCGCCGAGATCGCCGCGGGCCTCGAGCCGCTGATCGAGTCCGGAGCGGTCGACCCGATCGTGGGCGCCTCGTTCCCGCTGGATCAGGCCGCCGAAGCCCTGGAGCTCATCGACTCACGCGGCGCCACCGGCAAAGTCGTCCTGACGATCGACCGCTAGCTCCAGCAGCGCCTCGTCGCCGCCCGGCCAGCCGATCAGCGACAGCCCGGCGGGCACGGTCACCTGGGGCAGTCCCGACAGCCCCGCGATGCAGGTCAGGCGCAGGGTCCGGCTGCGAAACGACTCCACCTCGTCGGGCCCCGCGTCGATCCGCGGCGGCGCACAGGGGACGGTGGGCAGCGCGATCACGGTCCCGGGCCGCGCGATCGCGCGGATCTGGCGGGCGGCCTCGGCCCCCACCTGGCGCGCGAGGGCGACGTCGTCCTCGGTGACGTTCGCGGCCATGGCCATCCGCTCGCGCACGCCGGGTCCCAGCGCCGGCCGCACGCGCGTGACGAATTCCCCATAGGTCTGCCAGACCTCGTACGCCTGCACCACCCGGAACGCGCCGCGCCAGCCGTCCAGGCCCGCTTCCGGGGCGATCGTGCCCCGGTCCGGCTCCGGCAGCACCTCGAGCGCCCGCTCGGCGGCCTCCACCACCTCCGGATCGGCCTGCGCGAAGGCGTCCTCGGCCAAGACCACCCGCACCACGTCGGCGGCCACGGCGCCGGCCTCCGGCAGCAGCACCGGCCCCGCCGCTGCCAGCGTCGCGGCGTCGTCGGCCATCCAGCCCGCGACGTCGAACGAGGGCGCCATCGACCGGCAGCCCTCCATCGGCACCCGTCCGTGCGTGGGCCGCAGCCCGTATAGGCCGCAGAAGGCCGAGGGCACCCGGATCGAGCCACCGGTGTCGGTGCCCAGCCCGATGTCGCAGGCGCCGCCCGCCGTGGCCGCCGCGGACCCGCACGACGATCCGCCGGGGATGCGCCCCGGCGCGCGCATGTTGACCGGCGTCCCGTAGTGGGACGTGATGCCGCTGAGGCTGTAGAAGAACTCGTCGCAGACGGTCTTGCCGATGGCGGTGGCGCCGGCATCGAGCAGCCGCCGGACGGCCCAGGCGTGCCCGGTCGCGGGCTCCTGCTCGGCCAGCCACTCGGGGCTGCCGGCGCCGGTGCGCGCACCCGCCACGTCGTAGGAGTCCTTGACGCCTACACGCACGCCGCCCAGTGGGCCACCGGCAGCGCCCTCCACCGGGGCGGCCAGGTCGTGGGGGACGAACCAGTTCTTCAATGCCCCCGGCTGGACTCGAACCAGCGACCCTCCGCTTAGAAGGCGGACGCTCTATCCAGCTGAGCTACGGGGGCGCGACGGTCATTGTGGCGCGTCACGTGCCGCCAACTGCGCCTCGAGCAGCCGCTTGGCCTCGGCCATGCGCTGGTGGCCCTCCTGGAGGGCGGTCCGGGCGCGCTGGAGCGACGCGGGGCTGCGGCGCATGGTCAGCGCCGCGTTGGCCTCGTCGTAGACCGCGAGGGCGCGCTCGTAGGCGGCCCGGCCCTCGGGGTCGGCGTCGGGCATCGAGACGTCCAGGTCGAGCTCGCGGATCTGCTCGCCGAGGGACACGACCTCCTTGCGGAACGCGTCGCGCTCCTCGGCCAGCACCTCGGCCTCGTCACGGCGCCGGCGGCGGATGCGCAGCACGATCCAGATGGCGCCGATCACGAACGGCAGCGCCACCGCGGCGGCGATGATGAGCAGCACCAGCTTGACCGTGTCGACCACGGAGTCCGTGGCGTCGTTCAGGTCCGGCAGCTGCGAGGGGGGCACGGACTGGGTCCGGCCCGCGCCCAGGTCGCCCGAGGCGCCGGGGTCGACCTTGGCGATGCCCGCGATGCCGGCCGACAGGCGATCGGCCAGGCTGGAGTCGTTGTTCTCCTGGACGCCCTTGCGCAGCGCGTCGGTGGCCGGCTCCGGGGGCGCGTAGGAGGTGATCAGGTGGATGCCGGGCCCGCCCACCACGATCAGGTTGCCCTTGGCCTCCAGGTCGCGGTCCACCGCCTTGGTGAACTCGGCCAGGCCGCCCGCGCGGTCGGCGCTGGCCTGGGTGACCACGGCCACCTTCACGCGCCCGATGTCCTGGCGCGCGATCTGGATCCGCAGGCGGCCCTGCTCGGCCGGGGTGAGCCCGGGCTTCGCTCCATCCTCGGCGTAGACGGGATCGCGCTCGAGCGTCCCCGCCACCCCGGCGGGCGTGGCGGCGCGAGCCGCGCCGGCGGGCAGCAGCAGAAGGCCGATCAGCAGGGTCGATGCGGCCGCGCGCACGCCGCCAGAATCGCATACGGCGGCCGGGACGGCCGGTAGCCTCGCGCCGGTGGGATCCCTCCTGGCGCAGGTCGTGCCGCTCGCGGCCGGCGCGGCCATCAGCCCCGGCC
>DASQLM010000134.1:0-3166 GCA_035630015.1 Thermoleophilaceae bacterium | reverse complement strand
ACATCGGCCCGGTCGACCTGATGTGCCGCGACGCGGACGACGGCTGGGTGGCCGTGGAGATCAAGCGCGTGGCCACCATCGACGCCGTCGAGCAGCTCACCCGCTACCTCGAGCGCCTGGCCACCGAGCCGGGCTTCGCCGCCTGTCGCGGCGTGCTTGCCGCCACGCAGATCAAGCCACAGGCGCGGGTGCTGGCCGAGTCGCGCGGGATCGACTGCGTCGAGGTCGACCCCGCGGTCCTCCGCGGCGAGCGCGAGCCCGACCTCGTCCTGTTCGGGTAGATGGGCGAAGCGCGCCAGGGGGCCGTCGCCTACCGCGCGGTCCTGCTGGCCGCCGGCCTGCTTGTGCTGGGGCTGCTGTTCGAGCAGCTGGTCACGCTGCTGCTGGCCGTGCTGATCACCGTGATCGTGGCCATCGCCCTGGACTCGTTCGCCGACCGGCTCCAGCGCTGGATGTCGATTCCCCGGGCGGTCGGGGCGCTGATCGGCATCGTGCTCGGTCTCGGCGTGCTGGCCGGGATCGTCGCGCTGATCATCCCCCCCTTCATCGACCAGACCAACCAGTTCGTGGACGATCTGCCGGAGATCGCGGAAGAGCTGCGCGGACAGGTGGCCGACCTCACGGGAGCCAACCCGGGCGAGGTATCGGACCGGGTCCAGAATTTCGCCGACAAGTACGCCGACGACCCGGGGCAGCTGGTCGGGCCCATCACCTCGGTCGGCCTCGGAGCCGCGGGCTTCCTGCTCTCGCTGATCCTGGTCCTGATCACCGCGTACTACATGGCCATCAACCCCCAGCCGCTCCTGTCCGGGGTCCGGTCGCTGATCCCCCCGCGCCACCGCGACGACGCGGACCGGGTGATGGGCCGGCTGCGTTCCTCGTGGATCGGCTGGGTCCGCGGGGTGGTGGTGGACATGCTCGTGTCCGGGATCCTGCTGTACATCGGCCTGACCATCATCGGGCTGGAACTGGCGATCTTCTTCGCCGTGCTCACGGCGCTCCTGTCGGTGATTCCCTACTTCGGCTCCATCGCCAGCGGGCTGCCGCCCGTGCTGTTCGCGCTCACCGACTCACCCGGCAAGGCGCTGCTGGTGCTCGTGGTCTACACGCTCGTGCAGCAGTTCGAGGGCAACGTGATCATCCCCCTGGTAATGGCCCGGACCGTGAAGCTGCACCCGGCGCTGATCGCCATCGGCGTGGTGGTCGTGGGTCAGCTGTTCGGCTTCGTCGGGCTGCTCGTGGCCGTGCCGGTCCTGTCGATGCTGGTGATCCTGGTCGAGGAGCTGTGGGTGAAGCCGATGGAGGAAGCGGACCGCGCGCGGGGAACGCCAACAATCACGAGAGCTTGATCGCCGCGATCACGATCGACGCCGCGACGAAGATCACGATCAGTACCTGCATGTAGATCCAGAAACGAGGCACAATCCCCACTATGTCAATCGGAGCATCGATCTTCCTGTTCGCCTTCGGGGCCATCCTCAGGTACGCCGTGACCGCGGAGGTCTCGGGGGTGGACATCGCCACCGTGGGCACGATCCTCATGGTGGCCGGGGTCATCGCGCTTCTGGCCAGCCTGGCGCTGGCCTTCGCGGGCAACAGCGGCCCGCGGGACGACATCCGGCGCTAGCTGATGTAGGAGCGGCGCAGGGCGTTGGCCACCGCGTGCACGCGCCCGGTGGCTTCCATCCGGGCGATCGCGGTCTTCGTGTTCGCCTTCACCGTCTCGGCGGACAGCCCGATCCGGTCGGCCACCTCGCCGGTGCCCAGCCCCTCCGCCAGCAACTGCAGGATCGCCCGCTCGCGCTCGGGCAGCGGCGCGTCGGGCGAGGCCGGGTCCATGAGCAGGACGGGGGACAGCGCCGGGTCCACGTACCGGGTGCCGGCGGCCACGGCGCGCAGCGCCCGAAGCAGGTCGTCCACCGGGGACGCCTTCAGTACGTAGGCCCGCGCGCCCGCCGACACCGCGTCGACCAGGACCTGCCGGTCGCCGTAGGCCGAGAACACCACCGCCGACGAGCCGGGCGCCACGCCGGCCAGGCGGCCGATGGCCTCGATGCCGTTCATGCCCGGCAGGCGCACGTCCATGATCACCAGCTCGGGCCGATGCGCGGCCGCCGCGTCCAGCCCCGCCTCGGCGCTGGAGGCCGTCGCGACCAGTTCCAGGCCGTCCGCCGCATCCAGCACCCGCCTCAAGCCATGCAACACGCTGGGGTGGTCGTCCACCGCCAGACATCTGATGTCACCCTGCACTCGACCCCCCTTGTGTGAGGCAACCCTAACCCCAAAGGGCGCGGCTGGCACGGATAGGATCTGCGGCGTCCAGGAGGCGGCCAGAGGAGACGCATGTTCGGATCGATCGTGGTTGGCACCGACGGCTCGGCGACGGCCTCGGAAGCGGTGCGCCAGGCCACCGAGCTGGCCCGCCAGGTGGGCGCCAAGGTCTACCTGGTCAGCGCCTACGAGCCGGTGCCCGAGGGGCGGCTGCGCGACGAGCGCCAGCAGGTGCCCGACGACCTGCAGTGGATGGTCAACCCACGCGAGGACGTCGAGACCACCCTGGAGGACGGCGCCAAGGGCCTGTCCGGCTCGGGCGTGGAGGTCGAGACCATGGCCCGCGAGGGCGATCCCGCCGACGCCATCCTGGACGTGGCCGAGGAGACCGGGGCGGGCCTGATCGTGGTGGGCAACAAGGGCATGACCGGGGCCAAGCGCTTCCTGCTGGGCTCGGTGCCCAACAAGGTCTCCCACCACGCACCGTGCTCGGTGCTGATCATTCGGACGACGTAAGCAATCAGCGGTCAGCAGTCAGCAATCAGAGTCTGGCCCCGGCGCCCGGGGGTTCATTGAGCGCTGGTCCCTCGACCAGAGAGCTGAATGCTGAAGGCTGAGAGCTGAGAGCTTTCGTTCAGCGCAGGGCGGCGGCGGCGTCCAGCAGGCCGTAGCCGTAGCGCCGGTCGAACCCGGGCGTGCCCAGGTCGCGGGAGGTGACCTCCAGCTGCCGGGTCAGCTGCGCGGGGGTGGGCCGGCGGCCCAGGCGCTTGGTGGCCACCAGCAGGGCGGCCACGCCGGACACGTGCGGGGCGGCCATCGAGGTGCCCTCGTAGCCGCGCGGCAGGCCGAAGCTGCGTACCCCGGAGGTGAACGTCTGCTGGTAGATGAACTGGCC
>DASQLM010000133.1:0-2146 GCA_035630015.1 Thermoleophilaceae bacterium | reverse complement strand
CTGGGCGCGGTGGTGCCCGAGCTGGTGGCGCTGGAGGGCATCGAGCAGAGCCGCTTCCACCACCTGGACGTCTACCACCACACGGTCGAGGTGCTGGAGCGCTGGATCGCGCTCGAGGCCGACCTGGAGAGCGTGTTCGGCGACCAGGCCGCGGCCATCCGCCGGCAGCTGGACCAGCCGCTGGCCGACGGGCTGACGCGCGGCCAGGCGATCAGGTTCGGCGCGCTGTTCCACGACATCGCCAAGCCGCAGACGCGCGGCGAGCGCCCCGACGGCCGCCCCACCTTCATCGGCCACGACTCGGAGGGCGAGCGGCTGGTGGGGGCCATCTTCACCCGGCTGCGGGCCAGCGACCGGATGCGCTCGTTCGTGGGCGCGCTGACCCGTCACCACCTGGCGCTGGGCTTCATGGTGCACGAGCGCCCGCCGGCGCCGCGGGCGCTGCACGCCTACCTGAGCCGCTGCCAGCCCGTGGAGGTGGAGGTGACGCTGCTGTCCTGCGCGGACCGCATGGCCACCCGCGGCGAGGGACAGGACGCCTGGATCGCCGCCCACCTGGAGCTGGCGAGCGACGTGATGCGCGCGGCGCTGGCGTGGCGGGAGGCGGGGCCGCCCAGCGTGCCCGTGCGCGGCGACGAGCTGGCCGGGGAGCTGGGCATCGCGCACGGGCCCGAGCTGGGGCGGCTGCTGGCCGAGCTGGAGAGCGCGGTCTACGCCGGCGAGGTGGCCGACCGCGCCCAGGCGGTCGATTACGCCCGGCGGATGCTGGACAATCTCTCGCGATGATCGTCGACTGTGCCGCGTACGCCCACGGGCAGCGCTGCAACGAGGGGCAGCTCGAGATCGACCACGCGCTGGAGCGCGCGGCCGACGACGACGCCTTCGTGTGGATCGGGCTGTACGAGCCCACCGAGGAGGAGTTCGACTCGGTCAAGCGCGAGTTCAACCTGCACGAGCTGGCCGTGGAGGACGCCATCCATGCCCACCAGCGGCCGAAGCTGGAGCTGTACGGCGACACGATCTTCGTGGTGCTCAAGACCGCCCGCTACGTGGACTCCGAGGAGGTCATCGAGCTTGGCGAGATCCTGATCTTCATCGGCGAGGGCTTCATCGTGACCGTCCGCCACGGCGAGCCCAGCGGCCTCCAAAACGTGCGCGAGACCGTGGAGTCCGACCCCGAGATGCTCAAGCACGGCCCGGCGGCGGTCATGCACGCCATCGTCGACAAGGTGGTGGACGACTACGGGCCCGCGCTGGAGGGCCTGGACGAGGACATCGCCGAGGTGGAGGACGACGTCTTCTCGGAGAACTCGACCAACCGCGCGGAGCGGATCTACAAGCTCAAGCGCGAGGTGCTGCAGTTCCTCAAGGCCGCCACCCCGCTGGCCGAGCCGATGCAGCGTCTGGCCCACCGCGAGCACCCGCTGGTGCCGGACGAGGTGCGCGCCTACTTCCGCGACGTGACCGACCACCTGGCCCGCGTGCAGGACCAGCTGGAGGGCTACCGCGACCTGCTGACCAGCGTCCTGGAGGCCAACCTGTCACAGGTCGGCGTGCGCCAGAACGAGGACATGCGCAAGATCTCGGCCTGGGTGGCCATCGCGGCGGTCCCCACCATGATCGCCGGCATCTACGGCATGAACTTCGAGCACATGCCCGAGCTCGGGTCGAGGTTCGGTTATCCGGGCGTGCTGCTGCTGATGTCGCTCGCGTGCCTGACGTTGTTCCGGACGTTCAAGAAGTCTGGATGGTTGTGAGCACGCGTCGTACCAGCCGCGCGCAGTCCTCCACCGTCGAGTAGTCCAGCCGGTCCGCCGTGTCGGTGGGCCAGTGGTAGTTCGTGGGCAGCTTGTACCGGTCGCAGGAGGCCAGCGTGGCGGTGGGGTAGCCCGCGCGAAGCGGGATCAGCCCGTCGGTGGCGTTGCGGAAGCGCAGCCCGGGCCACAGTTCGACGCCCTCCTGCTCGGCGGCGGCGTGCACCCGGCCCAGCACGTCCCGCGGATAGTCGTTCATCCACACCATGCCCTCGCCCTCCAGCGCCAGCAGGTGGGGCGAGCCCACTGTGTCCAGGCACAGGAAGGTGGTGCGCTCGCGCGGCAGGTCGCCGAAGTGGCGGCGCGCAAAGGCCTGCATGCCCTCCATGAAC
>DASQLM010000132.1:0-4136 GCA_035630015.1 Thermoleophilaceae bacterium | reverse complement strand
CCGGGTGGGTCACGATCAGGTTGGACACCTTCGCCGTGTCGATCGACGAGCCGCCGCCCACGGACACGAACCCGTCCACCTTCGCGTCCAGGGCGAAGTCGGCCGCCTCCTGCAGCGAGTCGATGGTGGGCTCCACGCGGGTGCGGTCGTAGACCACGACCTCGATGCCCTCGGCCTCGATGCTCTGGCGCACGCGGTCGGGCACACCCAACTCGGCCAGGTGCGGGTCGGTCACCAGCAGGGCGCGCTTCACGCCCAGGCGGCTGAGCTCCCACCCCGCGTCGTCCACGGCGCCGGGGCCGAACTTGACGGGGGTGGCCTCCAGGGTGAAGACGGTCTCGTGGGTGGGCATGCCCAGAGCTTGCCCGAAACGGCCCCGGTTCAGGCGGGCGACAGCGACTCGTCCAGGCCCTGGGGTGCGACCTCGACGCGGTTGCCGCCCTTGGTCTTGGCCGCGTACAGGGCCAGGTCGCAGCGGCGCATCAGCTGACCGGCGCTCTCCGAGCGGTCCCAGACCCCGAAGCCCGCGGAGAAGGCGGCCCGCTCGGGGGTGCCCTGGCGCAGGCGGTCGGCGCTGCCGATGGCGTCGTCGGGGTCGGCGCCGCCGATGAGCACCACGAACTCGTCGCCGCCCACGCGGGCGATCACGTCGTTCGAGCGCAGGTGGGTGCGCATGCGCTCGGCGGTCTCGGCCAGGACGCGGTCGCCCTCCTCGTGGCCCATCGTGTCGTTCACCTGCTTGAAGGCGTCCAGGTCCAGCAGCAGCATCGAGACGGGGTGGCCCTCGCGCCGGGAGCGGGCCAGCTCGCGCTCCACCGCGTCGGTCCAGCCGCGCCGGTTCAGCAACCCGGTCAGGTCGTCCAGCGTGGCCTGCTCGCGCAGGCGCGCGGTCAGGATCTGGGTCTCACGCACCATCAGCCGCAGCGACCCGGCCACGGTCACGCCCACGAACACGATGATGGCCGCGTGGCCCCAGCTGACCGGGAAGTCCGGCGGGCCCACCACCAGCATCGGCAGGAACGCGCAGCCGGCCAGCACGCCCACGCCCACGGCCAGCTCGCGGTCGGAGGCCTGGGCGCCGAACCAGACCATGGCCATCATCAACAGGATCGCGTAGCCCGAGGCCGGGCCGCCGGTGCCCGCCTGCAGCAGCGTCAGCGCGGGCAGGCCGCCGTAGGCCGCGGCGTAGAACGGCAGTGGGTGGCGGCGTGAGGTCAGGGTGACCACCGCCGGCGCCAGCAGGGCGCCGGCCGCCCCGACGTAGAAGGCGGTGCCGTGCGAGGAGGGGTCGATGCTCAGCGCGATCGCGATCGGGATCGCGTTGCCGAACAGCGCCAGCCGTGCCGTGGCCGCGCGCTGGCGGCGGATGGGGGCAGGGGCCTTCACGTACGTAGTATCGATGCCCGTGCGCGGTTCCATGATCGCCGACCTGGAGAATGCGCTGGGCTCGGCGCACGTGCTCACCGATCCTCAGCTGCGCGAGGGCTACGAGCGCGACTGGACCGGGCGCTTCGGCGCGGAGGCGATGTGCGTGGCGCGTCCCGCCGACACCGCCCAGGTGGCCGCCGTGGTCGCGGCCTGCCGTGAGCACGGCGCCGCGCTCGTCCCGCAGGGCGGCAACACCGGGCTGGTGGGCGCCGGCGTGCCGCGCGGGGGCGAGGTGTTGCTGTCGCTGGCGCGGCTGGACGAGCTGGGGCCGGTCGACCCCGCCACCGCCCAGGTCTCGGCCGGCGCCGGCGTGACCATGGCCGCGCTGCAGGAGGCCGCCGCGGCCGCCGGCTTCGAGGCCGGCATGGACTTCGCCGCGCGCGACTCCGCGACCGTTGGCGGGCTGGTGGCCTGCGACGGCGGAGGCCCCCGGGCGCTGGCGCACGGCACCGCCCGCGCCCGGGTGGCGGGTCTCGAGGCGGTGCTGGCCGACGGCACCGTGGTACGGCGGATGCACGGGCTGCTCAAGGACAACGCCGGCACCCCGCTGCCGGCCCTGCTGGTGGGCAGCGAGGGCACGCTCGGCGTGATCACCGCCGTGCGCTGGCGGCTGGTGCCCGCACGCCGCGCCCGGGTCGCGGCGCTGATCCCTCTGGAGACGCTGGAGGCGGCCGAGCCCACGCTGGCCGTCCTGCGCCGCGAGCTGCCGTCGCTGGAGGCGGCGGACTTCTTCCTGGACGACGGGCTGTCACTGGTGCTCGAGCACCTGGACCGCGAGTCCCCGGTGGCCGCGCGGGCGCCCGCCTACCTGGTGCTGGAGTGCGCGGCCCGCAGCGACCCGACGGAGGAGCTGGCCGCCGGGCTGGAGGCCGCGGGCATCGAGGACGCCGTGGTGGCCGACGACACCGCCTCGCGCCGACGCCTGTGGCAGTTCCGCGAGGCCCACACCGAGGCCATCTCGGCCCGAGGCGTGGCCCACAAGATGGACGTGGGGGTGCCGCTGGCACGCCTGGCCGAATTCATCACACGCGTGCGAGAGGTGGTCGAGGCCGCCGCCCCCGGTGCCCGCACGATCCTGTTCGGCCACCTGGGCGACGGCAACGTGCACGTGAACGTGCTGGGTCCCGATCCGGCCGACGAGGGCGTGGACGTCGCGGTCCTGGAGCTGGCCGCCGAGCTGGGCGGGACGATCAGCGCCGAGCACGGCGTGGGTGTGGCCAAGGCCGCGCACCTCGGGTTGGTGCGCAGCGCGGGCGAGATCGATGCCATGCGCGCGGTCAAGCGCGCGTTGGACCCGGACGGGCTACTCAACCCGGGCGCGGTGCTGGCGCGCGTGAGAGACTGACCGCCGTGCCGACGGTCCGCGAAGCCGCCTTCGACCTGCTCCGCGCCCACGGCATGACCACCGTGTTCGGCAACCCGGGCTCGACCGAGCTGCCGATGCTGGCGGACTTCCCCGAGGACTTCACCTACGTGCTGGCGCTGCAGGAGGCGGTGGCGGTAGGCATGGCCGACGGCTTCGCGCAGGCCTCGGGCACGGTCGGCCACGTGAACCTGCACACCGCGCCCGGCGTGGGCAACGCGATGGGCGCCATCTTCAACGCGCAGGCCAACAAGGCGCCGGTGCTGGTCACCGCCGGGCAGCAGGTCCGGGCCCAGATGACCTACCAGGCCAACCTGACCAACCGTGACGCCACGCGCATGCCCCACCCGCTGGTGAAGTGGAGCTACGAGCCGCCGCGCGCGCAGGACGTGCCGGCCGCGCTGGCGCGGGGCATCCACCTGGCGTCGCTGCCGCCGCAGGGGCCGGTGTTCCTGTCGCTGCCCATGGACGACTGGACCGCCGACGTGGACGCCGGCGACGCCGCGCGGACCGTCGCGCGCCGGGTCAGCGGCGTGGCGGGCGCGGACCCCGACGCGGTGGCGGCGCTGGCCGCGCGCCTGGACGCGGCCCAGAGCCCGGTCATGGTCGCCGGCGGCGACCTGGACGCATGCGGCGCCTGGGATGCGGCCGTCGAGCTTGCCGAGGCGGCCGGGCTGCCGGTGTGGGCCACGCCCGCGCCCGGCGGCGGGCGGATCGGCTTCCCCGAGGGCCACCCTAGCTTCCGAGGCGTGCTGCCGCCCGCCATCGGCCCCGCCGGCCAGGCGCTGGAGGGGCACGACCTGGTGCTGGTGGCCGGCAGCTCGGTGTTCCCCTACTACCCGTACATCCCCGGCCCGCCGCTGCCCGAGGGCGCCGAGCTCGTGGCCATCACGCGCGACCCGGACGAGGCGGCGCGCGCCCCGGTCGGCGACGCCATCGTCGCGGACCCGCGGCTGACGCTGGAGGCCCTGACCCGGGCCGTGGCCACCGGCGCCCGGCCCGCGCCCGAGCCCCAGCCCGCGCCCGGCCCGCCGGAGGAGACCCGGCCGATGGGCGGCGGCCAGATCCACTCGATGCTGGCCGAGGTGCTGCCCGAGGACGCGATCGTGGTGGTCGAGTCCCCGTCCAGCACCGCGGCGCTGCGCACGCGCCTGCGCATCTCGCGGCCCGGGAGCTACTACTTCAGCGCCGGCGGCGGACTGGGCTTCGGGCTGGCCGCGGCCATCGGCGTCCAGCTGGCCCAGCCGGACCGGCCGGTGGTGTGCGTGCTGGGGGAGGGGTCGGCGCAGTACGCCGTCACGGGCTTCTGGACCGCCGCGGCCTACGGCGTGCCGGTCACCTTCCT
>DASQLM010000131.1:0-29438 GCA_035630015.1 Thermoleophilaceae bacterium | reverse complement strand
CTGCGCCCGATCACCGAGGCCACCTACGGCGTGATGCTCTACCAGGAGCAGCTCATGCAGATCTCGAAGTCGATCGCCGGGTTCAGCGGCGCCCAGGCCGACGACCTGCGCAAGGCGATCGGCAAGAAGAAGCGCGAGCAGATGGCCGCCCTGAAGGAGGTCTACTTCGAGGGCGCCCGCGCCAGCGGCACCAGCGAGTCGGTCATCAACCAGCTCTGGGCCGTGAACGAGGCGGCGGCCGACTACTCGTTCAACCGCTCGCACGCCGCGTGCTACGGGCTGATCGGCTACCGCACCGCCTGGCTCAAGGCCAACTATCCCGCCGAGTACATGGCCGCCCTGATCTCGTCGGTCATGTCCACCAAGGACAAGGTGCCGTTCTTCGTGGCCAGCTGCGAGGACATGGGCATCAACGTGCTGCCGCCCGACGTCAACGAGTCGGCGCACGACTTCACGGTGCACACGGGGGAGAGCGGCGACCGCGACACCATCCGCTTCGGCCTCGACGCGGTCAAGAACGTGGGCTCGGCCGCCGTGGACAAGATCGTGGAGGCGCGCCAGGCCGACGGGCCGTTCACCAGCGTCTGGGACTTCTGCAAGCGGGTCGACTGCCAGGCCGTGAACCGGCGCGCCATCGAGGCGCTGATCAAGTGCGGCGCGCTGGACTCCACGGGCGCCACCCGGGCCGGGATGTACTCGGTCATGGAGCAGGCCCAGGCGGCGGGCCAGAAGGCCCAGCAGGACGCCCAGCTGGGCCAGGGGTCGATCTTCGACCTGGGCGAGCCCGAGCCGGGCGCCGCGGCGGGCGAGCCCGACCTGCCGGTGCCCGGACTGCCCGACGAGCGCGAGCAGGTCAACGCCTGGGAGAAGGAGACCCTGGGACTGTTCCTGTCCTCGCACCCGCTGAAGGAGGTGCGGCCGGCACTGCGCCAGCGCGTGGACTGCTCGATCGCCGAGCTGTCCGACCGCAAGTACGACGGCCAGAAGGTCGTGGTCGGCGGCATGATCACCGACAGCAAGCGCATCCGCACGCGCAAGGGCGACAACATGATGTTCGCCACGCTCGACGACCTGGAGGGGGCGGTCGAGATGATCGTGTTCGCCAAGGGCGTCGAGGAGTACGGCGCCATCATCGAGGGCGACGGGGTCCTGCTGGTGCGCGGGCGGGTCGAGCACAAGGACGGCGGCGACATCAAGCTCGTGCCCGACGACATCAAGGCGTACGAGCCCAGCCCGCAGGAGCTGGCCAAGGCCGCGGCCATGCCCGAGCCGGAGCTGGAGGTCAAGCGGGTGACCATCGAGGTGGCCGGCCACGTGCCCGAGACCTTCCTGGACGAGCTCAAGGATCTGTGCCGCAACAACCCCGGCGAGCACGAGCTCGAGCTGGTCGTCGGCCGCCGCCGGCTGCGGCTGGGCGAGGGCTACCGGGTCTCGTCGTCCGGCGGGTGCCTGGCCGAGCTGGACCAGCTCACGGGCGCTTCGCGCCGAGCTGCCTGACCCGCCTACACTTTGCGCCGTGGAAGCATCTTCCGCCCACCGTGAGGAGCTGCACGAGTGCCGCCAGTGCTGCTCCTTCTGCGACCGGGTCGTGCACCCGGCGGGCTGCATCGCGTCGGGCTGCGCCTACCTGTACCTGTTCGACGACGACGAGACCGGCAAGCGCTTCATGGGCTGCATGAACAAGGTCTTCCGGGCGGAGATCGAGGTCGATGCCTTCGAGGCCGCCCAGCGCGAGCGCCACGGCTTCGGCGGCGTGACCATGTCCGGCGTGCCGCTGCCCCAGTGCCGCACCACCGTGGAGAAGGCCTACGGCGGCTACGGCGACGCGTTCGACTGCACCAACCCGCAGTTCTTCGACGCGCCGGTCACCACCGACCCGGCGTTCGATATCCGCGACGGGCTCTAGGTCTCAGCCAGCGCGGCCCGGACCCGGGCCGCGACCCACGCGGGCCGCTCGGTGATCTGGCGGTAGGTGAAGCGGCGAACGCGGTAACCGGCCTCCATCAGCAGGACGTCGCGCTCGCGGTCGTCCTCGAAGGCGGTGGGAGTCAGGTGACTCGCCCGTCCGTCAGTCTCGACCACCAGCCGGTGCTCGGGCCAAAAGAAGTCCCGCAGCCGTCCCTGGACCATCACGTTGACCTCGGGCCGGGGGAGGCCGTGGTCGCGGCACAGCCGTAGGAACGCCACCTCCAGCGGCGACCGGCTGCGCTGGCTGCCCTCTGGATGCCCCGCCGGCGCACGGTCAACGCGACCGGTGCGGTAGGCCTGGTGAACTGCCCTTTCGACTTCGACCGGCGGCAGCACCCGACGCAGGTCGGCGAGGGTGCGCGTCACCGTGGTCACAGGGATGTGGTCCATGACCGTTCGGTCCCCCGCCGGCACACGAGACCGGTGGGCAGTCAGTCCCCGCTTGCGCGACCCCGACGGGCATGTCACCTCCACCTGGCGGCCCGGCCACGGGCGCAGGCCCCACAGCGCCGCAGCGCTCCTGTGGCTGAGCACGGCGTCGGCGCCGGCGGCCAGCACCCCGGCCATCCACCGCCCTCGGTCGGTCAGGTCGGGGCGTCCTACCGCGTAGACGCCCCGGTACACGGGGTGCAGGCGCCCGTTTCGCACCCGCACCTCGATCATCCGGGCCGTCAGTCCGGCTGCCAACAGCTGCGCGCGGCTGACCACGCCGTGCTGCCTCGCCACCAACCTGCGCAGTTGACCACCCATACGGTGGTCAAGTGCGCTCGGCTCCCGGGTTCGCCCCTACGAACGGCGCTTGCGGGCGCGCTGGCCGTTGCGGCGCAGCTCGCGCATCCGCTTGATGTCCGGCGCCGCCACGTTGCCCTCGAAGCCGGGCCCTTCGAACAGCGCCGGCAGCTTCTCGAACCGGGGCTCGGACAGGAACGCCCCGCACCCGCGGGCACCCAGCTCGCCGGTGCCCAGCGGTGCGTGGCGGTCGCGGTTGGAGGCCAGCGGCATCTTCGAGTCGTTCACGTGCAGGCAGCGCAGGCGCTTGCGGCCCACGTGCTTCTCGCACTCGTCCATGGTGGCGGCGACCCCGTCGGCGGTGCGCACGTCGTAGCCGGAGGCCAGCAGGTGGCAGGAGTCCAGACAGATGCCCACCCGCTTGCCGCCGCCGGCCAGCGACACCAGCTCGCCGAGCTCCTCGAACGTGCGGCCGATCGTGTTGCCCGCGCCGGCGGTGTCCTCCAGCAACAGCGGGCACGAGTCCGACTTGGCCAGCGCCTTCTCCAGCGCCTTGCCCACCCGTTTCATCGACGGGCCGTGGGGCTCGCCGACGGTAGAGCCGGGGTGCAGCACCACGCCATCGGCGCCGATCGCGTCGCCCATCTGCAGGGAGTGCACCAGCGAGGCGATCGACTTCGACCGGATCTCCTCGTCCTTGGAGGCACAGTTGATCAGGTAGACGGCGTGGATCACGACCGACTTGATCGGGCCGTCGGCCATGAGCTCGCGGAACTCCGCGATGTCGTCGTCCTTCCAGCGGGTGGGCCGCCACTGGCGCGGCGACTGGTTGAACACCTGGATGGCGTCGCAGCCCATGTCGCGACCGCGCTCCCAGGCGTTCACGAGCCCGCCCGCGGTGGACACGTGGGCGCCGATCAGCACGGCTGACGAATAAGGTCGAAACGCATGAGAGTCCGCTTCGCGCCTTCCCCGACGGGCCAGCTGCACATCGGCGGCGCGCGCACCGCACTCTACAACTGGCTGCTGGCCCGAAAGCACGGCGGGACCCTGGTGTTGCGCATCGAGGACACCGACCGTGAGCGCTCCACCCCGGAGAACGTGGAGCAGATCCTGGACGCCCTCCGGTGGCTGGAGATCGACTGGGACGAGGGCCCGATCTCGCAGGTGGAGCGGGCCGAGCGTCACCGCGAGCAGATCGACCGCCTGCTGGCCGACGGGGCCGCCTACGAGGACGAGGGCGCAGTGCGCCTGCGCGTTCCCGACGAGGGGCAGACGGTGGTCTCCGACGTCATCCGTGGTGACGTGACCTTCCCGCACTCGGCCATCGACGACTTCGTGATCGCCCGCTCGGACGGCAGCGCGCTCTACAACCTGGCGGTGGCCGTGGACGACCTCGACATGGGCATCGACCACGTGGTCCGTGGCGAGGACCACCTGTCGAACACGCCCCGCCAGGTGATGATCCTGAAGGCCCTCGGCGCCGAGCCGCCCGTGTACGCCCACCTGCCGCTGCTGCACGGCCCGGACGGCAAGAAGCTCTCCAAGCGCCACGGTGCCGCCTCGGTCCAGGAGCTGCGCGACCAGGGCTACCTGCCCGAGGCGGTGCGCAACTACGTCGCCCTGCTGGGCTGGGGGCTGGACGACGAGACCACCTTCATCTCCACCGACGACCTGATCCAGGCCTTCTCACTGGAGCGCGTGTCGCGCTCGCCCGCGGTCTTCGACGAGCAGAAGCTGCGCTGGATGAACGGGCGCTACCTGCGCGAGCTGGCGGCCGAGGACGTGGCCGGCCGGCTGGCCCCCCTGCTGGGGCGCGACGACGACCTGGTGCCGGCCGTGACGGTGGCCCAGGAGAAGATGCAGACGCTGGCCGACTTCTGGCCGCTGGCCGCGTTCCTGGTCGAGCCCCAGGAGACCGACCAAAAGGCATGGGACAAGGTGATGAAGGACGGCTCCGCCGAGGCGCTGGCCGCGGCCCGTGACGCGCTGGCCGGCGCCGAGCCGTTCGACGTCGAGAGCACCGAGGCCGCCCTGCGGGGCGTCGTCGAGCAACTGGGGGTCAAGCCCAAGCAGGTGTTCCAGCCTGTCCGGGTGGCCATCAGCGGCAGCACGATCTCCCCGGGCATCTTCGAGTCGGTCGTGGCGCTGGGCCGCGACGAGACGCTGAAGCGCGTTGACGCGGCCCTGGAGCGCCTGCGGGCGCACGCCTGACACCAGCCGCTCAATAGTTCCGACGGGCTGCCGATAGAGGTCTTGACTCCTGGCCTCGGGCCATCTGACCCACCGTGGAAGCCGTGATCGAACGCACACCTGCCAGCGTCGCCTCCCAGGGCGATCGTCCCAGTGAGGGCCACGGCCGTCGGCTCACCGCTGCCTTCGAGGCCCTCGAGACCTTCCCGGTCCTGTCCGAGTCCCGCAACCGCGTGTTGCGGCTGGTCCGCGAGCACCCGGACGCCGTAGGTGACGTGGTCGCCGCGGTCGAATCCGACGTGGCCCTGGTGACCACCGTCCTCCGCGTGGCCAACCGCGTCGCCCCTCCCAAGAGCCGCGGCAAGATCGCCAGCGTGCCCGCGGCCGTCGAGGCGCTCTCCCCCGAGGGGGTCGAGCGGCTGGCCTCGTCCGCCAAGGTGTTCGACTTCTTCGAGCGCATCCCCGGCTGGGACGCCCAGCCCGAGCGCTTCCGGCTGCACGCCGTGGCCACGCAGGCCACCGCCGAGCGCGTGGCGCGCGAGATGGACTACCCCGACCGCGACCAGCTGCTGACGTCTGCGCTGCTGCACGACATCGGGAAGCTGGTCCTGGTGCACGCCTACCCGGCCTACCCGCACCAGATCCACGGCAACGCCCGCACCCCCGAGGAGCGCGTGCATGCCGAGCGCCGCGAGCTGGGCGTTGACCACGGCCTGGTCGGCGGCGTGCTGGCCCGGCGCTGGGGACTCCCCGGATCGCTGGCCACCGCCATCGAGCGCCACCACGCCGACGACGCCACTGGCGAGGCGGCCATCGTCCGCCTGGCCGACATGCTGGCCCACTACGGGCACGGCGGCGCGGTGGACCCCAAGCAGCTGCTGAACGCGGCCCGCGCGCTGGAGCTCGGCCCCGAGCAGCTGCGCAACCTGATGTACGAGATCCCGTACAGCCAGAACGGCAAGAAGCGCCACGTCGACCCGTGCCCGCTGTCCAGCCGCGAGCTGGACGTGCTCAAGAAGCTGGCCGAGGGAAAGGTCTACAAGCAGATCGCGGTGGAGCTCGAGCTCTCCACCAGCACGGTGCGCACGCACCTGCACAACACCTACGCCAAGCTCGGGACCGGCGACCGCGCTCAAGCGGTGCTGCTGGCCACCGACCGCGGCTGGCTGTAGCGCCGGATCAACAGCGCGGCCACGAGCGCCCCGGCCGCGTCGACCGCCACGTCCCGCGGCGTCCCCTGGCGGCCGTCCACGAACGTCTGGTGGATCTCGTCGCTGACGGCGTAGAGCACGGTCAGCGTCCAGGCCGTCCACACGCGCCCCCGAAGGGCGCGGACCAAGAGCGCGCACAGCAGCGCGTACTCGCCGAAATGGATGCCCTTGCGTAGCGCCACGTCCCACCACGCACGGTCCTCCACGCCGCTCGTCATCGACGAGAACGCGAAGATCAGCGCCATCAGCGCGACGGGTGGGCCCCAAAGGGTCAATAGGCGGAGGGGTTTCGACATGTTCGGGCCGTAGACTGGCAGAGGTGCTGGCGATCACCTCCAAGGCCCCGTACGCGGTACGCGCTCTGACCGAGCTGGCTCGCCGCGACAGCAGCGACCCCGTGCCCATCGGCGAGATCGCCAAGGCCCGTGACATCCCGGTGCAGTTCCTGGAGGGGCTGTTCGCCACCCTGCGCCGCTCGGGCGTCCTCCACAGCCAGCGCGGCGTCAAGGGCGGCTACCTGTTCGCCCGCCCGCCGGCGGAGATCACGGTGCTCGAGGTCGTGGAGCTGCTGGAGGGCGACCTGGGCCAGGACGCCACCCAGGCCGGACAGGTGTGGGTCGAGGCGGTCGGCGCGGTGCGCGGCGTGCTGGGCGGCACCACGATCGCCGACGTGGCCGAGCGCGAGGCGCGCGAGGCCACGGCGCCGATGTACTACATCTAGAAGCGCCCCCGGTCTAGAGCCTGATCCCGCAGCCCAGAGCGGAAAGGGCACCCGTAGAGCCCCGTGGGAACCCATAGGCGCGGCACAGTTTGACGCGCGCTGGTGCCGCGCATCCACCCCCAGAACGACGACGGCCGCGGAGAGAGACCGCGGCCGTCGCGTTTCAGAACTTGAGGAGAGTTCTTACCCCAAGGGGGTATCGCCAGGCTAGGCCGCGCCTCGGTCGGAAGCGTCCGACGACAACCGCTGCGCACGGCCGACGTGGACCGCAGGGACCTCCATCCAACGGGCACACCAGCGCGGGAGGTCGCGGGCGATCGGGGCGAGCAGCACCCACCTGATGCGAAGACCGCCGCGGTGGCGGATCCGAATGGGACAGAGCCGAGCAACACGCTGCAGGCGCCAGGTCGGGGAGCCACCGCGTGGGGGGCGGAGAAGCTGAGGCCGGGCAGCGGTGATGAGGACCCGTCTTTCTTGTCCCTGCGTGCTGGGGACGGCGAGCTTGCGCTTGAACCGCCGGCGTCGGCCGAGCTGGCCCCCCTGAAACCCTTCCTTCCTGAACCTGAGAGGGCGACCGCCAGGTCGCCCGACGAGGGGCCCCGTACATGCTCAGAGTCGACGCGACCGAGATCCAGACAGAGGCCGATCTCGAAGCCCACCGCTTTCAAGGATCCCGAAGGCCCCCGACGGCTGGACCGAACGGACGCGGGATGGTCGCCAACAGTCGCTCCGCGATCCGACTAACGGCCTATAACCCTGGCATTATCATCATGTATTCGTTATATTGATCTCATGCCGTGGGACATCGAGTTCACCCCGGAAGCCCAGGAGTGGGTAGAGAGCCTCAGCGATACCGACTTTGAGCGGGTCGCCGCGGCGCTCGACCAGTTGGAGGAGCACGGTCCCGCTCTGGGGCGCCCGACGGTGGACTCAATCAAGGGTTCGCGGCACAGCAACATGAAGGAACTGAGATCGAGGGGAGGCCACTTGCGAGCGCTGTTCGCCTTTGACCCTGACCGCATGGCCATCGTGCTGGTGGGCGGGGACAAGGCGGGCTTCTGGTCGCGGTGGTACGAGGAGGCCATCCCGGTCGCCGATGAGCGATACGACCGCCACTTGACGGCGGTCGCTCGGAGGGCACGGTGACCGGCATCACCAGCTACAGGAGGACTGACCACCATGGCGACTTGGAAGGAGATTCGTGAACAGCGAGTGGGGAGCGACCCCGCTCGCAACGAGCGCATTCGGCGCGAGAAGGTGCTGCTCGACCTGGAGGTCGCGCTGGCCGATCTGCGCAAGCGAAGGGGGCTGAGCCAGGTCGCGCTGGCCGATCTGCTGGGCACGTCCCAGCCGAACATCTCGCGCATCGAGCGCGAGGAAGACGTACAGCTGTCGACACTGGCGAGCTACATCACCGGGATCGGTGGTCGCCTCGTGGCGATGGCGGTATTCGACGACGAGACTGTGCACCTGACCGGGGAAGGCGTGCCGGCTGAGCCGGCGCTTGCACTGGTGGGTGGACCTGACCAGAACGGGGGCACCATGAGCAAGGCAAACGACAGCGACCGCTACGTCGAGCCCAACAGGGAGCGTGGCGGCTGGGACGTCAAAAAGGAGAACGCCGAGCGCGCGAGCGTTCACACCGACACGAAGAAGGAAGCGGTCGACGCCGCACGCGGCATCGTGAAGAACCAGGGCGGCGGCGAGATCCGCATCGCCAACAAGGACGGCGACTTCATCGACTCCGACACCGTCCGGGGCCCGAAGCACAAGGAGTCGCCGGCCCGCGACCGCAAGTAGGCCTCACGACACGCGTGAGGGCCCCCTGCCCCTAGATCGGGGCGGGGGCCTGAGTGCTCGGGTTACGGTGTCCGGGCAGTTGGTCCCAAGTTGGACCGCACGACATCGACAGGGGAGCAGGGGAGAGTGGCTGCCACACCGCCAGGTGGATCTGGCGTCCCGACCCCGGTTGACGCCCGGGTCAGGCGGCACCACACTGGCACTGTGCGGGGGCGCGGGGGAAATGGAGGGTTTGCAGGGGAAATCGCCGAACCAGCCCCCTGCATGCGACCGCACGTGACCGCGCCGGCCCGCTCTACCATCCGCTGATGCCGACCGGGACCGTCGCCCACATCGCCCCCGACGTCCTGACCTGGGCGCGGGAGTCCGCCGGCTACTCGCGCCGTGCGGCCGCCGACGCGATCGGGATCGAGACCTGGCGCCTCGAGGCCGCCGAGACCGACCAGGACCTCCTCACCCTCCGCGAAGCCGAAGAAGCAGCACGGGTCTACGACCGGCCCCTGTCCGACCTGTTCCTGCCCAGCCCGCCCGCCGAAGAGCCGCAGGAGATGCAGTTCCGGCGGCTACCGGGGACGCCGGAGCCGCCGTGGCCACCGGCCATGCAGCTGCTGGCCCGCAAGATCATGGACCGCCAGGCCGCCGGTCTGGAGCTCTACGACGCGATCGACGAGCAGCCACCGTGGCCAGCGGAATCCGAGACCTTCACCAGCGCCAAGCGGGGCAAGCTCGCCCAGCTGACCCGCGACACGCTGGGGGTCACCGAGGACGACCAGGCCAGCTGGCACCCCGACAAGTACGCGCCGCTGCGCGAGTGGCGGGCCGCGATCGAGGACCTGGGCATCCTGGTGATGCAGGACGGCGCCATCGAGCTCGACCAGGCGCGCGGCTTCGCGTCAGTCCAGCCCGCGGAGCTGCCGGCGATCCTGGTCAACAACGCCGATGATCCGCGCGCCCGCGCGTTCACGCTTCTCCACGAGTTCGGGCACATCCTCCTGGCCGCCCGCGGCGAGTCGACCGGCCCCGTCACGGAGACCTGGTGCAACGAGTTCGCCGGCGACGTCCTGCTCCCGCAACCCTGGCTCGCCGCCGAGCTTAAGGGCCTGGAGGGCGCCACGCCCACCAAGCGCGCGGAGGCGATCGCCGAGACGTTCAGCGTCACGCCGCTCGCCGCCGCCGTTCGCATCGCACGCAGCGGCCTCGTCCCCCGAGCGGAGGCCGATGAAGCCACCCGGACGATCCGCAGCCGCTGGAAAGGCGAAACGCGTGGCTCCACCTCCGGCAGCTACTACCGAAACCAGATCTCCTGGTTCGGGCCCGGCTACATCCGCCTGGTCTTCAGCGCCCTCGACGGCCAGGCCGTGACGCTCCCCACAGCATCGAATCTCCTCGGCGGTGTCCGCGTCTCGAACTTCGCCAAGCTGCGCGACTACGTCGAGGGCTACACCTGACCGTGTTCGTCTTCGACTCCTCGGCCTACATCAACGGCTCAAAAAACCACTTCCTCCCGGAGATCATGCCGGGCGTCTGGGGCCTGGTGGACCAGGCCATCGAAGACGGCCGAATCATCCTTCCCCGCGAGGTCTACCGCGAGGTCGAACACCAGGACGACGACATCCGCGCCTTCCTGGCCAAGCACCAGAGCAAAGTCGTCGAGCCCAGCGAGGGAGTTCAGAAACGCGCCGGCGAGATCGGTGCCGAGTTCCCGCGCAACGGGATTCGCAACGGCGCCGACCCGTTCATCCTCGCCGAAGCGGAAGCCCGCGGGTTCACTGTCGTGACCTACGAGGGCACCAACTTCTCCGGCGGCCGCGCGAAGCGCTGGCACCGAAGCATGCCCAGCGTGTGCGACCGGTTCGACATCCCGTGCTGCACCCTCCCCGACGCGCTCCGGGAACTGGGCCTCTACCTCGAGTAGCGGGTCCGTCTTGGGGGCGAGGTGATCCTCCATTCGTCTCGGCACACCGTTCCGTCCGAAAGCTCCGCTTATAGTTATTGGTGCCTTCTAGAACGAGCCGCACGGCTCTCCGTCTAGAGGGAAAGGCGAAAGCCCAAAGCGTTGCCGCATGGCGACCGACACGAGCCCGCAGGGGCTCAGGCAAGTCCATCGTCGGTTGCATCGGAGGTAACGCGCCGTGCGCACCAAGCCCCAGAAGGAAGCCATCATCTCGACGGCTCTGCCTCCCCAGGAGGCGGAGACGATCCGAGCGATCGCGGAGAGCGCCGAGCGCTCCGTATCCGCGCAGGTGCGCTTCTGGCTGCGCCCGCACATAGCGGCGGCGGCCAGCGAGACGGAGCCGTCGACGCAGGAGCCCGCGTGATCGTGTGGTCGTTCAAGAGTCGGCGGGTAAAGCGGGCGAGGCGCGCCAACGAGGCGCGCCGTCGAGGCCCGCGGCCCCCACGCCCATCGCGGCGCCCCGACTTGCGCCCCAGGGTCGACCCGAAGGTGGCGCCGGTGCTGACTGAGGTCGGCTGCGTGAACGTCCAGCTCGCGATTCTTCTGCGGGGGCTCAGTTGACTCCCCGCAAGCTCCAGGTACCCGTTCCCCGCCTGGCCCTGCTGCCCCGGGAGGCCGCCGGCGCCCTCGGCGTCTCGGAGCAGTGGTTCAACGAGCACGTCCGACCGTCGCTGAGGCTCACGCGTGTCGAGAGCAAGGTCCTGGTGCCCGTCAGCGAGCTTGAGCGCTTCCTGATCGAGAGCGCAGAGCGCACACTTCCCGGAGCCGGCCGATGATCGGCACGTTCCCGCCGCTGACGCCGTGTCCGACCGATGGCTGCGAGTCCGTGATCGATCCGGACGCCCGGCGGCTGTGTGCGTCCTGCCAGCGCGGCACTGGCCTGACACGCCCACAGCGTCCCCGCCGACCGGCTCCACGGCGGGTCGTGCTGCCGCTGGCGGCCGTGACCAGCAACACACGCCTGAAGCATCAGACCTTCGCCGGTGGCCATGGCATGGCGCCCTCCGGCGCGGCGACGCGAGCGGCGGTGCTCCCTGGTGCCGCCGCTCGCCGCGACTTCGCAACTCCCGACAACGCAACAGGAGGAATCAGAACATGAGCGACACCGACGCAGCGCTGAAGAGCAGACGCAAGATCGCCGAGCGGGATATCCCGCTGGTCGGCACGAAGCTCGAAGAGGCCCTGGGGTCTCTCGAGGGAGCCGCCGACAGCGAGGTGAGGCCGGCGCTGATCGTGGCTCGCAAGACGCTCTTGGAGGCCCACGACGAACTGGGCGAACTGATCGAGGCGGTCGATGTCTCGGGCGACGACCCGACCGTCGACGAAGACCTCGAGCACGTCCAGCGGCAGCGAGTACCGGGCGCCCCGCGATGACAAGCACCGCCGCGACCATCGATGATCTGCGCGTCGAGCACGCCCAGGCGCGCGAGCAGCGCGATGAAGCAAAGCGTGCCCTTGGTGCGGCAGCACTCGATGGCACGGATCAGCGACCCTCGTCGAAGCAGATCGACCGAGCGACCGCTGACCTCCGACGACTCGAAGGAGCGATCGCGGAGCTCGAGCGTCGCCAGGCCGCTGCCGATGAGGCCGCCGAGATCGTGGCGGCCGCTCGCGCTCGAGCTCGCGCCTACAGCTGGATTGCGATCTACCTGGAGCGCGCGGAGGCAGCCATCCGAACTCACGAGGCCGCCGCGGCAGCCATCGAACAGCTGGCCGACCTGGTGCCGCAGCAGCCCAGAAGGTTGCACGCGCTTCAGGCGGGACTTGCCGTCGAGTGGTGCCCAGGCACGCGTGTCCAGCGGTTCGAAGGCCGAAGGCCCCTCCAGCAGGACGAGTGCGACATCGACGCCGAGCTGGTCAATATCACTCAAAAGAGGTTTGCCGCTCCCAAGCTAGGGCGGCAGAGCTCCTACCTCCCGTTTCCCACCCTGACGGTCGAGCGCTGCCAGCAGCTCCGCGCCCGTGCGGAAGAACTGGCGGCGGCGGAGACCGAGGCGGCCGACGCGGCCGAGGCGGAGCAGGAGGGGCGATCGTGATGAAGCCCGGCGCACCCGAAGAAGAGGAACCCGGTCCGCTGATGAAGCCCCGCGAGCGTGACAACGCGGCGGCGGAGCAGCCCGCCGGCGCCCAGAGGTTGCTTGACCAGCTGCAAGACCAGGGCCTCGTGATCGGGGTGTCCGCTCTCGCGCTCGGGGACAACGTGGGAGACCTGGAGCTGCAGGTCCACCTAGGTACTCCGGCCGCGGCGCAAGCTGAAGCGTTGCGGGTGATAGCCGCCGAGTCGGGCGGTCTCGCCGCGGCAGAAGGAATCCCCGCTGTCGTCTTCGTAGCGCCGCGCGGAAGCTCGCCGGCGCATGCAGCGCTTTCGCTACGGCGCGATGACGATGGCGAAGCGGGGGACGGTGTCCGATGACGATCGTCCTCGATCCAACGCCACTGGTGGGTCAGGAGGGCCTGCTGCTCGATCCCGAGGAAGAGATCGATGGCCGCATCGAGCTCGACCTGCACTCTGGCCCGATACAGGTCGGGCCCGCGGGCCCCGACTTTGGCGATACAGCGATCGAGGCCTACCGGGCAAAGGTCAGTCGCGGGGAGCTCGTGGTCAGCTACTCGATGCCCAACCGGGTGATCCGGATCCCGCTCGTGCTTTTCGCCGACGGCGACACCCTCTCAGCTGTCCGAGCTCAGCTGCAGGCGAAGGTCGGCCGCCTGATGGGGGAAGGCGGGGTCCTGAAGCGCACCATGGCCGACGGTGCTGTCTGGTACGCCAACATCCAGGAAGCCACGCTCAAGTTCGGCGCGTCTTCTGCCGCAGCACGCGGCGAGGCTGATGTTGACGCCGAGCTCACGCTCAGCACCCTGCCCGACTGGTACGGCGCCGAGATCGCGTGCGACCCGATCACCGGCACCGGCACCGTGACCGGGCTGATCGAGAAGGAAGGCGAGCCCGTGAACACGGGCGAGCTACCTGGCCGCTGCCGGTTCAAGATCGAGGAAGGCGGCGGCGTCGACCAGCTCGGGCTGCTGCTCGCGCTCCGGTGTCGCTACTTCTCGTCAGACGACACCGCCGCGCTCACCTACGCCGCCCAGTCTCTCGACCCGCTTGACGCCGCCGCGAACGCCACCGTGGCCAGCCGGCCGGCGGTGCGCCACGAGAACCTCGCGACCCTCTGGACCCCGGTCCTCGGCACCAACCTGGCAGCCCACGGCGAGTTCCTCACCCACCGCGGGTCCTATCGCCTCTGGGTGGCCGCCCACACCACATCGGCTACCCCGCCAAAGCTGCGTACGCTCTACGACGTCGGCGACCTGGCCGTGCCCGCCGAAACGGGCGTCGTCGCACAGATCCCCGGCGCCGGCAACTGGTTCCTGGTGGACCTCGGCGAGGTGCGTCTGGACGCTGTCCCGGCCGGCGACCATCGCTGGCAGGGCGTGATCCAGGCCAAGGGGGCCGCGGGCGGCGAGAACGTCTCGATCGCCGAGCTGATCTTTGAGCCGCTCGACGAGTCCGCCTGCCGAGGCCGGGCGCCGGCGGCAGCGGGCGTGCCGCTTGTCGGGTATGCGGCCCGCGACGAGTTCAACCAGTCCGCCGGCGCACTGGCTGGCAAGGCGGCGCCCGTGGGCGGCAACTGGACTGGCGGCGGCGACTCCGACGACTTCGCTGTGGAGGCGACGGGACACACTGCACAGCGCTCCGCCGTGAGCGACGTGAGCGCGATCAACCAGGGACGGTTCGCGATCTCCGGCGTCGCGGCGTTCGCTGCTCAGGCTGTGCAGGTCGACTTGAAGCACACCGACCTGGGCACATCGTGGAAGCAGCAGTTCGGCTTCGGAGTGGTCGCCCGCTACACGGACGCAAACAACTTCGTTCACGCGAGGCTCGGCGGCGACTCTTTCGGTGACGGCGGGTTCCAGGTCATCGAGGGCGGCAGCGGAACCTTCGTGCCGTTCCACCTGCCGTTTCAGCCGGCGGCGGGTCAGTGGCGCACTATCCGCCTATCCATCGACGCGGCCGGAACGTGGTTCGTATGGGCTTGGCCGACGGGCTCCACCCCCGGAGACCCGGTCGCGTCCGGGTACGATCCGCGACTGGCCACGGGAGGAGCGCTGGCTACCGGCAAGCCCGGATTCATCGACTGGTACTCCCTCGCCGGTGCCGCCACGCGCAACTACAAGAACTTCGCATCTTGGGTGCCGACGCAGGATGCGGTGCTGTTCGCCGACCGGGAGGCCGAACTGTCCACCGAGGCCATGCTCCGCCAGGACGCCTCGGGCGAGGCCTACGGGCCGATCTCGATCCCGACCGGCGACCTGCTGTGCGTGCCGCCCTCCGGTCCCGAGGAACGCCCGGTCGAGGTGCTGGCCCGCGTCTCCCGCGGCGACCTGGGCGCCCTGCCCGACGCGGGCCTGGACCCGATCACCATCACGCCGTACGTCCGGCCGTCTCACCTGTTGGTCCCCGGAGGGTGACCGGAATGCTGCCCTCGGCGTCGAGGACCCCAGGGGGGAACCCCCTTCCGGCTTCCGTCCAGGACCGGAGAGGGCTGCCGCTCGCTGTCCGTACGGGTTTCCACCTGTCCACGCGCGCACGGCCCGTACAGAGATGAGGAGAGGCACCTGCGAGATCTGCGGATCGGACTTCATTCAGACGGGGCCCGGGATGCCGGCCAAGTACTGCTCGCGACGCTGCCGCCTGGACGGCGAGGCATCACGAGCATTCCGCGCTCGCGAAGCTGCTCGGATCGCGGAGTACCGGCGATCGCGCGAGACGCCCGAAGCGCGAAGAGTCCGCCTCGCAAAGGGCCGGGATCGCGAGCGAGCGAAGCAAGCCGAGCTCCGCGAGAAACGAGGGCCCACCACGACGGTGGAGTGCGCAGTGTGTGGCACGTCATTCGAGCGCTCGGTGAAACGCCGGACCCTGTTCTGCTCGAGAACCTGCCGCAACAAGCGTGCCAAGGAGCAGCGCGACCCGGCGGCCCTGGCGGAGGAGCGCCGCCGCTACCGACAGCGGCGAGCACCCCGCATAGACCCAGCTGCGGCTGCGGATCATGCACCATGATTCTCGATGGCTACATCCGCGTGTCCCAGGTCAACGGCCGGGAGGGGGAGTCCTTCATCTCGCCGAACATCCAGCGCGATCAGATCGAGGGGTACGCGCGATTGCACGGGCACGAGGTCGGCCGGGTCTTCGTGGAACTCGACCAGTCAGGCGGGAGGGCAGATCGGCCACTGTTGCTCGAGGCGCTCGGCCGACAGGCCACCGGCGAGGCTCAGGTTCTGTGTGTCGCGAAGCTGGACCGGTTCGGCCGCTCGCTGCTGGATGGACTGCAGGCGATCGAACAAGTGACCGAGGCCGGCGGTCGGTTCGTGTCGGTCGCTGACGATCTCGACTTCGCGTCCTCGACGGGGCGCCTCGTGCTGCGAATGATGCTGTCGCTGGCCGAGTGGGAACTCGATCGAGTCCGGGCCACATGGGATGAGGCTCAGAAAAGGGCGATCGCGCGTGGCGTCTTTACCGGCAGCTCGGTTCCGCTGGGCTATCGCCGCACCAAGTCCGGCCGACTCGCAGAGGACCCACGCACCGCGCGGCTGGTGCGCGAGGTGTTCGCCCGCCGCGGGCGAGGGGAGAGACCCGGCGAACTGGCTGCGTTCCTCTCGGCCCGGGTGCCGACCCCGACCGGAAAGCCCACCTGGTCACACAGCACCGTTCGATCACTGGTTCGCCGTCGCGCGTACCTCGGCGAGGTCCGCCATGGCCACCACGTGAATTGCGCCGCCCACCCGGCTTTGGTCGATGCCGCGACCTGGCAGGCCGCTCAGTTTGAGCGGCTGGGGGGTCCGGGGCCCCGCCGTATCGAGCCCGCGCTCCTGCATGGCTTCCTTCGGTGCGCCGGATGCAGCCGGGTCCTGATGACGTCCTGCGACGAGCACCACCGGCTCGTCTACCTGTGTCCTGACAAGAGGACGGGCGGTCGGTGTCCTCGCCCGGTGTCGATCTACGCCTCGAAGGTCGAGCCCTACGTCGAAGCCTGCATGTGGGGCGAATTGTCGGGCGATTCGCAGCGCCGCCGACAGGGTGGCCTGGCCCGCGCGCAGGAGCGAGCCCGCAAAGCCACCACTCAGCTCGAGGGGTACCGCGATCACCCGACCCTTCCCGCGACTCTGGGCGCCGATCGGTTCGCGGCTGGTCTGGCAGCTCGTTGCAGGCGGGAGGAGCGGGCCCTGATGGCCGTAGCTGCGGCACGTTCTGCTTTGGAGAGCTTGGGCCCGGGGCCTGCGGCGGTGAGGGAGGCTTGGCCCACGATGGACCTCGCCGCAAGAGGACGGGTGATCGGCACTCGGCTGGACTGCGCGGTCGTGCTTGCGGGGAATGGGCCCGCGCACGAACGCGTCTGGTCCATTCCGTCTGGCGGAGAGCCTGCGGGCCTACCACCCCGATCGCCGAACGTAGCTCCGCCTGCGATGCCGTTCGAGCCGCCGGCCATGGGACGTCGAGGGGCGCCGGCGGCAGGGTCCCTCGACTGGTCGAAGCGCAAGGTCACGCTGGCCCTGGCCCCGGTTCTCCAAGGAGAGGAGAACTGGCCACTGTTCACCGAATTCCAAGCGGCCGGGCTAGGCCTGGCATACGCGAACGCTCAACGACACCAGACCGTCATCCGTTGGGCTCAGCAGTTCGGCCTACGCCCCCCGGTGACGCACAGGTCCATGGGTGGTTGGAGCGAGGCCCGAGTGCGCGAAGAGCTCATCGAGGCCACATCCGGGCGGGAGAGCTGGCCGACAACTCGAGAGTTCATTGCCGCAGGCAGGGGCGAACTCCGGAAGGCCGTGCACTACTACGGCGGGGCCCACCGATGGGCAGGCGAGCTTGGGTTGCCGATGGGCTACCACCAGCGCACCAACTGCTCGGTCTGGGACCAAGCGTCCATGCTCTCCGCAGTGGCTGAGCTCGCTCGCGGGCAGAACCATTGGCCGACTCGAAAGCAGTTCTACGCCGCGGGGTTGGGCGGCCTCTACGCCTCGATCGCGAAGGTGGGCGTGAGGCGTGACCTGGCCGAGCAGCTCGGGCTCTCGGTGACCGAGGGTCCGCGCTACCGAGCGGCTACCCGCTGGACCGAGGAGGCCATCGCGGCCGAACTCGCGCGCTTCCTGGCGGACCGGGAGTGGTATCCCACCCACGAAGAGTTCAGAGCTGCCGGCTACGACGGTCTGTTCCAGAAGCTCGGCCGCCGCTCCGGTGGGCATGGTGCGGTCGCGGTCGCACATGGCCTTCGGCGCCGCGGTTCCGGGCGTAGGGCGGTCGAGGCGTGCGTGTAGATCTACCGTCGCTGGGCGAGCCTGACGGAGACCTCGGTTCCTCGCCGGTCGCGTCGTTCGAACACCCTCGGGTACTGGTGAACCCGGGCGCTGATCTGGCCCGGCGGGGGGTGCTTTCCGTCGCCGCGGCGGTAGAGGTCGAGCGCGGCGATCTTCGACGCCACCTCGTCGTAGGTCATCCACGCCCGTTCGCCTCGCGCGTCGGACGCGTCGATCAGCACGGCCGCGATCGCGGCGTGCAGCTTCAGGCCCTCCTCGCTCATGGGTGCCTCCTTCCGACTTCCCGGCACGTACCCCCGCTGCTAGGGCTTCATGCCGCGGATGGATTGGCGGGGCCCCCGGGCCGTCGTGTTGCTTGCCCCGGGGGCGCCACCGCCGGCAGTGAACGTGCGCGCCCGCGGTGCTTGCGGGCCACTGCCCTGGAGCCGGCCTACCTGGTCAAGGCCCATCGGCCGAAGGTTCACCCCCCGATGGCGGAGAAACTACGGGAGCTTCGTGGCCAGGTACGAGATGGCGACCGCCGCGCTCGCGACTACGGCTTGGGCTTCTTCCTTGGCGACCGAGTGTGCGACTTCGCCAGCGCCATGGCTCGCGCTCTTGTTGCGCGGTGTGGCTGCGGCGAGAACAAGGCGCTCCATGTGTCGCGGCACCAGGCCTTCATCGACGAGATGCCCAAAGAGCGAACTGGCAGATGCGCCCGGCGGATAGCTGATCGAGCGCTGGTCCAGCACAACCCGCATCGCGCTCTCAACTGCGCTGGCCGCCTCGGAGATCGCCTGCTTCAGCGCAGTGGGAGTCCCGACGTTGAGCTCCTGACGTGCCCCCTCGAACTCAACGCGCGCTCCGCGCGCCAGGCGCGGATCGTCGAGCGCGGAGAGCGCAGGACGCAGGGTCTCGCGCTCGATCTCTTCGTCGCCGGTCCACTCGAAGCCTTGCATGGTCAGGGCCCATGGGATTCCGCGCGCACGGCAGATGTTGGAGACGCGCTCGCGGGCCTCGGGATTCCGGATCGCGGGACCGAGGCCGGCGACCATCGCGCTTCTGAAATCTGGCTCCGGCATCCCGGCGAGCAACTCCGCCGCAGCGGCTTCATTGGGGTCGGGCCGCGGGAGGGAAAGCGAATGGCTGAACTCCGTGTTCGCCGCCGCCTCTTCAACGTCGCGACGCAGGACGAAAGCCGCGCTATGGCCAAAGACCGTGTCGACGCCGCCCAGGTAGTCGTCCAGTCCACCGAACCGGTCCTCGAAGAAGGCCCCGCAGACCTGGCTCGGAGCTCGGCCCGTCGTCTCGCCCACGACCTTTCCGATGAGGGCCCGGGCGCCCCGATCGAATCCGGTGGGCGGTCGTCGGCTCCAGGTGTCATCGCTGGACGGCATCGGAGCACCGTAGTGCTAGCTCACCATGGGCGCCAGGATCGTTACCCCCCCTCCTGGTTGAGGTGCCCGGCTCGTGAAGTTGCGCTGCCCGGAACGGCTCAGGAACGACGAGGGGCCGAGCTGATGCCCGGCCCCTCGTGGTGCGTTGGTGCTGCGGACCTAGTTCGTCGGGTCGGTCTCGCTGATCGGCGTGGTGTCGATGCACGCCAGGTTGACCGTGTAGATATCCCCGGTCGTCACCGTCACCGTGGGAATGGTCGTGGCCGTGGCGCTATCCGTGCCGGCCTGGCCGAAGCCGGCCGCGAACGGCGATGTGGTCGCAACCGGCAGGAAGCCGGTCGTGGCAGCACCAGCGCCGATCGGGTCTGTGGTCGGAGTGCCCGTGACCCCCGTGGTGTTGTTGGTCACCGTTGTGCGGCAGAATGCCTGGGGCCCGGTGGGCTCGACCTCGGTTCCGCGCACGCCGTACGACGCCGTCACCGGGGCTGCCGCGGCTCCCGCGGGTGCCACGAACTGCTGCGAGGTCGACGCTTGCTGCGCCGTGTCGGGGATGTCGGGCGTCTGCAGGAACGCGCCCGGCTGGGCCGTCGCGCCGATGACCATCTGCGCAAAGCCGTACTCCTGCGAGGTCGCGAGCTTCTGCAGGGTGGTCAGACCGGCACCTGCCTTCAGCAGTCCCGCCTTCAGGTCGGTCAGACCCTTGACGATGGTCGGCACGCCGGCGGTGATGGCCGCCGAGCTCTTGTCGGCGCGGTCGGCGATCTCCTTCAGCGTGTTGATCGAGCTGTTCAGCGACTTCGCCGAAGCGTTCAGCGCCTTCACCGACTTCGACTGTCCTCGAAGCGACTTCGAGTTCTTCTTGATGGCCTTGCCGTACTTCTTCAGGGCCTTGTTCTGAGCCTTGTCGGTCTTCGACCGCTTGGCGGCGGACGCCGCCGGGACTGCCACCAGAGGGGGTTGGCAGAGACCCCGGGCCATCGCGCTCGACCCGGAACCGCATCACCACACCGTTCGTGCCAGCACCGTCGTCGTCTCCGGCCACTCCGCGAGCTGGTCCAGGACGGCAAGGCCGGTTCGCTACTCGTGCTTGCGGCTGAACAGAATCTTCAGCGCGTCGACCCTGCTCAGTTCGGCAGTCTGCGCATGCGCCAGTGCAGGGTCAGGTGCTGGCTGGCTGAGGTCGTAGGTGTACGCGTTACCCCCGGAATGCCAGGTGAAGTCTGTCGTGTATTTCGTGCCCGCCACGTCCCGGTACCTGATCTGACCCTTCAGGTAGACGGTGTCGGCACCCGAGTACGCCGCGTGTTCTCCACTCGCGGTGAACCGCAGCTCCTCGTCGAATCGCGCTGCGACCGCCTCGATTGGACGGGCGCGCCCGCTCACGTCAGTGCTGTTTGGGCGGAACAGGACAGCGGTAACGCTTATCGCCGGCCCTGGGCCCACATTGCTGATCGCGACGAGGATGTCGCCTTTGTCGATCTGCGGATCGTCGGCAAGTTGCGTCGTACTGTCGATCAAAGCCTGCGGAACCAGGACAGGTCGTTGTGCTTGCAGGATCTGCTGCTGATCGACGCTGACCTGGCGACCGGTCGCTTGCGAGACGTCTCGGGTGGTCCTAGCGAGCAATGCCGTGGCGCCAGCGAGCCCGAGCGTGCCGATCGCGACGAGTGCCTCCCAGCCGAACTCCCACGGACCCGGATCCATCGGTGGGCATCGTACGGCGCTCGCAGGCGCCTTGAGCCGATACGCCGCCGTCGGCTACCAGAAGCCCAGCCAGCTCCCGATGAAGTAAATGAGAGTGATAGCGAGGCCCCATCCGAACAGGGTGATCTCGGTCTCCCTGAGCTGCGTGCGGGCTTCGCGCTGGCGACCACGTGCATCTGCCAGTCGTCGCCGCCGTCGCTCAGGCGTCTCCCTTGCCATGCGGTCAGCCTAACCCGACGTTCCAGTCTTGCGCTGTCATCCGCAGCGGGCGTAGGATGGGGCGCGTAGTGCCCCCCGCGACCGGCGGTAACCGGCCCGGGGGGCGTGGCACCAGAGAGTTCCGCTCTGATGCGCCGCGCAAGCTACACGCGCGACCCGTCGGCCGTCCCCTCTGGTGCTTGCACAGACCATCGAACGAGAGGGAGCAGATGACGACTTACGCACTCACCGACGATCAGGCAGAAGCGGCAGCACGCTTCGTGACCATGGCGGCCGCGAGGGGATCCCAGGACGGGCTCCTCCAGGACATCACTGAGCCAGAAGCCCTACGGGAGCTGTACGCCTACATGACCCCGTTCATCGAGTTCTTCGACCATCTGGAGCGCGGGGAGATCTCCGACCCTGAGATGCTTCGCCGGGCGGCCGCTCAGGTGGCCGAGGACGTCGAGCAGAACATCGACTACGAGGCCGACGGGTTGGCACGGCTCCGTGCTGGCGATCGGGAGGCGGTGCCTCTTGGCTGCACAGTCGAGGAAGGCGAGCGCCAGTACGTGGCGTTTCTCGAGGAGCAGCGAGTCGAGCTCGAGCAGGCTCGGTCGCTGCTCGACCGGCCGGAGATTGCAGCCTGATGGCCAAAGGCATCCGAGTACGCCACTCGCGGTCGTGCCGGTCCCGGAGAGGGGGCCGGTGCGACTGCACGCCGTCCTACGAAGCGCAGGTGTGGGACGCCACCGAACAGAAGCGGCTGCGTCGCACGTTCGACAACCCGGCCGAGGCCAAGAACTGGCACCGCGACGCGGTGATCGCGCTCCGGCGCGGCCACCAGGTCACGGGAAAGTCGAACGCCACGCTCAAGGCCGTCTCGGAGGACTTCTTGGCTTTGGCGGCCTCCGGCGCGATCCTGAACCGCTCGGGTGACGCGTACAAGCCCTCTGCGGTGCGGAGCTACAGGCAGACGCTCACCAGGCACGTCTGGCCCTCGCTGGGCGACGAGCCGATTCGGGACGTGTCTCGGGCTGATCTGCAGCAGCTCGTAGACGACGCCGTGGCAGCGGGCGTGCCGGCCGCTTCGGTAACCACGTTCATCACGCCGCTCCGAGCGATCTTCAAGCGAGAGATCTCGCGCGACCGACTCACGGTGAACCCGACCGCCGACCTGCAGATGCCGGCCGTGCGAGGCGGGAGGGATCGGATCGCCGACCCGACCGAGGGCGCCCAGCTGCTCGCCGCTCTCAGCGATGCCGACCGACCGATCTGGTCGACCGCCATGTACGCCGGGCTGCGCCGCGGCGAGATCCGGGCGCTGCGCCACGGATGCATCGACCTGGCCGCAGGCGTGATTCGCGTCGAGTGCGGTTGGGACGACATCGAGGGGGAAATCCCGACGAAGAACCGTGGCAACCGAAAGGTCCCCATCCCCGACGACTTGCGTGGCCACCTGGCGACCGTCGAGGGCCCGGCAGGGGCGCTGGCGTTCGGAGACAGGCCGAACGAGTCTTTCGACCCGAAGAAGCTCACTGCCCGCGCTGATGACGCGTGGAAGGCCGCGGGCCTGACCCGGATCACGTTGCACGAATGCAGGCACACCTACGCCTCGCTGATGATCGCCGCCGGCGTCAACGCGAAGACCCTGAGCACCTACATGGGACACGCCAACATCACGATCACCCTCGACAAGTACGGGCACCTGTTCCCCGGGAACGAGGACGAAGCCGCGGGTCTGCTCAACGCCTACCTGAAGCGTTCAATCCGGCCTTTGCCGCGCACCCGTGACGCGCACTCTGGCCGATCCCGCATCAGGAGCGGCACGCCGGTCTAGATGCCTTCACGTACTACATCTAGAGGCTGCGGCTACTGCGGCACGTTTGCGTAGAAGCGGACGACCTTGCGTCCGCGGCGACACTTGACCGTCAGTCCTTCGACGCTGCTGCTGCGATCGCGGCAGCGGTAGCCCAGTACCGTCCGGTCGACCCGCCCGTCGCGCCGGTACCGGACCGCCCACGTGCGGACGATGGATCGAGCCTTCGCGCACCTCAGGCTGTTCGTGGCGCTGATCACATCGCCGCCGTAGGTGTTCGCGCAGAGCCTCGAGCTGATTTGGGCAGCCTCGTCCGCTGCTGCCGGTCCTGCGGTCAGCAGCAGTGTTCCCACGGCGAGCCCTGCGAGTCGCGCTCCCACGCCTCAACTGTGAGCGAGGCATGCCGGGCTGTCAACGGAGCGTGCAGCTCGCGCGGAGGATCGGCCTGGCCTACGGTGTGCGCGGGACATGCGGACGGCCCTGACGACAGCAGCATCGGCGGCCGCCGCCGCAGTACTCCTGACGCCGAGCCCGGTGGAGGCCCTGCGCATCAGCGAGAACACCAGGCTCGCCTTCGCCTTCGATGGCGCCGGCTGCGGCACCACGTCGTCGCAGACGATCGCTCTGCCGTCACGGGCTCGTGGGGCTCGGTTCGCGAAGAAGCCCCGAGCTGGCGCGCCTGTTTACGACCGCAACAGCGATGCGATCGTTGCCCGGCTGTACGACTACAAGCTGACCCGCAGGGGCGGCCGCTACCGGGTGACGGTGACTGTGCAGGCCAGCGACGACGTGTGCACCTCGCCGCAGGAGTTCACCGACGGCTGGGAGTCGGATGGGGACCTGACGGTGTCGCTCAGGTACCTCCGGCGCGTCCGTGTGGTCTTCACGGGCAATCCCGGCCAGCTGCAGTACAGACCTCGCACCCTCTACTTCGGCGCCGCCGGCTACCTGCCCGTTCGGCGCTGGTCGAGCTGGAATGGCAGGGTCGCCCGGGGGCGCGGGGTCTTCCCGTTCAACGACTGCAATCCGTACTGCGCTGCCGGCAAGGTCACGAGATACCCCGTCAGTGTGCGCCTGTCGCGGCCGCGCCTGTGCAACGGGCGCTATCGCTATTCGATTCTCTCGTGGCGCGTGATCGGGCCGCGCGTCCCGGCGGGCGGCCGCAGCTACAGGCACAGCTTCGCCGGGTACTGCCCGTAGAGCCTTACGGCTACGCCGCCTCTCCCCGCTTCGCGAGCTGCCGGGCGGGGCTGATCCGGATCACGTCCCAGGCCAGGTGGCAGCGCTCCAGCCCGCGGATGAACCAGCCGCCGGGGTCCATCTGCCAGCGGCCCAGCCCGTGGCGGGCGCTGGTGGGGAAGGCGTGGTGGTTGTTGTGCCAGGCCTCGCCGAACGCCAGCGGGGCCAGCCACGCGAGGTTGCGCGACTCGTCTCCGGTCGTGAACGGCCTGCGGCCGAAGGAGTGGCACAGCGAGTTGATGCTGAACGTGGTGTGGTGCAGCAGGAACACGCGCACCGCGCCGCCCCACAGCATGCCGGTCAGCCCGCCGATGACCGAGCCGGTCAGCGCCACCCCGAGCCCGAAGGGGATGGCCATCCCGACAAGCACCCACAGGGGGAACGTCCGACTGATGAAGCGCAGGTCGCGGTCAGCGAGAAGGTCCTTGGCGTAGCGCGCGGGGTTGGCCATGTCCCGGCCGCGGAACATCCAGCCGACGTGGGCGTGGCCGAGGCCGCGCATGGTGCCCATCAACCCCGGGGCGTGGTCCACGTGGGGGCTGTGCGGATCGCCCTCCTGGTCGGAGAACTGGTGGTGCTTGCGGTGCGTGGCCACCCATTCGGTCACCGGTCCCTCGACGGCCATCGAGCCCAGCACCGCAAGCGCCGCCCGTACTCCTCGGGTGGTCTTGAAGCTGCGGTGGGTGAACAGCCGGTGGTAGCCGACGGTGATGCCCAGGCCGGTCAGCGTGTAGGTGATGGCCAGGACCACGAGGTCGTGCCAGTTCAGGGCGCCGCCCCAGGCCAGCCATCCGCCGAGGCCCAGCGCCGCCAGCGGAAGGCCGAGCACGACGACCCGGACGACCCGCTCGGAGGTCTCGTTCTCGATCGGGACCGTGTCCGGTGCTCGCCCGGCGGGCGGTTCGGCCCAGCGCGCCTCCCGCCCGCGCTGGCGCGGATCGCCCCTGCGGGCCAGCTTGGTGGCCTGGCCCGCGACGGTCTCCACGACCGCGAAGCGTTCGTTCTCCTCGATCACCTGCTCGCTCTCGGGGTCCTCGTGGTTGCGCGAGACGGCGAAGTGGGTGGCGTACGCGCGAACGCCGGCGTACTCACCCGGGTTCATCGCGATCTGACAGGTGCACAGCGCGTCACCGCACTCGCAGCGGAAGGAGGTGTGGCTCCCGGCCCGTGGAGAGCCGGCCCCGGCCGTCTTCTCGTTCTGCTCCCGGCAGCGGCCGCGCTTCTCGGATTCGTCGTCGCGCCAGCTAGGCACCGAGGGGGGTCCTCGTGATGGCGGCGCGGGAGGGATGGATCTCGAAGAGGCCGTCGACCCGGGTGACCTGCAGGATGCGCAGCACTGCCGGGTTGCCCGTGATCAAGACCAGAGCGCGGTGGGCACGCTCGAGCCGCTCCTGGGCGTTCAGCAGGACGTGAAGGCCCCGGAGGTCGATGAAGCCGCAGCCCGTCAGGTCGACCGCCACCGCCCCGTCCGTGTGGTCGCAGGCGGCGAGGAGCGGATCCTCCAGCGCCGCCGCTGTGGCCAGATCGAGCTCTCCGGTGATGGACACCACCGGTACGCCGCTGTCGAGCTGCTCCGTCGCCACGACGAAGCTGGCCATCGGCCGCTTGGCGCCCAGAATACAGGCCTGCGTAGGCCCCGCCCGGGGAGCTCCGGTGGGCGATAGGGATGCTTCCATGAGAGTTCGACCTCCACGCGTCGCGGTGATGCCGGCCAAGGGCTGAGGCGGCAGTGCTGTAGCGACCGGACGCTGAGGTCGATGGCGCACGGACCGTGAATCTGGGGCCCGGACTGCTTCCAGGGTAGCGCGGCCGCTTGCGCGCGGCCACCGGCGCTCTTAGCATTCTGCGGAGAGAGCGTCCCGCAGTGAGTACCGAAGAGTTCCAGTCGCTACGCGTCCTGATCGCAAATCAGCGAGAGGAGCGTCTTCAGACGACCACGGCAATGGTGGCGGCGATGGGCCACGAGGTCATCGCGCGTGAGCTCAAGGTGGCCGAGGTCGCTGCCGCGACGACCGAGGCGCTCCCCGACGTCGCGCTGGTGGGGCTGGGCGACAGCACCCAGCACGCACTGGATCTGATCGCCCGGATCGTCCAGGAGGCCGCCTGCCCGGTGGTCGCGATCCTCGAGAGCACCGACCCCGAGTTCGTGAACGAGGCCGCCAAGCGGGGGATCTTCGCCTACGTCAGCGCCGGCGATCCCGAGGAGCTGCAGAGCGCGCTCGACATCGTCCTGCGCCGGTTCGCCGAGTTCCACAGCCTGGAGGGCGCCTTCGGGCGCCGGGCGATGACCGAGCGTGCCAAGGGGATCCTGATGGAGCGCCACGGGGTGGAGGAGCGTGAGGCGTTCGAGCTGCTGCGCTCCCATTCCCGGCACACGGGCCGCAAGCTGATCGAGGTGGCCGAAGCCGTGGCTACCAGCCACCTCCTGCTTCCGGCGCCGGCGAGCCCGCCGCCGGAGAGCTGATCGGCTAGCCGCCCCCGGCGCTATCAGCCGCCGGTGACCTTCTGCAGCGAGCTGACGTAGGCCTTCTCGTCGACGGGGGCGATGCCGTCCTTGATGATCTTGATCTGGACCGTCTCGGTCTTGCCGCCCTTGCCCTTCAGGGTGCAGTCGAACTTGGTGCCTTCGCCGCCGTCGATCTCGTCGTCGCAGGCCATGGTTGCCGTGCCGTCGAGGTTCTTGTTGGTGTCGTCGACCGCGGCCGAGATGTCGGTGGTCTCGCCACCGCAACCGACCACGAAGAAGGCGCCGAGCGCGACGACGGACAGTGAATGGCGGGCACGAAGGGGCATACGGGGCATGACTGCTTTCTGTTCGAGCGGCGGAAGCGCAGGTCACGCCACCTGCCCGCCTATCGTCCGGGCAACGACCGGACTTGAGTTCGGGCGATTCCCGACTGGCTTTCACCGATACGGTTCGCCCCGAATGTCACCACCGACCGCCAACCTGGCCGACACCGTCGGCGACACGCCGATGGTTCGCCTGACCCGGGTGGCGCCCGACTGCGGCGCCGAGCTGGTGGCCAAGCTCGAGGCGTACAACCCGGCGGGCAGCGTCAAGGACCGGATCGGCGTGGCCATGATCGACGCGGCCGAGGCCGAGGGCAGGATCACCCCCGGCAAGACGACCATCGTGGAGGCCACCAGCGGCAACACCGGCATCGCGCTGGCGTTCGTGTGCGCGGCGCGCGGATACGACCTTGTGCTGGCCATGCCCCAGGGCATGAGCCGCGAGCGCGAGGGGCTCCTGCGCCTCTACGGCGCGGAGGTCCGCATCACCGAGTCGATGGGCGGCATGGACGAGGCGGTCGAGGCCGCCCGGGCGATCGCGGCCGAGAAGGGCGACGCGTTCATCTGCGACCAGTTCTCGAACCCGGCGAACCCCGACATCCACCGGCGGACCACGGCGGAGGAGATCTGGCGCGACATGGAGGGCAAGATCGACGCGCTGGTGTGCGGCGTGGGCACCGGAGGCACCGTGACCGGCGCGGGCGAGCGGCTCAAGGAGCTGAACCCCGACCTGCACGTGGTGGCCGTGGAGCCGGCGGGCTCGCCGGTGATCTCCGGCGGGCAGCCGGGGCCCCACCGGATCCAGGGGATCGGGGCCGGCTTCGTGCCCCCGGTACTCAACCGGGACATCCTCGACGAGGTGGTGGCGGTCTCCGACGACGACGCCATCGCCACCGCCCAGCGCTGCGCCCGCACCGAGGGCGTGCTGGCCGGCATCTCGTGCGGCGCCGCGCTATCGGCCGCGGTCGACCTGGGCTCGCGCCCCGAGATGGAGGGCAAGCGGATCGTCGTGGTCATGCCCGACTCGGGCGAGCGCTACGTCAGCGCCCCCTTCTTCAACCCGGCGTGACGCTCTCGGCGGCGGAGCTCGAGCGCTACTCGCGCCAGCTCCTGATGGACGACTGGGGTGGCCAGACCCAGGAGCGGGTGCGGGCGTCCCGGGCGATCGTGGTGGGCGCGGGCGCGCTGGGCAGCCCGGTGGCCACCTACCTGGCGGCGGCGGGGGTGGGCACGATCGGCCTGGTCGACCACGACGAGGTCGAGCTGTCGAACCTGCACCGCCAGCCGTTGTACCTGACCCCCGACGTGGGAGCCCCGAAGGCCGAGCGCGCGGCGGCCAAGCTCGGGCTGCTGAACCCCGAGGTGGCGCTCAAGCCCTACCCGGTCGAGCTGACCGTCCAGAACGCCGAGGCCATCGTGATGGGCGCGGACGTGGTCGTGGACTGCACCGACAGCTTCGAGACCCGCTACCTGGTCAACGACGCCTGCTGCGCACAGGAGGTCCCGCTGGTGGAGGCCGCGGTGGTCGCCTTCGAGGGGCAGGTGCTGTCCGTGCGCCCGCGCGAGTCGGCCTGCTACCGGTGCGTGTTCCCGTCCCTGCCGCCGCCGGAGTCGCGCCGCGGGTGCCGCGAGGCAGGGGTGCTGGGCGCCATGGCCGGCGTGATCGGCTCGCTCCAGGCGCTGGAGGCCCTGAAGCTGCTCAGCGGGGTCGGCCGGCCGCTGACGGACCGGCTGCTGCGCCTCGACGGACTGACCGCCGAGCAGACGATGGTGGCCACGTCGCGGCGGGATGATTGTCCGGCCTGCGGCAGTGCGTCATCCTTGTGAGCATGTTCGGCCTCGGAACCCTGGCCCGGGTCGGGCGCGAGGTGCGCGCCGACCTGACCGCCGCGCAGGACCGCGACCCCGCCGCGCGCAGCGTGGGCCGGGCCGAGATCCTGCTGACCTACGGCGGCGTGCAGGCGCTGCTGGCCCACCGCGTGGCGCACGCGCTGCACACCACCGGCGTGCCGCTGGCCCCGCGCGTGGTGGCCAACACCAGCCGCGTGGTCACCGGCGTGGAGATCCACCCGGCGGCCGAGATCGGCGACGCGCTGTTCATCGACCACGGGGCCGGCGTGGTCATCGGCGAGACCGCGAAGATCGGCGCCAACGTGACGCTGTATCAGGGCGTCACGCTCGGCGGCACCGGCTTCCAGCGCGGCAAGCGCCATCCCACGGTCGGAGACGACGTGGTGGTGGGCTCGGGGGCGAAGCTCCTGGGCCCGATCGAGGTGGGCCATTGCGCCAAGATCGGCGCGAACTCGGTGGTCATCCACGACGTGCCCGCCGACTCGACGGTGGTGGGCAACCCGGGGCACCCGGTGCGGGTCAACGGCCGTAGGCCGGAGGGGCCCGACGCCGACTGGGCTCACCTGCCCGA
>DASQLM010000130.1:0-4377 GCA_035630015.1 Thermoleophilaceae bacterium | reverse complement strand
AAGGACATCCTGAAGTTCCACGCGGTGTTCTGGCCCGCGCTGCTCATGGCCGCCGACATCGAGGTGCCGCGCAAGGTGTTCATCCACGGCTACCTGCTGATGGACGAGCACAAGATGTCCAAGTCGCTGGGCAACGTGCTGGACCCGTTCGAGGTCATGGACACCTACGGCACCGACGCCCTGCGCTTCTACCTGCTGCGCGAGGTGGCCTTCGGCCAGGACGGGTCGATCTCGCCCGCGGGCTTCGAGTCGCGCTACAACACCGAGCTGGCCAACGACTACGGCAACCTGGCCAGCCGCAGCCTGGCGATGATCGCCAAGTACCGCGACGGCGTGGTGCCGCGGAGTACCCCGCCCGCGACGCTGGTCGCGGAGTTCGACGGCCTGGCCGACGAGGTCGCCCGGAAGCTGGACGCGGTCGAGGTGAGCGCCGCCCTGGAGGCCATCTGGGTACGCGTCCGCGGCCTCAACCGCTTCGTCCAGGACCAGGCGCCCTGGCAGATGGCCAAGGACGAGGAGCGCGCCGGCGAGCTGGACCAGGTGCTCTACGGCCTGGCCGAGGGCCTGCGCGTGGTCAGCGTGCTGCTGCTGCCCTGGATGCCCGACACCGCCGAGCGCCTGCTGGCGGCGCTGGGCAGCCAGGACCGCTCGCTGGACTGCGCCCGGCTGGGCGATCACGGCGGCGGCGCCACGGTGGGCGAGCTCGGACAGCTGTTTCCCCGCATCGAGCCCCCGGCCGAAGCCGCGTAGACCGCCGATGGTCGACACCCACTGCCACCTGGACTCCTGCAAGGACGACGACGCCGAGCTGATCGCCCGCGCGCGACAGGTCGGCGTCACCCGGCTGGCCACCATCGGCATGGACGGGCCGACCATCGAGCGCGCGCTGGACACCGCCCGCGCCCACGAGGGCGTGGTGGTCGTGGCCGGCCGCCACCCGCACAAGACGGAGGGCTTCGGCCCCGCCGACGCCGAGGCCATCGAGCAGGCCGCCGCCGACCCGCTGGTGCGCGCCATCGGCGAGACCGGTCTGGACTACTTCCGCGACTACGCGCCGCGCGACGACCAGCGCCGTGCGTTCGAGGCCCAGCTGGACATCGCCGCGCGACTGGACCTGCCCGTGGTCATCCACACGCGCGCGGCGGAGGACGACACGTTCGCCATCCTGGCCGAGCGCGCCACCGACCTGACCGTGCTGCTGCACTGCTTCTCGGCGCCCGACCGGGTGGGGGAGGCGGTCGAGCGCGGCTACATGTGCTCGTTCGCCGGCAACGTGACCTACCCGAAGAACGAGGACCTCCAGGAGGCCGCCCGGACCCTGCCCGCCGACCGGATCCTGGTGGAGACCGACGCGCCGTACCTGACCCCGGTGCCGTTGCGGGGCAAGCCCAACGAGCCCGCCAACGTGGTGCACACCGCCGAGTTCGTGGCGGAGCTGCGCGGCACCACGTACGCCGACCTCGAGCGCGAGGTCGAGGAGAACGCGCGGCGCCTGCTGCGCTGGTGACCGTGGGCGAGCAGCTGCCGCGCCAGGCCAGCATGAACCGGCTGCGCCGGTTCGACGTCAGGCCCAACCGCGAGCTGGGCCAGAACTTCCTGATTGACGACAACGTGCTGCGCGTGATCGAGAAGGCTGCGGAGCTGGACCCGGCCGACGTGGTGCTGGAGGTGGGCGGCGGGCTCGGCGTGCTGTCCGAGCACCTGGCCCCGCGTGTGGGCCACGTGCACGTGGTCGAGGTCGACCGGAAGCTCGAGGCGCCGCTGCGCGATGCGCTCGACCCGCTGCCCAACGTGACGCTGCACCTGGCCGACGCGGTGCAGATGGACCTGGCCGCCCTGGACCCGGCCCCCACCAAGGTGGTGGCCAACCTGCCCTACGGCGTCGCGGCCACGGTGCTGCTGCGCACGGTGGAGGAGCTGCCGGGCGCGACCCTGTGGCTGGCCATGGTCCAGCGCGAGGTCGGCGAGCGCCTGGCCGCGACACCCGGCGGCAAGGCCTACGGGGCCACGTCCGTGCTGGCCCAGGTGGCGGGCCGGGTGAGGGTGGTGCGCAAGGTCCCGCGCGCGGTGTTCCACCCGGTGCCCAACGTGGACTCGGCGCTGGTGTCGATCGTGCGCACCGGGCCATCCGCCTCGCCGGCGGTGTCGGCGGTCGTGCACGCGGCCTTCGCCCACAGGCGCAAGACGCTGGCGGGCTCGCTGGCGCTGGCCCCCGACGCCCCCGGCCAGGTGCGCGAGCGCGCCCGGGCGGCCCTGGAGGGCATGGGCCACCCGGCCGACGCCCGGGCCGAGCGGCTGGCGCCCGCCGAGTTCGTGGAGCTCGCGGAGCGGATGGCGTGAGCGCGGTCACCGAGAGCGCGCCCGGCAAGGTGAACCTGGTGCTGCGCGTGGGCGAGCCGGGCTCGGACGGGCTGCACCCGCTGTGCTCGCTGTTCGCCCGCCTGGACCTGGCCGACACCGTGACGGTCGAGCCGGCCGAGCGCGACGAGGTGATCTGCCCCGGCGTGGACGGCGACAACCTGGCGGGCGCCGCGGTGCGCGCGCTGCGCGACGCGGCCGGCGACGGCGCGGTGCCGCCGTTGCGCGTGACCATCGACAAGCGCCTGCCGGTGGCCGCCGGCCTGGCCGGGGGCAGCGCCGACGCCGCCGCCACCCTGCGCGCGGCCAACACGCTGGCCGGCGAGCCGCTGGATCGCGACGCCCTGCGCGCCCTGGCGCACGGCCTGGGCAGCGACGTGCCCAGCCAGGTCGAGCCCGCCAGCGCGGTCGTGCACGGCACCGGCGAGTGGATCGACCGCGTCCAGCTGGCCCCGATGGCCCTGGTGCTGTTGCCCGACCCGCAAGGCCTGTCCACCGGCACCGTCTACGGGCAGCTGGACCGCCTGCGGGCCGAGGGCGAGGCGCCCACACCCGCCGGCCTTGATCCCGGGCCGCTCAAGCGCCTGGCCGGCGCCACGCCCGCCCAGCTCTCCACCCGCCTGGAGAACGACCTCCAGCTGCCGGTGCTGTGGCTGCGCCCCGACCTGGGCGCGCGCCTGGACGCGCTGCGCGCCGCCGGGGCGCACGGCGCCCTGGTCAGCGGGTCGGGCCCAACGGTCTTCGGCGTGTTCGACGACCGGCCCGCCGCCGAGGCCGCGGCCGCCGGGCTGCCCGGCGCCCTGGTGGCGGAGGTCGGCGGATGAGGCACGTCCGCGAGCACAAGGTCCTGGCGGGCGCGGTCGTGCTGGTGGCGGTCGTGGTCGTGCTCTACCTGACCGGCGTGATCCCCCACCTGCCGGACGCGAAGAAGCTGATCGAGGACGTGGCCACCACGCTCGGCCCGTGGACCTACGTGCTGGTGGGCGTGATGGCCTTCCTGGAGACGGGCGCGTTCGTCGGCCTGATCGCGCCGGGCGAGACCACGATCCTGGTGGGCGGCGTGATTGCCGGCCAGGGCGAGATCGAGCTGATCCCGCTGATCGGCCTGATCTGGGTGTGCGCCGTGCTTGGCGACACCACCAGCTTCTTCGTCGGCCGCCGCCTGGGGCGCGACTTCATGTTGCGGCACGGCCCCCGGTTCAAGATCACCGAGGAGCGGCTGAACCAGGTCGAGGGCTACTTCGAGCGCCACGGCGGCAAGACCATCCTGATCGGGCGGTTCGTGGGCCTGATCCGCGCCATCGCGCCGTTCGTGATCGGCTCGTCGGGCTTTTCCTACCGACGCTTCCTGCCCTTCAGCATCATCGGCTGCGGCCTGTGGAGCACCCTCTTCTGCGTCCTGGGCTACGTCTTCTACCGCTCGTTCGACCGGGTCGCCTCGATCGCGGGCAAGGCCACGCTCGGGTTCGGCATCGTGGTGTTCCTGGTCGTGGGCGCGGTGCTGGCCTACCGCCGCTGGGGCGACCGGCTGATGGCCCGCGCCGGCCCGCGGCTGCGCTTCCTGGGCCGCCGGCTCACCCCGGGCGGCCTGGGGCTGGAGCTCACCACCACCCTCGCGGTCACCGGGGTCGGGTTCTACGTGTTCACGCTCTACGCGGTGGTCATCCACGGCGGCCGCGACTTCACGCCGGCCGACGAGCGGCTGCTGTCGATGGCCGACGACCTGCGCACCGCCTGGCTGACCGACGTGCTCAAGGTGGTCACCGACTTCGGGGCGCTGCCGGTGGTCATCGCGCTGTCGCTGCCCGTGCTGATCGTGCTGGCCAGCAGGCGCCACTTCGCCGAGCTGGCGTCGCTGGTTGCCGGTGTGCTGCTGCTGTACGTGGCGGTCAACCTGGCCAAGAGCGGCATCGACCGACCGCGGCCGGCGGGCGGCCTGACCGAGACCAGCGGCGCCAGCTTCCCCAGCGGCCACGCCGCCTACTCCACGATCTGGATCGCCCTGGCCGTGGTGGTGGC
>DASQLM010000129.1:0-4845 GCA_035630015.1 Thermoleophilaceae bacterium | reverse complement strand
CAGCGAGCGGAACCGGTCGACCACGCCCTTGGTCATGTCCGTGTTCAGGACCACGCCGGAGTAGACCGTGGTGAACAGGATGGTCTGCACCAGGATGCCGGGGACGATGTAGTCGCGGTACTCCGACGTGGAGCCCGCGACGGCGCCGCCGAACAGGTACGTGAACATCAGCGTGAACATGACGGGCGTGACCGTCACGTCCAGCAGCTGCTCGGGCACGTGGCGCACCTTGAGCATCGACCGCCAGGCGAAGGCGCGGGTCGTGGCCACGGCGCCCGCCGGTTCGGGCCGGGTGGTTGCCGAGATGGCGGTGCGGACCCGGGCCTCGTCCACGCCGGGTGCGGCGGTGGCGTCCACGGCGCTCACGCTGCCGCCTCCTCGGGCGCCGGGTCCTCGGCCTCGGCCGGGCGGCCGGTCAGGGCCAGGAACACCTCGTCCAGGCTGGGCTGGCCCAGCGAGAAGTCGGCCACGCCGACGCCGGCCGCGGTGAGCGCGCCCACGGCGGCGGCCGCGCGGTCCGCGTCGGCGCACGGCGCGCTCAGCTGGCTGACGTCGCCGCCCACCGCGTCAACCTCGCCCCCGAGGGAGGAGGCCAGGACGCGCTCGGCCTCGGCGCGCTGGGCGGGGTCCAGCAGGCGCACCTTCAGCGCGCCCGATCCGACCGAGGCCTTGAGCTGCGCGGGCGTGCCCTCGGCGATCACCTTGCCGTGGTCGATCACCGCGATGCCGTCGGCCAGCTGGTCGGCCTCCTCGAGGTACTGGGTGCACAGCAGGATCGTGGTGCCGCCGGCCTGCAGCGCGCGCACGATGTCCCACACCTGGTTGCGCGAGCGCGGGTCGAGGCCGGTGGTCGGCTCGTCCAGGAACATCAGCTCGGGCGTGACCACGATGCTGGCCGAGATGTCCAGTCGCCGGCGCATGCCGCCGGAGTAGTTCTTGACGAGCTTCCCGGCGGCGTCCTCAAGGCCGAAGGCCCCGAGCAGCTCGGTGGCGCGCGCCTTTGCCGCGCCGCGGTCCAGGCCCAGCAGGCGGCCGAGCAGGAGCAGGTTCTCGCGGCCGGTCAGGTCCTCGTCGACCGATGCCAGCTGGCCGGTCAGGCTGACCGCGCGCCGCACCGCGGCGCCGTCCTCGACCACGTCGTGGCCCAGCACGCGGGCGCTGCCGCCGTCGGGTCGGATCAGCGTGGCCAGCATGCGGATCGTGGTCGTCTTGCCGGCGCCGTTGGGTCCCAGCACGCCGTACACGGAGCCCTTGCGCACGAGCAGGTCGACGCCGTCGACCGCGCGGGTCTCGCCGAACGCCTTGACCAGCCCGGAGGCCTCGATCGCCAGTTGATCGGTCACGGGGCCGACCGTAGCGGCCGGAAGCCGGGCCGGAGGTGCGGGTAGCACCACACCGGCGGGCAGGCACAATCCGTGCGTGGACTTCGTGTTCGACCCCGGGGTGATCGCCGTGCTGGCGGTGGCGGAGGCGCTCTACGTGCGCGCGGTGCGGGTGCTGGCCGGGCGCGGGTACCAGGTGCCCCGGGGCCAGCTGGCGGCGTGGCACGTGGGCATCCTGGCCATGGCGATCGCCCTGCTGTCGCCGATCGGCGGCCTCAGCGACGAGTTGCTGGTGGCGCACATGGGCGAGCACCTGATCCTGGCCGACCTGGGCGCGCCTCTGCTGCTGGTGGGCATCCGCTCGCCGGTCTACGCGTTCCTGATCCCGGCCCCGGCGCTGAAGCGGCTGGCCCGGCGCAAGCGGCTACGCGCCGTCTTTCGCTGGCTGCGCCAGCCGCTCGTGGCCGTCCCGCTGTGGATCCTGGTCCTCTACGGCTGGCATTTCACGTTCCTGTTCGAGAACGCCATCCGCCACGACTGGGTGCACGTTCTCCAGCACCAGAGCTTCATCGTGGGCTCGCTGCTGGTGTGGTGGGCGGTCATCGAGCCCAAGCGCCGGCGCGCGGGAGGCGACCTGTGGAAGGTGCCCTACCTGATCGGCGCGCGGTTGCCGGGGATGCTGCTGGGCATGGCCTTCATCATCATGGGCAGCGTCGCGTACGCCGACCCCTACGCTGTCACGGCACCCGAACACGGATGGTCCGCCCTGACCGACCAGCAGGTCGCCGGGGGAATGATGATGGCGATGGACCTGGCCGTGATGTTGTTCGCGCTGATGTTCTTCTTCTACCGCTCAGCCCAAGACCACGATCGCGCCGAGACGGCCGCCGCCGTATGAGGCGGCTGGGCGCGGTGAGCCTGCTGGCGCTGGTCCTGGGGGCCGGGGGCTGCAGCCTCGGCGGCGACGACGAGAACGGCGGGGGCTCGGCGGATCGCGCCGGCGGCGCCGCCACCGCCACCGGGCCCGAGATGCCCAAGGGCCAGGTCAAGCCCGGCGAGCCGCCCGAGGCCGCCGCCATCCGCGGCTGGAGCGACGCCCTGAACTCCGGCCGCTACTCCCGCGCGGCCTCCTTCTTCGCCCGCGACGCCATCGTCGACCAGGGCCAGCCGATCCGCCTGCCCGACCGCAGCGCGGCCGTGGCGTTCAACAGGAGCCTGCCGTGCCACGCCACGGTCACGCAGGTCAAGGACGAGGGACGCACGGTCGTGGCCGCGTTCAAGCTGCGCCCCGGCTCCGGCCCGAAGCGCGCGTGCGACAGCAACGCGCGCGTGCGGTTCCGCTTCTCGGGGCACAAGTTCACCGAGTGGCGCCAGCTGCTGGAGCCCGAGGCGGCTCCCGGCCAGAGCGTCTGACGCCCGACACCAAGGAGCAGCGCACATGGAATACCGCCAACTGGGCCGCAGCGGCCTGCGCGTCTCGACGATCACCCTGGGCACGATGGGGTTCGCCGGCGCGGGGATGTTCGACAGCATCGGCGACATCGATGTCGGCGGCGCCCGCCGCCAGCTGGACCTGTGCATCGACACCGGCGTGAACCTGGTCGACACGGCCAACATGTACTCCGACGGCGCGTCCGAGGAGGTCCTGGGCGAGGCGCTGGAGGGTGGCCGCCGCGACAAGCTGATGGTGGCCACCAAGGTGCGCTTCGCGATGGGCGAGGGCGCCAACGATGCGGGCCTGTCGCGCTGGCACATCATCGAGTCGGTTGAGGCGTCCCTGCGGCGTCTGGGCGCCGACCACATCGACCTGCTGCAGGTGCACGAGTGGGACGGCCAGACGCCGCTCGAGGAGACCCTGTCGGCGCTGGACGACCTGGTCCGCGCGGGCAAGGTCCGGTACGTCGGCGCCTCCAACTACACCGGCTGGCAGCTGGTCAAGGCCATGGGCGTCGCCGAGCGGCGCGGGTTCGAGCCGTTCGTCTCGCAGCAGATCCACTACACGCCGCAGGCCCGTGAGGCCGAGTTCGAGCTGCTGCCCGCCGGACTGGACCAGGGCCTGGGCACGCTGGTGTGGAGCCCCATCGCCGGCGGCCTGCTGTCGGGCAAGTACCGCCGCGACCAGGAGGGCCCGGAGGGCTCCCGCCACCTGGGCGACTGGGACGAGCCGCCGGTGCACGACGCGGACGCGCTCTACGACCTGGTCGAGGTGCTGGTCGAGATCGGCGACGCGCACGGTGTCTCGGCCGCGCAGGTCACGCTGGCGTGGCTACTGGATCGCCCAGCGGTCACCTCGCTGATCGTGGGCGCCCGCAACGAGGAGCAGCTGGCCGACAACCTGGCCGCGGCCGACCTGGAGCTGAGCGCCGACGAGGCCGAGCGCATCGACGCCGCGAGCCGGCCGCACCTGCCCTACCCGCTGTGGCACCAGGTGGCCTCGGCCTCCGAGCGCCTGGGGCCGGCCGATCGGGCCTTCCTGGCCCCGCATCTGGAGGGGTAGGGGCGCCACCGCGGACGCCGACGGCGAACCGAAAGCCCTAGCGCCCCTCGTCCAGCTGCTCGCGCTCGGCCAGGCGGTTGTCCCGGCGCACCTGGGCCTCGCGGGCCCGGCGGTGCTCGTCGTCGGTCGAGGGCTCGATTGCCGGCACCTCGGCGGGCCGGCCGTCGTCGTCCAGCGCGACCATCGTGATGTAGGCGGTGGAGGTGTGCTCGATCTCGCGGGTGCGCAGCGTCTCCTTCTCCACGCGGACGCCGACCTCCATCGAGCTGCGCCAGGCGGCGTTCACGGTCGCGCGGACGGTGACCAGCTCACCGACCACCACGGGCCGCTGAAAGGTCATGCGGTCGAAGCCCACGGTGACCACGCGGGTGCCGCAGTGGCGGATGGCCGCGATGCCCGCCACCTCGTCGCACAGCTTCATGATCACGCCGCCGTGGGCGTTGCCCGCGGAGTTCGACTCCGGCAGGCCGATCCAGAGCGCCAGCTCCGAACGCGAATGCGATGGGCGGCGGGCGTCCAAGGCCACTAGTCTAAGTCGCCCTAAGCGTTCACGAGGATCCGAGGAGGCAGCACGACATGGCAGGACTGGGCGGACGGATGTCCACCGTCATCAAGTCGAAGATCTCGAGGCTGCTGGACAAGTCCGAGGACCCGGGCGAGACGCTCGACTACGGCTATCAGAAGCAGGTCGAGCTGCTGCAGAACGTCAAGAAGGGGATCGCCGACGTGGTGACCTCCAAAAAGCGCCTGCAGATGCAGTCCACCAAGCTGGAGCAGTCGGTGGTCAAGCTCGACACGCAGGCGCGTCAGGCCATCTCGCAGGGCCGCGAGGACCTGGCCCGCGCCGCGCTGGAGCGCAAGACGGTGGCCCAGACCGAGTTGCAATCGCTGGACACGCAGATCAAGGAGCTCGAGGCGCAGCAGGAGCAGCTGACCGCCAACGAGAAGAAGCTGCGCACCAAGATCGAGACCTTCCGGACCAAGAAGGAAGTGATCAAGGCGCAGTACTCCGCCGCGGAGGCGCAG
>DASQLM010000128.1:0-4757 GCA_035630015.1 Thermoleophilaceae bacterium | reverse complement strand
CGCGTGTACGCGGCGATCGCCTCGTCGAGCTCGTAGCCGCCGACCCGGAGCGAGCGCGAGACCACCATGCCGCCCAGCGAGATGACCGCCACCTCGCTGGTACCGCCGCCGACGTCCACCACCAGCCGGCCGGTGGGCTCGCCTATGGCCAGGCCGGCGCCGATGGCGGCCGCGATCGGCTCCTCGATCAGGTGCACCTTGCGCGCCCCGGCGGCCAGGCACGCCTCCCGCACGGCGTTGCGCTCCACGTCGGTGATGCCCGACGGCGCGCACATGACGACCCGCGGGTGGGCGAAGCGGCTGGTGTGCACGCCCCGGATGAAGTAGCGGAGCATCTCCTCGGTGACCTCGAAATCGGCGATCACCCCGTGGCGCAGGGGGCGCACGGCGGAGATGGAGGCCGGGGTCCGGCCGATCATCCGCTGGGCCTCCTGGCCCACGGCGTGCACCTCCCCTGTGTTCTCGTCCAGGGCCACTACGGACGGCTCGGAGGCCACGATGCCCTCCCCGCGGACGTACACCAGCGTGTTCGCCGTGCCGAGGTCGACCGCGATGTCCCTGCCGCCCCCGATGGCCCGGCTGAATAGGGATGCCATCCGACGAAGGCTCGCAGCTACAGGATCTGGCCGTCGACGAAGCCGGCCAGCAGCACCAGCAGCCCGCCGATCTCGGCGGCCATCAGCACCCACATGAAGCCGTGGAGGCCGGGTGGCTCGTCGCCGTCGCGGAACTGGTTGTCGGTCTGCTTGCGCAGGCCCTGGACGTTGTAGCCCACCACGGCGGCCGTGAAGAACACCACCAGCGCGCCCGCGGCCAGGAGGTCCACGAGCTGGGAGAAGCCGCTGAACTGCACGAACGCCGCCACCAGCCCGATGGCGAAGGCGTAGAGCAGCGCGGCCCGGTGGGCGGTGTCGGTGTACGGGTGCGCCCGGCCCTCGGGCGAGGCCGCCATCTGGCGGTACTTGAGCGTGCCCAGCAGCAGGGCGTACAGGAACATCAGGCCGGCGGCGAACAGGACCGCCTTTGTGTCCGGCGCGATCACAGCGGCGAGTCGATCACGCCGCGCGGCATGCTGCCGTCGTAGTCCGGCACCAGGCGACGGGCCAGCGCGCCGCAGGGGCGGGCGTCGATGCCCGGGCGCAGGTCCTCGAAGGTCTGCAGCAGGCGGATGCTGCCCGCCATCTGGCAGTCGGCCACGTTCACCTGCTCGCCGCCGAGCACGCCGGCCGCGATCAGCTCGTCCACGTGGTCCAGGTGACCGGCCAGGGCGGGCACGTACTCGTCGCGCACCCGCTCGGCGGTCTGGCCCAGCAGCTTCATCTCGGTGGTGAACAGGGCCCGGGTGGCGCCGGGCACGGCCCCGGCGGGCAGCGGCGGCGCCGACTTCGATCCGTAGGCCAGGGCCACCGAGGGCTCGCGCCGGATGGCGTCCACGGCGATCCAGCGCACCTGGTGCTGGAGCACCTCGTCCCCCCACAGGTCGGCCTCGTCGACCGCGGCGCGCAGCTCCGGGTCGGCGGGCAGGAGCGGCGCCCGCGGCGACAGGCCGTCCAGCGCCCGCAGGATCAGCCGCGAGCCCGAAGCCTTCTGCGACCCGACCGTCAGGCCGGGCACGGTGCGCTTGCCGAAGCGCGCGGTCTGGGTGAACTGCGACAGCCCGAACTGCAGGTACGCCGTGTCGTACGCCAGGCCCTTGGTCCGCAGCCCGGCCTCCACGCTGGCGCACGGGTGCGAGCCGTGGATCACGTACAGGGTCAGCGCCTCGGCCACGGCGGGAGCCTACCCCCCGGGCGCCTCCGCGAACGCGATCGCGTTCCCGTCGGGATCGGGGACCTTCACGTGGCGGACGCCGTTCGCGTACGTCTCGACGGGCTCGTACGCCAGGCCCTGGGCGGACAGGTGCTCGAGCAGCGCGTCGAGCCCCGTGACGGCGAACGTGACCCGTCCCGCCCCCGCCTGCGCCCGGTTGGGCTCGATGAACAGCGTCGCGTGCTCGTCGACGTCCCAGAGCACCTCGTCGCCGACGCGCATGTCGGGGGACCGACCGAAGAAGCGGGCGTACCAGTGGATGCCGGCGTCGAGATCCGACACCGGGACCCCGGCGATGAGGGCGGTGATCGGGCTCACCCGAGGCGCCGGCGCGTGAAGGTCAGGCGGAGCGCGACCAGCAGCGTGGTCGCGGCCGGCAGCAGCGGTGCCAGCTCCTCCACCGGCAGCGCGCCCAGGTGGGCGAGCACGGTCACGCCGTCACGCCCTCGTACTCGTCGTGGCGCCGCCACCACGAGCCTGCCTGGGGCACGTCCTCCTCCTGGCGCCCCTTGGGCGAGAGGTCGATCAGGTGGTAGGCGCCGTCGATGATCTCGCAGCCGCGATCCCAGCTCGAGTAGGTGTGGTGCACGACCCCGTCCTGGAGCGCGAAGACGCTGAAGCCCGGCTCCTCGCCGCGGTCGGTGGTGGCGCCCAGGTCGCGGTTGAAGGACGACCCCTGCGACGACACCCAGTCGAACTGCCAGCCCATGCGCTCGCGGTAGGCCTGGAGGTCGTCCAGGTTCCCGCGGGAGACCACCTTCAGGGTGATGTCGCGCGCGTTCACGTGGGGCTCGGGGCCGTCCAGGTGGTCGGACAGGAACGAGCAGCCCACACACCCGGCCTCGTCGTCCGGTGTGAACATGAAGTGGTAGACCAGCAGCTGCGAGCGGCCCTCGAACAGCTCCGTGAGCGTGCGCTCGCCGGCGGTGGTCTCGAAGACGTAGTCCTCCTCGACCGGCGCCCAGGGCAGCTCCCGGCGCTGCCGCGCGAGCTCGTCGCCCTGTCGCATGTGCTCCTTCTCGCGCTCCAGGAGGTCGGCGCGGGCTTGCTCGTGCTGTTCTCTGGTTCCGATCATAGGAGAACCGTATCATATGATAGGTTTTTCCAATGATTATTGAGACGAATGGAGTGGAGCTCTGCGCGGAGGCCTTCGGTGATCCCGGCGACCCGCCCCTCCTGCTGATCGGCAACTCGATGCTCGAGTGGGACGCGGAGCTGTGCCGGCGCCTGGCCTCCGGGGGCAGGCACGTGATCCGCTACGACCTCCGCGACACCGGGCGGTCCACGACCGTGGACCCCGGCGCCCCGGCCTACACGCTGCGCGACCTGGTCGCCGACGCCGCCGGGCTGACCGGAGCCCTGGGCCTGGAGGACGTCCACGTGGCGGGCCGCGGACCCGGCGGCTGGATCGCCCAGCTGCTGGCGCTGGACCACCCGGGCACGGTGCGCACGCTGACGCTGGTGGGCACCCGCCCCACCTCCCCCGGCAAGGCCGACGCCGACCTGCCCGACCACAACCCCGAGCTGATGAAGGCGCTGTTCGGCGGGCCCGAGCCCGACTGGTCCGACCGGGAATCGGTGGTTGAGACGATGGTGGCCGGGGGGCGCGCGTTCGCCGGCACGGGCGGCTTCGACGAGCAGGCGGCACGCCAGCACGCCGAGGCGGTGTTCGACCGCACGGAGGCGGCGTTGCCGGAGGGCGTGGACATCGGCGCGTCCCAGCGTGCCAATCAGCAGGGCGCCCAGTTCGCGGCCATGAAGAGCGGCGGGCGCTGGCGCGGACGGCTGGGCAAGATCACCGCGCCCACGCTCGTGGTGCACGGCGAGGACGACCCCTTCTTCCCGATCGGCAACGGCCAGGCGCTGGCCGCCGAGATCCCGGGGGCGACGCTGCTGGCGCTGCCCGGCGTGGGGCAGGAACTGCCTCGGCGCGCCTGGGACGAGTTCGCGGGCGCGCTGCTGGCCCACACCGCCTAGGCCTTGGCCTTCTCCCGCTCGGCCTCGCGTAGCTCGATCCGGCGGATCTTGCCGGTCAGCGTCTTGGGCAGGTCGTCCACGAACTCGATCGCGCGGGGGTAGGCGTAGGCCGACAGGTGGCCGCGCACGAACTGCTTGATCTCGTCCGCGGTCTCGTCGGTGGCCTCGTAGCCGTCGGCCAGGCGGATGAACGCCTTGACGATGTCGCCGCGCTTCTCGTCCGGTGAGGCCACGGCCGCCGCCTCCAGCACCGCCGGGTGCTCGACGCACGCGGACTCCACCTCGAACGGCCCGATCCGGTAGCCGGCGGAGATGATCACGTCGTCGGCGCGGCCGGCGTACCAGACGTAGCCGTCCTCATCCATCTGCGCCGCGTCCTTGGTGTGGAACCAGTCGCCCTCGAAGTCCTCCTTCGTGGCCTCCTCGTTGTTCCAGTAGCGCAGCGGGTAGTGCGGGTTCGAGCGCGCGCGCAGGCAGATCTCGCCGCGCTCGCCCTGCTCGACCGGCTTCTCGTCCTCGTCCAGGATCTGCACGTCCCAGCCGGGCATGACCTTGCCCATCGAGCCCTCGCGCACCTCGACCGTGGGGAAGTTGCCGCACAGGGGGTAGCTCTCGGTCAGCCCGTAGTAGTCCAGGACGGTCAGCCCGTACTGGTCGCGGAACCAGCGGATGACCTCCGGGTTCAGCGGCTCGCCGGCGGAGCACACCACGCGCAGGTCCGGCAGCGGGTACTCCTTGCCCGCGTCGGCGATCGCGGTCATCGCCCGCAGCGCCGTGGGCGTGGTGAACATGTTCTGCACCCCGTGGCGGGCCAGGAACTCCAGCTGCTCCTTGGGGTCGAAGCCGCCCTTGCGGGCGAACACCAGCGCCACCGCGCCGTAGCGCCAGGGGCCAAGCAGCGGCGCGATCCCCGCGGCCCAGGCCCACTCGCCCATGCCGTGGAAGCGCTCGCCGTCCCGGAGGTCGTGGCA
>DASQLM010000127.1:0-7188 GCA_035630015.1 Thermoleophilaceae bacterium | reverse complement strand
CGAGCGCCCGCAGTCCCCCGGCGACCGTCCGCCCTACCAGGGCGCCAACCCGGTGGCCGACGTGTGGTCCTCCAAGGCCATGGAGTACGGCGGCCGCTACCTGCGCCGCGCGGTGGCCGACGCCGACGACACCGAGGCGCGTGGGTTCATGATGCTCAGCGCCACGATGGCCGGCGTTGGCTTCGGCTCCGCGGGCGTGCACATCCCGCACGCGTGCGCGTACCCCATCGCCGGGCTCAAGCACGAGTACTCGCCCCCCGGCTACCCTGGCGACCACCCGTTCGTGCCCCACGGGCACTCCGTGATCGTGACCGCCCCGGCCGCCTTCCGCTTCACCTACGAGGCCGCGCCGGAGCGCCACCACCGGGCCGCCGAGCTGCTGCTGGGCCAGCCGCTCGAGGACCCCGGCCCGGACTCGCTGCCCGACGCGCTGCGCGACCTCATGCGCGACGTTGACGCGCCGTCGGGCGTGGCCGAGCTGGGCTACACCGAGGACGACGTGCCGGCCATCGTGGAGGGCGCGGTCAAGCAGCAGCGGCTGCTCGACGTGGCCCCGCGCCAGCCCACCGAGGACGACCTGGCGAACATCGTCAAGTCCTCGTTCGCGAACTGGTAACGGCTACAGGTAGGCGCCGTTGGGCAGGTACGGGCGCAGGGGCCCCGTGTCCCCGTCGGTCAGCACCGCGCCCCAGTCCAGGTGGAAGGACAGGCCGGCGCGATGGCACTCCCGCACGGCCCACTGCTGGTCGGCGGTCAGCCACTCCACCCTGATCACGTCCTCGCCGGCGGCGTGCAGCGCGGCCCGCAGCAGGCCGGTCGCCGCGTCCTCGTCGCGGGCCGCCAGCAGGCTGACGCTGCCGCGGCCGATCGTCACGTATCCGCGGCCGGGGTGCACCAGCAGCCGGTGCCCCGCCGCGACCAGCTTGTCGATGTCGGCTCCGTGGGCGGCGCCGCGCACCAGATGGTCCACCTCGGCCAGCAGCGGCGCATCGTCCGCCTCGCCGCGACGCACCTCCCCCGGCGCGCGCACTCCACGGGGCACGCCCGCGGCCGCGGCGGCCGGCACCAGATCCAGGCCCAGCCCCAGATAGGCGCGCAGGGCGCGCGCGTCGGGTGAGGCCAGGATGATCCGGCCGCGGGCGTCGCGGCCGTACTCCGCCGCCCGGGCCAGCAGCTCGCGGCCCAGGCCGGTGGACTGCTGAGCCGGATGGACCACCAGCAGCGAGAGGCCCCACAGGCCCTCGCGGAGGACGGCGATCGCCGCCCCCACCACACGGCCCTTGCGCTGCGCGACCCAGCAGCCGCCGGGGTCGGTGGCCAGCAGGTGGGCGAAGCGGATGCGGGCGCGTTCGGGCTCCTGCCCGGGCGGCTCGGGTACCCCGCTTGCGGCCTCGAGGCGGGCGAACGCCGCCAGGGTGACCTGACGCACGCGGTCCACGTCGCCGGCCTCCATGGGCCGCACGGTCATGTCCACGAAGGGCCCGACTCCTCCAGCTCGATCAGCTGGCGCTCGCGCTCGTGATCGACCTGGAGCGTGGTGTGCTCGATCCCGAAGCGCTCCTCCAGCACGCGCTGCAGCTGGCGCCGGCGGGCGTGACAGTCGTCGCCCGCGGCCACCAGCACGTGCGCGGACAGCGCCGGGAAGCCCGAGGTGACCTCCCACACGTGCAGGTCGTGCACCTCCACGATGCCCGGCTGCGCGGCCAGCGCCCGGCCGATCTCGTCGGGCTCCATGCCCTTGGGCGCCCCCTCCAGCAAGATCCGGCCCGAGTCGCGGATCAGCCCGAAGCCCCCCCACAGCATCAGCGCGCACACCGTGAGCGCGGCGATGCCGTCGGCCTGGTCGAAGCCGGTGGTCACGATCACCACGCCGGCGGCCACGGCGGCCACCGACGACCACAGGTCGGCCAGGTTGTGCAGGTAGGCGCCCTCCACGTTCAGGTTGGTGCGGTTCGCGCGCGCGATCGACATCGCCGCGGCCAGGTTCACCAGCGCGCCCAGCACGCCGACGACGATCACCAGCCCGCCCTCGACCGCGGGCGGGTCGCTCAGGCGCCCCACCGCCTCGAAGCCCAGCCACGCCGCCAGCACCAGCAGCGACGCGCCGTTGAGCTGTGCGCTCAGGATCTCCGACCGCTTGAGGCCGAACGTGAAGCTGCCCGAGGGCGGCCGCGCGGCCAGGGTGATGGCGCCCAGCGCCAGGCCGAGCGACGCGGTGTCGGTGAGCATGTGGGCGGCGTCGGAGAGCAGCGCAACCGAGTTGGCGATCAGCCCGACCACCACCTCCACGACCATGAACGCGAAGTTCAGGCCCAGCGCGACCCACAGCCAACGCGGGTTCGAGGTGGCGTCTACGCCGTGGGAGTGGCCCGCGTGGTCGTGCCCCATTCACTCGATGCTACGACGTACTCGGAGCGATCGAACTCGCGTGTGAGGCTGCGGTACTCGGCCATGAAGCCGGGCCAGTTGTTGACCACCCGTCCCTGGCCGTCCTGGCGGTACCAGTTCTCGCACGAGGTCCAGATCGAGTCCTGGAGCCGCCGCTGCACCTGCTCGCCCGACCGCTCTTGTACCTCGGGACGCAGGTCCAGCGGCGCGCCGGCGGCGCGGGTGGCGCGCAGAGCGCCGGACACGTAGCGCACCTGCGCCTCGATCATCTCGATGATCGAGCCCACGCCCAGGTTGGTGTTGGGCCCGTACAACAGGTACATGGCCGGGAAGCCCGAGACCGTGATGCCCAGATGGGCCTGGGCGCCGTCGGCCCAGGTCTCCTGCAGCTCTGTTCCGTCGCTGCCGGTCACGCGCATCGGCAGCACGAAGTCGCTGGCCCTGAAGCCGGTGCCCCAGACGATGCAGTCCACCTCGCGTTCGCGGCCCCCGGCCACCACGCCGGTCGGCGTGATGCGCTCGATCCGGTCGGTCACCACGTCCACGTCCGGGCGCTGCAGCGCCGGCAAGTAGTGGCTGCTGAACAGGATCCGCTTGCACCCCAGCGGGTAGTCGGGCCACAGCTTGTGCCGCAGCGCCGGATCGCGCAGCTGGCGGCGCATGAACGCCTGGGCCCAGGCGGCCAGGAGCCAGCGCAGCGGCTCCACCCTGGTCAGGCCCAGGATCGTGGACTCCATCATCGTCAGCAGGTAGCGGCGGCGCAGGGCCTGGAGGCCGGGCACGTGCCGGAGCAGCCAGCGGCCCCAGCGCGGGTATTCCTGGTTGCGGCGCGGCAGCATCCACGGCGCCGAGCGCTGGTAGACGTCCAGGTGGGCCGCCCGTTCCGCCACCGGGGGCACGAACTGCACCGCGCTGGCGCCGGTGCCGACCACCGCGACGCGCTTGCCCGCCAGGTCGTAGTCGTGGTCCCACTCGGCCGAGTGGAACTCGTGGCGGGCGAAGTCGTGGCGGCCGGGGATGTCCGGCCAGCTGGGCCGGCTCAGCTGGCCGCAGGCCACGACCAGCGCCTCGGCCTCGTGCCGGTCGCCGCCGGTGGTCGTGAGCTGCCAGCGGGCCGCGACCGGATCGAACTCCGCGGACGCGATCTCGGTCTCGGAGCGGATCCCGTCGGCCACCCCGTGCTTGTCCGACACCTCGTGGAGGTAGTCCAGGATCTCCTGCTGCGGCGAGCACGGCCGCGTCCAGTCATGGCGCTGCTCGTTCGAGAACGAGTAGAGGTAGGACGGCACGTCGCACGCCGCCCCGGGGTAGTGGTTCTCGCGCCACACGCCGCCCAGCCCGGAGCCGCGCTCGAAGATCGTGAAGTCGTCGATCCCGTCGCGCCGGAGGGCCATGCCCATGGCGATCCCGCTGAAGCCCGCACCCACGATCGCCACCTTCACGGCGGCGATGATTCCAGATCAGGTCACCGACTGGCTGGCTGGCCAGTTTCGGCCGTCGCGACCTCCGCCTCCGAATCAAGGTCGTACTCGTCGTGGCGCTTGACCCACTCGTTGGGCGGGGTCTGGGGGTAGCCGTCCGGCGAGTCCTCCCAGTCCTCCTGGCGGCCCAGCGCGGTGATGTCGAGGTAGCTCCACAGCCCGCCCAGCGCCTCGTCGCCGCGGCCGTCCACGAAGTAGGTGCGGAAGACCCGGTCGTCGTCGCGGAAGAACACGTTGGTGCCGTGCCACTCACCGACGCCGAAGTCCCAGTCGAAGTCGTCGGTCAGCGTGTACCACGGGATGGCCTCCCAGCCCATCCGCGCCTTCCAGCGCTCGATGTCCGCCTGCGGGGCGCGCGAAACGAACGCGAGCGTGGTGTCGCGGGCGTTCAGGTGCGCGGGGTGGGTGGCCTGGTCGGCGACCCAGGAGCAGCCCGGGCAGCCGGCGTCGGGCCACCCGTGGACACCGGGCTCGTAGAAGAAGCGGTAGACGATCAGCTGACGCCGCCCCGCGAACAGGTCGACCAGGCTGGCCGGGCCGTCCGGGCCCTCGAACGCGTAGTCCTCGTCGACGGCCATCCGCGGCATCCGGCGGCGCTCGGCGGCCAGCGCGTCGCGGGCGTGGGTCAGCTCCTTCTCCTTGACCAACAGGTCCTCGCGGGCGGTGTTCCACTCCTGCGGGGACACGATCGGCGGCATGTCATGACGACTCCTTCTCGGTTCGCGTGGGCTGGCCGATGCCCAGCAGGTTGCCTTCGCTGTCGCGGAAGAACGTTCCGCGTTCGCCGCTTCCCTTGCTCGGATAGTTGTCGGGAGCGGAGGTGATGTCGTTCTCGACCTCGAAGCCGGCCATCTCGAACGTCTCGAACCGCACGCCACGGGCGCGAAGGTCCGCGACGGCCGCGTCGATGTCCTCGACCTCGAAGCCCATCTGGCTGGACGCGCCCGAGGCCGTCCCGGAAGAGAGGAAGACGTGGAACTCCGTGTTCCCACACAGGTACCGCAGTCCGCCGGTGCGCTCTTCGACCGGCTCGAGGCCGAGCCGCTCGCCGTAGAACCGCCGCGCCCGTTCGAGGTCTTGGGCGGGAATCTTCGTGACCGCGTGTGCTGTGGTCAGGGGTGTCGTCATCGTGCCTCCTGTTCGGTTGCCGTTTCGGGCCCGGCGCTCTCCGCCAGCCGCTTGAGGCGGGCCAGCCGGTCGTCCCACTCCGCCGCGACGCCGGACATCCAGCGCGCCGTCTCCTCCAGCCGCGCCGGGCGCGCCGCGAACCGGACCTCACGTCCGGCGCGGCGGGACTCGACCAGGCCGGCGCGGTCCAAGACGCCCAGGTGCTTGACCACCGCCACGCGGCTGACCGGCAGCTCGCCGGCGAGCGTGGTCGCGGTGGCCCCGCCGCCCTGCGCCACCAGGCTCAGCACCTGCCAGCGGGTGGGGTCGGCCAGGGCGGCGAACACCTCGGCGTCGGGCGCCGGGGAGATCACGCGGCGCTCCGTTCGGCGTACTCGGCCAGATGACCGAGCTCGATCTTCCAGCCCTCGGTGTTGCCGGCGTGATGGGCGACCTGGTCCTCGGCCGACTTGGGCAGCGAGGCGAACCCGCTCTCCAGGACGTGGACGCGCGTCCCGCGGTCGTGCTCGGACAGCGTGAACTCCACCAGCGTGGAGTTCTCCTCGCTGAACTCCCCCACGCTGGCCCACCGGAACGCGAACGTGGTCGGGGGCTCGACCCGCTCCACGCGGCCGCGCGATGTCCCGTTCTCGGCCCAGGTCAGCGACAGCTCGCCGCCCGGCTTGAGGTCGATCTCGGCTCCGGCGTCGGCGAACCAGGTGCCCAGGTGCTCGGCCTCGGTCACCAGCGCCCAGACCCGGTCGACCGGGGCTGCGATCTCGACCTCACGCTCGATGGTGTCCTGCATGTCTGCCTCCGTGATCGTCGTCTCCATGTGTCACCACACGGTTACACAACGATCAGGCAGATGCAACCCCCGAGTTACACGTCGCTACTCCGCCGCCCCCAAGCCGACCTCCGAGCGCACGAACAGCTCGTGGTAGCTGTCGGGATCGCCCTTCTCCCGGCTGAGCACCGTGCCCAGGAAGCAGAACAGGAAGCCGGCCGGGATCGAGATGATGGCCGGGTTGGTCAGGCTGACCGGCGACCCCTCACCATCCGCTCCGGGCCACACCTGCGGGCTCAGGATGATCAGCACCACGGCCACCGTCAGGCCCCCCACCACGCCGGCGACCGCCCCCGTGGTGTTGAACCGGGGCCAGAAGAGGGTGCACAGCAGCGGTGGGAGATTGGCGCTGGCCGCCACGGCGAACGCCAGGCCGATCAGGATCGAGACGTTGAACTTCTCGCCGGCTGCGATCGAGACCAGGATGGCCACCACGCCGAGGCCGACCGCGGTGAACCGCGCCACCCTGACCTCCTCCTGCTCGTTCTCGACGCCCCTGTTCTTGACGCCGGTCCACAGGTCGTGGGCAACGGCGCCGGAGGCGGCGATGACCAGGCCGGCCACCACGGCCAGGATCGTGGCGAAGGCGACGGCGCTGATGAAGGCCAGGAACAGGTCGCCGCCGGTGGTGCCGGCGCCACCGCCCAGCTCCTCGGCCAGCAGCGGCGTGGCCAGGTTGCCGCCGGCGCTGGCCTCCTCGGCGCCCGCGCCCAGGATGGCCCGGGCCCCGACCCCGACGACCATCGTCATCAGGAAGAACGCGCCGATCAGGGCGACGGCCCAGGCGATCGACTTCCGGGCGGCGGCCGAGTCGGGAACGGTGAAGAAGCGCATCAGGATGTGGGGCAGGCCGGCGGTGCCCAGCAGCAGCGCCAGGCCGAAGGAGACCGAGCTCCACGACGACGGGTTCTGCTGGCCCGGCGACAGGTAGGCGTCCGCGCCCTTGCCGTACTCCCCCGCGGCCCGGTCAAACAGCTCGGTGGGGCTGAACGACACCTCGTTCAGGACGAGGATCGTGAGCAACAGGCCCGCGGCCATGAGCAGCCCGGCCTTGATGATCTGCACCCAGGTGGTGGCCAGCATGCCCCCGGCCACCACGTAGACGACCATGAACGTGCCGGTGATGAGCACGGAGTAGACGAAGTCGATCCCGGCCAGCGCCTGCAGCAGCACGCCGGCGCCCACCATCTGGGCGACCAGGTAGATGAAGGACACGACCAGCGTGCCCAGCGCCGCCGCGCTGCGCGCCGGCCGCGCCTTCAGGCGGAAGGCCAGCACGTCGGCCATCGTGAACTTGCCCGAGTTGCGCATGCGCTCGGCCAGCAGCAGGACGACGGGGAGGAACGAGGCGCCGGCGGCGGCCAG
>DASQLM010000126.1:0-4221 GCA_035630015.1 Thermoleophilaceae bacterium | reverse complement strand
CTCTTCCGCCGTGTGCCCGTACAGGCGCACCGCCCCCGTGTTCCATGCGGTCACGTTTCCTTCCAGGTCCTTGGAGATGATCGCGTCGCCGGACGACCGGACGATCGCCGCGAGCCGCGCGTTCTCCTCCTCCTTGCGCCGACGTTCGCTGATGTCCCGCAGAAAGCCGGTGAACATCGGTGGATCCGCCCGGACCATGGTGATCATCAGCTCTACCGGGAACTCCGTGCCGTCCGAGCGCATCGCCATGACCTCGATCTGGGTGTTCAGCATGCGGCCCTCGCCGGTCTCAGCCGCGTGAGCCAGCCCTTGCCGGTGCCTGTCGCGAAGCTGGGGCGGGATGATCAGGTCCGCCAGATCGACGCCCACAGCGGCTTCGCGGGGATAGCCGAAGATGCGGGCAGCGGCCTCGTTCCACTCGGACACGCGGCCGGCGCCGTCGATGCTGATGATGCAGTCCAAGGCCGCCTCGACCGACGCGGCGCGCAACGTCTCAGCGGCATTCACGGCCGCCTGCGCTTCGGTGCGACCACGTTGGATGAAGGTCCGCTGGACGAGCGCCGCGAGGAGGGTCACCCCCGACAGCACGAGCGTGACCGTGTCGAGCCTCACGAAATGGTCGGCGAACAAGATCGCGATCGCCACCACGATCGCGGCCGGTGTGAGCGCTTCCACCACGCGGGCGCTCCCGTTGTTCTCCAAGTAGCCCCGGCCGGGGCTGATCCAGGCTGCAGCGGCGATGCACAGCGCGCCGACAGGCCATAGGGAATCGAGAAGCGTCCCGTCACGGTAGGTGCCCTGGGCGACCTGGACCGCGTAGCCGGAGTCCGCCACCGCCATGACGAGGAAGCCGGCGGCGAGCATGCAGAGCACCCGGTTGAAGGCCACCCCGCGAGCGGCCAGGGCAAGCAGGGTGGACGCCACCAGCACGAGATCAAGGAGGGGGTAGGCCGCAGTGGTGGCGACGGCCACGGTCCCGCCGGCAGCGGACGCCATCACCTGGTTGAACACCAGCCCCGACCACAGGGTGGTCAAACCGAACAGCACGACGATCAGGGCGAGCGAGATCGCGGTTCGCCCCCGGAGAATCCGCAGCCCCCCCACCAGCGCCGCATACGAAGCGAGGTACATCCCGTCGCTCGGCGAGGGATACGCGGCCCCAGCTCCAGTCACGAACAAGGAGTAGTAGATATCACCTGCCGTCCAAGCGGCAAGGCCGGCGGCCAGCAGTCCCCAGGCGCCGCGCTGGTCCCGGACGAGTACGGCACGCAAGGTGACGGCGCCCGTGGCGGCGACCATCGCCGCCCGGTAGGACCAGTGGTTGATCGCGGTGTCGGCGCTGCCGAGATCACAGATCCCTGACGCCAACTGAACGGCCACGAGCGTTCCGAATGCCGCCACCGCCACGCCCCACCACCTGGGCCGACGCCCCAGGTGTCCGGAGTGGAACCGTCGGGGCTGCCTCTCTTTGATTCCGCCCGCCAGCAGAAGATGAACGGAATGCCCCATGTCCGCACAATCGACGCTTTCCTCCGCCGTCACCATCCACCAACGGGAGGATCTTTACCTCTGGGCCTGTTTACTCGATGAGTCCCTCGCGCAGGGCCTTGGCTACGGCGGACGCCCGATCAGAGACCCCGTACTTCCCGTAGATGTTCTTGAGGTGGCTCTGAATGGTTGACGGGCTCACGAACAGCTCTTCTGCGATCTGGGGGCCGGTCCGGCCCCCCGCGGCGAGTTGCAGAACCTCGAGCTCGCGAGGGGTCAGCACCGCGGGGCTGAGCTCGCCCTGGCGGTGGCCCAGGAATTCGCCGAGCTCGTATGCGATCCCGCTCAGCGAGCGGACGAGAAGGTCACCCGCGTCCGCATCGCCCTCCAGGCGACAGTAGAACTCCAGCACGGCCAGCACCTCATCGTGGTGCAGCACGGGAATCGCCACGAACCCAATGAACGGGCTATCCACAGCGCCGCCTTCGGTCAGGTCGTTCGCACGGGTCTGGACCGCCTTCGAATCCCAGGCCAGACCCGGCAGCCCGGCACCGCGCCGGACGCGCTCCCCGGATACCTCGGACTCGATCTCCGCGGCGTCCGCCGAGCGGGACTGCCAGAAGCCGCGAAGGATCAACACGTCGTCCTGTGGCAGCCAGAGCGCCCCCGCCAGGCACTCCAGGGCCTCGGCAAGGTTTCGCAGCAGGTCGGAGACTCCCTGCTCGAACGTTTGCCACCGCTCGAGCGACTCGGCAACTGCGACGTGGACGGCTACCTGACGGCTTGCATGCCGCAGATCGGTCAGATCTTGCAGCGATCCGACGAGCTTCGGCCGCCGCCCGGCGGATTCCGCGACCACGGCCTGGAGCGCGCGGAGGTGGCGCACCGCCCCGTCGGCGCGGATGATGCGGTATTCCAGCACCTGGATCCGGCGATCCGTGCGGGCGTCGCCGAGCGCCTGCTCCACGCGGTCACGGTCGTCGGGGTGGGTCCGCTCAAGCACGTACTCGGGAGTTGGCGTGATCCCTCCCGGCTCGAGGCCAAAGAGCCTGTAGAGATTGTCGGACCAGATCAGGCGGCCGGTCTCGACGTCCCACTCCCAGCTTCCGGACTGAGCGGCCTCCTCGGCGCGCTCGAGCAACCTGCGACGTTCCGACTCGCGATCAGTCATCGCTCTCCAGCTTGACGACCTCCCCCAAGGCTACTGGCGCGCTTCGTCCGCCCGACGCGTGTGCGATCCCCTTATCGAGACTGGCTCTAACAGCGGCGGTAGCGACCTCACAGGCGTCCAGAAGACGTGAACTCATCGCCGTGACTAGGACTGGCCTCAGCGCACCCGACCCCCGCCGCAGACCCAAATTGTCCCCACGGAGCACGCTCGATCCGCCGGGCCCTTCAACGCGAAAGGCCCGCGGGTGCGGGCCTTTCGTGAGTAGCGGGGGCGGGATTCGAACCCGCGACCTTCGGGTTATGAGCCCGACGAGCTACCTGACTGCTCCACCCCGCGTCGCGACCGTCAAATGTACCAACCTCGTGAACGAGGTCAACGGTTGGGCTGCGGCGAGGTAGCGTCCCGCGAGTGACCGACCAGAGCCGCATCGCCGTAGCCGACCTGGGCACCAACTCCACCCGCCTGCTGGCGGCGACCGTCACGCCCGACGGCCGCGTGGAGCCGCTGGAGCGCCGCAGCGAGGTCACGCGGCTGGGCGAGGGGGTCGACGCCAGCGGGCGCCTCGCGGACGCGGCGATGCAGCGGACCTTCGACGTGCTGGCCCGCTACCGGGAGATGGCCGACGAACTGGGCGCCACCCGGCTGGTGGCCGTGGCCACCAGCGCCGTGCGCGACTCCGAGAACGGGCCCGCGTTCCGCGAGCGCGTGCGCGGGGAGCTGGGCTTCGAGCTGGAGATCATCTCCGGCGACGAGGAGGCGCGGCTGACCTTCCTGGGCGCCACGGCCGGGCACGGCGGCGACGAGCCGACGCTGGTGATCGACATCGGCGGCGGCAGCACCGAGTTCGTGATCGGCCTGCCCGGCCAGGAGCCGCGCTTCCACGTGTCCACCCGGCTGGGATCGGTGCGCCAGTCCGAGCGCCACATCGCGTCGGATCCGCCCGAGCACCACGAGACCGAGGCGCTGGCACGCGCGGCCAGGGACATCGTCAACGAGGCCGTGCCGGCCGCCGAGCGCGAGCGCGTGGCCGGCGCGATCGCCGTGGCCGGGACCGCCACGTCACTGGCGGCCATCGACCAGCAGCTCGAGCCCTACGACCCCGAGCGCGTGGACCGCTACCGCCTGGGCCTGGCCGACTGCGAGCGCATGCTCGCGCTGCTGGCGTCGAAGCCGCTGGCCGAGCGCCGCCGGGTCCCGGGCCTGCATCCGGACCGCGCCCCCACGATCGTGGCGGGCGCGGCGATCCTGGTGGAATCGGTGCGCGCCTTCGGGCTGCGCGACGTCGAAGTACGCGAAGCCGACATCCTCCACGGCATCGCTTTGGACGCTTTGTACAAACGGGAGCAAAGCTCCGGCCCGGCTTAGACCACCTATGGGTTGCCGTTCGCCCCTCGGGTCAGGTACTATCGATCGCGCTGGGTCTGGGGTAGCTGCTTGCAGCGACCCCGCAAAGGCCCGGTACATAGGTTCGGGCGAAGCCGCATCGTATCGGCGCCTCCCGCCGTCCGGACCGCAAGGCTCTTTCAAGGCACGTACCCCTGCCCGTCCTGATTGAGCCGTAG
>DASQLM010000125.1:0-2190 GCA_035630015.1 Thermoleophilaceae bacterium | reverse complement strand
GCGGGCCCGGTGCAGCGCGGCTCTCCTGCCCGGGAGTGTGTCTATGTCGTGGAGTTCTCCATTGACGTGCCTGAGCGGCCGGTGACCCCGGAACGTCCGGTGTCCGTCCACACTTCGCGCCCCGAGGCGAGAGCTGCATCGGAGCGGCAGCCGATGGTAGCAGAGGGTTTGCCGTTTTCTCCTGTCCCGAAGCGGGTTTGCGAGGGCGCTCCCAAACGCCTGCAACCAGGGGGTCCGGGCGGATACGCTCCCTCGCCGATGGAGGTGCTGCGCACATTGGCCGGGCGCCTGTTCGGCACCCTTCGCGCGGCCGGACCGGTGACCATCGCGGTCACCGTCCTGGGCGTCGCCGGCGCGCTGCTCGTCCTGGTCACCGAGTTCAGCACCATCGTGTCCGTGGACGTCCTGACCTCCGGCACGTGCCAGGAGATCGCCGACCCCGCCGCGCGCGACGCCTGTCAGACCAGCGGCATCGAGCAGCACGGGGGCGCGTTCATCCTGCTGGGGCTGCTGGCCCTGTTGATGACCGCCGGCGCCGGCCGTGGCGCCAGCCGCCCGGCGGCCGCGGCGCTGGTGGCCATCGGCGCGGTGGTCCTGGCCTTCGCCTTCGCTCGCGACCTGCCCAAGACCGACGACACCGGCCTGGTGGGAATCCAGTACGAGGAGGCCAAGGCCGGCCCGGGCAGCGGGCTGTACTTCGAGTTCATCGGCGGCGCCATGCTCGTGCTCGCGGGCGGGTTGCGGCTCGTGCGCGGCCGAGCCGCCCCGGCACCTCCGTCCTCCGAGGAGTAGGCGGCGCGTGCCGGCGCCCGAGACCATCGGCCTGTTCGCCCTGGCCGCGCTGGCGTTGGTCATCGTGCCCGGCCCGAACCTGCTGTACATCGCCAACCGGGCCCTGGCCGACGGCCGCCGGGCCGGGCTGGCGTCGGTGCTGGGCGTGGAGACCGGCACCCTGGTCTGGGCCGCCGCGGCGGCGGCCGGCCTGTCCGCCCTGCTGGCCTCCTCGGCCGTGGCCTTCGACGTGGTCCGTCTGGCCGGGGCGGCCTACCTCGTCTACCTGGGGGTGCGCACGCTTCGCGCGCGTGAAGAAGAAGATGCGCCCCAGCCGAAGCCGGCGTCGATGTCCCGCGCCTACCGCGAGGCGCTCCTGGTCCAGCTCTCGAATCCCAAGGTGGCGGTGTTCTTCCTGGCGCTGCTGCCCCAGTTCGTGGTCGAGGGCCGCGGGCCGGCGGCGACCCAGATCCTGGTGTTCGGGTTCGTGCTGGCCTGCGTGGGCGTGACCGTCAGCTCCGCCTGGGCGGTGGCCGCCGGGTCACTGGGCGACCGGGTACGGGCCAGCGCCCGGGCCCGCAGGCGCCAGCGGCTGTTCACGGGTGGGGTGTACGTGGCCCTCGGCGCGGCGGCCGCGGTGTTCTCCGCGGGCCGAACCGGTTGACCAGGGTCAGTGGGGTGGTCCGACCCACCTAGAGGGGAGGCAGATCACCCCACCGTCCCGGATTGCGAGGACCCGCGATCAGCGGGGCGAGAAGCGAGCTATGCAAGGAAACAGCCGGCGAAGCGTGCTCCGCACGCGAGTCGGCGATGACGCCGCAGAGCGACGCTTATCGGCCCGCTGACTACCAGCGGTAGTGGGCGAAGGCCTTGTTGGCCTGGGCCATGCGGAAGATGTCGTCCTTGCGCTTGTACGCCAGGCCCTGCTGGGACTGTGCGTCCAGCAGTTCGCCGGCCAGGCGCTCGGCCATCGACTTCTCGCGCCGGCGGCGGGAGAATTCGACGAGCCAGCGGACGGCCAGGGTGCGCGCTCGCGCGGACGGGACCTCGACCGGGACCTGGTAGGTGGCGCCGCCGACTCGGCGGGAGCGGACCTCCAGGACGGGGGTGAGGCTCTTGATGGAGTTCTCGAGGGCGACGACGGGCTCCTCGCCGGACTTCTGGGCGACGGAGTCGAGGGCCGCGTAGACGATCTGCTCGGCGGTGGACTTCTTGCCGTCGATCATGACCTTGTTGATGAGCTGCTGCACGAGCTTGGACCCGTGGAGCGCATCGGCGTCGAGGGCGCGGGCCCCGGCTGCTGCTCGGCGTGGCATGGCGCTACTTGGCCTTGGTGCCGTAGAGGGAGCGGCCCTTCTTGCGCTCGCTGACGCCGGAAGCGTCGAGCGAGCCGCGGACCACCTTGTAGCGCACACCGGG
>DASQLM010000124.1:0-3272 GCA_035630015.1 Thermoleophilaceae bacterium | reverse complement strand
GCGACACGGAGCCGTCCTCGGCGACGGTCCAGTGCTGGTTGTGGGCCACCTCCCAGAGGTGGCCGTCGGGGTCGGCGAAGCTGCCCGACCAGCCGCCCCACTCCATCCGCCGGGCCGGGCTGACCACCGTGCCGCCGGCGGCCTCAGCGGCGGCCAGCAGCTCGTCGACCTCGTCGTCCGAGGCCACGTTGTAGGAAAGCATCAGGCCACCCGGGCGGCCGCCGCTGACGCCGGTCTCGGCCTCCATGTCCTCGCGCTTCCAGAGCGCGAACACCATGCCCAGCGCCTGGAAGAAGATCACGCGCCCGTCGGGCTCCAGGGCCGGCTCCCAGCCCAACGCGGTGTAGAACGCCCGTGCCCGGGCCACGTCGTCGACTCCGAGCGTGACGACGCTGACCCGCTGGTCCATGGGGCTAGGGGGTCCCGCCGCCGGTGGTGTTCGTCGTGGTGCAGGCGGCGGTCGGCGTGTAGGCGATGGGATGGCCGCGGACGTTGTCGTCGACGATCGTGATCTGCGTGGTCTGGTCGGCGTTACCGGTGGTGTTCGCGGTCTGGGTGTAGTGCTTCGAGCTGGTCTGGGTGCTCACCGAGCCGGCGCTGTACGGGAAGGCGGACGGGCAGTCGAGATTCCACGTCTTGCTGTCCCAGAAGTGCCCGGCGTCCCAGGTGCCGGCCGACACGTTGCTGCAGGTCGAGGAGCTCAGCCCGAGCACGCCGCAGGGGTTCGCGCCCTGCTGGTGGCCGACCGCGGCGGGTGCCTTGGGCTTGCTGGGACGGGAGAGCGTCAGCGTGCTCTTCTGCGTCGAACGGCCCTCGGACCTGCCGTCGCCGTTCTGGTCCACGCTGCTGGCGGACGTGACCGCCAGCCTGACCTTCTGACGAGCGGCCAGGGCCTTGCGCAGCACCCGGGTCTGGCGCACGGAGAAGAAGACGTGGTGCTCGATGCGCAGGCTGGCCTTGCCCGGCGTGCTCCGCTTCTCGACGGCGCGCAGCACCCGGCCGCTCTCCAGCTTGGCCGCCGCGGTCACGCGCGTGGTCAGGATCGACCGCCTCAGGCCCTTGCCCTTGCCGTTGAGCTTGTAGCGCGCGCTTATCGGCACCGCCAGCTGCTTGCCCTTCGGGGTGGTGATCACGTGCGACCGCGCCGACTTCCCGGCGGCACCCGTGGCCGCGGGCACGGCGAGCGCGCCTACGAGGCAGGCGATGACGACGACGAGAAGCGAGCGTGAGATCGGCAACTGATTCCTCCCTGTGTGGGCCCCTGCCCGGGATCGGGCAGGTCCAGAGTAGTACCAGCTACCGCGGCGCGCCTCCGCGGGCCTTCGGCGGTGTTCCGGGCACCAGCCGGAAGCTGCGGAACAGCCGCGGGGAGCGGTTGCCGGCCGCGTCGGCGGCCTGCATCGAGAAGCGGTAGCGGCCCGAGGTCAGCGCGCGCGTGCGGCGGCCGGACTTCACCCGCGCGCCGAAGCGGATCGACCGGCGGCCCGCGGCCAGGCCTCGCTCGAATGACTGCACCCGGCGCCAGCGCCCGCGGACGCGTCGCTCCACGCGCACGGCCAGCGTCACGCGCTCGCTCGTGCGCAGGCGCAGCCGGGCCCCGCGCGCGGGCCGGCCCCTGCGGGCACGGCGCGCCTTGCCACCGCGCCTGATGGCGGCGAACCGCCGCGGCGACACCGATACGCGCGTCAGCACCGGCGCGGTGGCATCGCGCCCGGGGATCAGCTCGGGCAGGCCGGGCTCGCCCGCCTCCACGTCCAGCAGCGCCTGGTGGTTGCGGTCGCCGGCCAGCGCGCTCTGGTTGGCCACGATCAGGCGGGTGCCCAGAAAGCGGGCGCTGGAGGGCGAGTCGAACGGCACCGGCGAGCCGTTCTCGCCGCTGCCCGCCTCACGCGGGAAGCGCTCGATCTCGCGCCCGTTCGGCGCCACGACGGCGATCTGCGCCGGCAGGCCCACCAGCGGCACGTACAGGCGGCCGCTGGCCGCGATCGCGAAGCCGTCGGGCACGTCGCCCGGCGCGCTCTCCCACAGGCGCCGCATGGCGCCGGGGCCCCCGTTGGCGCCGATCGCGACCGAGTAGATCTTGCCCGTCGCCGGGTTCAGCTCGCCCAGCCCGAGCGTGGAGGAGCCCTGGGCCACCAGCAGGGTGCGGCGGTCGGCGGCCAGGGCGATGCCGGTGGTACCGAAGCCCGCGGAGCCCTCGAGCCGCCCGTCGCGCAGCCACACCACGGCGGGTCCGCCGCCCGGCGGCACGCGCCAGAGCACGCCCTGCCCGTAGTCGGTCACGTACAGGCTGCCGTCCGGGCCCCAGGCGCCGTAGTTGGGCCGGGGCGCGCCGCCGCCCGCGACGTCGGCGAACGTGGAGTAGGGGGTGAACTCGCCGGTGTCGCGGTCGAGCTTGAGCACGCGCGCCGGATCGTTGTCCAGCACCACCAGGTTGCCCTGGGCGTCGCTGGTGGTCACCTGCACCGCCTGTTGGCCCGACAGCCGCTGACCGGGCACGGTCCAGGACCGCCGCAGCGTGCCGTCCTCGCCGTCGAACTCGAACACGCGCGAGGGCACGGCCCCCACCGAGGAGTTCACGTAGGTGCCCTCGTAGACGCGGCCGTTGGGGTGCACGTAGGCCTGCGCCGGATACCCCGGCGAAGGAACGCGGGCCAGGAGCTTGGTGTCGAAGCGCTCGCGGGCCTGGGCGGCGGGGGCCGAGGCCAGCAGCGCGGCCGCCAGCAGTGTGAAGAGCACGCGTCTCACAGCGCGTCGATGACCTCGCGGGCGGCGCGCTCGCCCGAGCTGACGGCGCCATCCATGTACCCGTTCCAGTAGATCGCCGTCTCGGTGCCGGCCCAGTGCACGCGCCGGACCGGCTTGCGCAGGGCGGGCCCGTAGGCGGTCAGCGTGCCCGGGCCGAGAATGCCCACCGGGCCGCCGCGCGAGAACCGCTCGCCGGGCCAGTCGGTCTCGAAGTAGTCCTTGGGCGAGCGCGCCTCGGGCCCGAAGAAGGTGGCGAGCTGCGCCAGGACCGCGGCCTTGCGTTCCGCGGCGCCGCGCTTGCGGAACGCCCGTGCGTCGTCACCGCCGATGAAGCCGAACACCACGCCGGGCGAGCCGTCGGGCGGAGAGTCGTCGAAGGTGGCGGTCACCGGGCCGGTCAGCGACAACGCCTGCCCGGTCAGGCCCTTGGCCCGCCAGAAGGGCCTGTCGTACACGGCGGCGACCTTCAGCAGCGTCCCCTGCGGCACCCGCGCGTTCAGGGCCGCGCGCTCGGCCGGCAGGTC
>DASQLM010000123.1:0-11163 GCA_035630015.1 Thermoleophilaceae bacterium | reverse complement strand
GCTGGCCGAGCCCGGCCTGCTCGAGACCGTCGAGGGCGCCATCGAGCGCGCCGGCATCCCGCCCGAGGCGCTGTGCTTCGAGATCACCGAGAGCGTGGTGGCCGCCGACGAGGCCGAGGTCATGCGCCACCTCGGCGAGCTACGCCAGCTCGGTGTCGGCCTGAGCCTGGACGACTTCGGGGTCGGCCTGTCGTCGCTGAGTGCGCTGGACCGGTACCCGCTGGACATGCTGAAGATCGACCGCTCGTTCGTGGGCCGCCTGGCCAGCGGCGGCGATCGCGCCGAGCGGATGTTCTCGGCCGTGCTCGGCGCCGCGCGCGCGGTCGGGCTCAAGGCCGTGGCCGAGGGCATCGAGACCCGTTCCCAGCTCGCGACGGTCAAGCGCCTCGGCTGCGACGCGGCGCAGGGCTTCTACCTGTGCCGGCCAGAGGCCGCGGGCACGCTGAGCCCGCGGCTGCTGAGCCTCACCCCCACCGCGGTGGCGTGATGAGCGCGGTCGCGGCGAGTCCGGCGGCCACCGGGCGCACCCTGCGCCGCTGGCGCGAGCTGTCCGCGGTGCGGTCGATGGAGGTCGCGCTGCTGACGATCGCCGGCGGGACCGGCATCGCCGGGGTCATGACCTTCGTACTGCGCGAGGACCTCCTCGCGCCCTTCCCGGGCAACACGCCGTTCGCGTTCAACGTGGGGCTGGCCATCTGCGCCATCACCGCCGGGGTGGCGCTGGACGGCCACCGGGCCTCGCGGGCCCTGGGGGTGTTCACCGCGGTGCTGGGCGCGCTGACGCTGTTCGAGCACATCAGCGGCACCGACCTGGGCATCGGCCGCGTGCTGTTCGACCCCTTCACCGAGACGTCCGTGGGCCGGATGGCCCCCAACACCGCCATCTGCGTCACCCTCGCCGGGCTGGCGCTGGCCACCCGCGGGCGGGTGTCGACCCTGCTGGCGGTGGTCCCGGCGCTGATCGGGCTGATGGCGGGCCTGGGCTACACCGACCCGGACGCCAAGGCGCTGGCCTCGATCGGCCAGAGCGTGAACATGTCGCTGCCGACCGCGGTCGGCATCAGCACCAGCTGCCTGGCGCTGGTGCTGGCACGCGAGTACGAGTACTTCACCCGCGCGACCGGCGGCGGCACGATCACCCGCCGGCTGGGCCTGCTGGTACTTGTCCTGCCCGCGGCGGGGGGTACGGCCCTGGTAGCGGGCATCCGCAACGACGTGTTCTCGGCCTCGACCGGCATCTGGCTGCTCACGGTGAGCGCCGTCTTCGTCGCGGTGGCCGCGCTGATCTGGGTGGCGGACGTCGTCGACCGCGAGGAGGACACCACCCACTCCGCCCTGGCGCTGCAGACCGAGACCTCGGCGAACCTGAGCGAGGGCCTGTGCCTGCGGCGCGAGTCCGACGGGAAGATCCTCTCGGTCAACCCCGCGCTGAAGGAGATGTTCGGCTACCGCGCCGGTGAGCTGACCGGCACCACCCGGCGCCTGCTGACCGACGAGAACGAGCGCCGCATGCAGCAGGAGCTCCGCCGCGCCGGCGGCTGGACCGCCGAGGTCGAGACCGTGCGCGCGGACGGCTCGCGGTTCTGGTGCTCGGTCAAGGCCTCCACCTTCGAGGACCCCAAGCACGGGCTGATGCGCGTGGCCCTCTACCACGACGTGACCGAGCGGCGGGAAGCCGAGATCAACCGGCGGGAGGCCGAGAAGCGCAGCTCCGCGGCACTGGCGGAGCTGGAGCGCTCGAACGCCGAGCTGGAGCAGTTCGCCCACGTGGCCTCGCACGACCTCAGCGAGCCGCTGCGTGTGGTCGGCGGCTTCGTGGGCCTGCTCCAGCGCCGCTACGAGGGCCAGCTGGACGAGGACGCCGACCGGTTCATCGAGGCCACCGTCTCGGGGGTCGAGCGGATGCAGGCGCTGATCGACGCGCTGCTGGCCTACTCGCGCGTCGGCTCGGACGAGCTCGAGCCCGAGCCGGTGGACATCGGCGCCGTGGCCGCCGAGGCCGTGCGGGTGCAGGGCACGCGGCTGCAGGACGGCGGCGGGCAGGTGCACATCGGCCACATGCCCACGGTGCCCGGCGATCCTTTGCTACTCGAGCGCGTGTTCCAGAACCTGATCTCCAACGCCATCAAGTTCGCGCGCGAGGGTGTGCCGCCGCGGGTCAGCATCGAGGCGGAGCGGTCGGACTTCGGCGTCTGGCACTTCCAGGTGGCCGACAACGGCGTGGGCATCCCGCCCGAGCACGCCGAGCGCGTGTTCGGCATGTTCCAGCGCCTCCAGGGCCGCGAGATGGAGGGCACCGGCATCGGGCTGTCCATCACGAGGCGGATAATCGAGAGGCACGGCGGGCGCATCTGGGCCGAGCCGGGCGACGGGGGGACCGTCTTCCACTTCACTCTGCCCCAGGAGCGCTCTTGAGCCCGCACACCGCAAAGCTCGTGCAGATCCTCCTCGTCGAGGACAACCCCGAGGAGGTCCTGCTCACGCAGGAGACGCTCAAGGACGCGAAGGTGGCCAACGAGGTGCACGTGGCCGAGGACGGCGAGCGCGCGCTGCGCTTCGCCCGCCAGGAGGGCGAGTACGCCTCCGCCCCGCGGCCGGACCTGATCCTGCTGGACCTGAACCTGCCCCGCAAGGACGGCCGCCAGGTGCTGACCGAGCTCAAGGAGGACCCCGAGCTGCGGCGCATACCGGTAATCGTGCTGACCACCTCGGCCTCCGACCAGGACATGCTCGAGGCCTACGACAAGGCGGTCAACGCCTACATCCGCAAGCCCGTCAGCCTGGACCGCTTCATCGAGGTCGTGAACTCCATCGACGACTTCTGGCTGGGCGTCGTGGCGCTGCCCGGCGGGCGGCTCTAGCTACAGCCGGGCCCGGATCTCCTCGGCCACCACGGCGGCGCCGGCGGCGCCCATCAGGATCGTGAAGTGGTTGGTGCCGGGAACCTCGCGCAGGGTCACGGTGGGGTGGTCGAACGCGGCCGCCATCTCCGTGGGGATGAACGCCTCCGGCTGGTCGAGCAGCCCGCGCTCGGCGCGCAGCAGGGTGCCGGGCACGCGCATCGCATCCAGCGCGGTGCGCACCTCGTGGTCGGCGATCAGCTCGCGGCCGTCGGTGCGCACGGCCTGCTCGGCGACGCTGGAGCGCATGTGCGGCGGCTCCCCGCGCAAGTCGTGGTCGGCGTAGGCGACCAGGTCGCCGTCGGCCACGTCGTAGCCGGCGAAGGCCGGGTGCACGCGCCAGAACTCGTGGTAGGCCTCCTGGTCCGGGAACTCCTTCGCCAGCCGCTCGATCGACGGACCCAGCGTGGCCTCGAGCAGCGCGTTGGGGTCGGCGCCGTCGGGCACCGGCAACGGCGGGCCGCCGTCCACCAGCACCACCGACGCCACCCGGTCGGGGTGCGTGGCCGCCAGCAGCGCCGCCACGTACGCGCCCATCGAGTGGCCGGCCACGACCGCGCTGTCCAGGCCCTCGGCGTCCAGCAGGTCGACCGTGTCCTGCACGTGGCGCGCCAGTCCGTAGGGCCCGGGCTCCTGGCCCGCGTCGCCGCGACCGCGCAGGTCGGGAGTCAGCAGCCGGACGTCGCCGTCCAGCTCGCGCGCCACCGCGTCCCACGCGTGGCCGTTGGACGTGATGCCGTGCAGTGCGACCACGGGCGGCGGCATCAGAACTCGATCACGCTGCGGATGCCGTCCTGGGCGTGCATCAGCTCGAAGCCCTTGTTCACCTCGTCCAGCGTCAGCTTGTGCGAGATCAGCGGGTCCACGTCGATCTCACCGTCCAGGTAGCGCTCCACGAACACCGGCACCTGGTCGCGGCCCTTCACGCCACCGAAGGACGAGCCGGCGATCCGGCGACCCGTGATCAGGTAGCGCGGGACCACGTCCAGCGTCTCGCCCTTGCCGGCCACGCCGGTGACCGTGCACAGGCCCCAGCCCATGCGCGCGGACTCCACCGCCTGGCGCATCACCTGCACGTTGCCGGTGGCCTCGAAGGTGTAGTCGGCGCCCATGCCGCCGGTCATCTCCAGCACCTGCTGGACGCTGTCGGGGCCACCCACGAACGTGTCGGTCGCGCCCTGGTCGCGGGCTATGGCCAACCGCTCCTCGGCCAGGTCGAAGCACACGATCCGCTCGGCGCCCTGCAGACGCGCGCCCGCCACGGCGCCCAGGCCCACCAGGCCGGCGCCGAACACCACCACGGTCGAGCCCGGCTCCACCCCGGCGGTGTTGATCGCCGCGCCGAGGCCCGTCGACAGGCCGCAGGCGAACACGCACACCCGGTCGGCCGGGGCGTCGGCGCTGACCACGGCCAGCGCGATCTCCGGCATCACCGTGTACTCCGCGAACGTGGAGGTGCCCATGAAGTGGCGGATGTCCTCGCCGCCGCGGCTCAGGCGGGTGGTGCCGTCGGGCAGGTGGCCCTTGCCCTGCTCCTCGCGGATGGCCATGCACAGGTTGGTGCGTGGGCTGATGCAGTGCTCGCACTCGCCGCACTGGGGGCTGAACAGCGTGACCACGCGGTCGCCCTCGCGCACCAGCGACACGCCCGGCCCGACCTTCTCGACGATGCCGGCGCCCTCGTGGCCCAGCACGGTGGGCGCGTAGCCCGACGGGTCGGCGCCGGAGGCGGTGTACATGTCGGTGTGGCACACCCCGCACGCCTCCAGGCGCACCAGCACCTCGCCCTCGGCGGGCTCCGCCAGGTCGACCTCCTGGACCACCAGCGGCTGACCGAACTCCTCCAGGACGGCGGCGCGCATTCTCATGGCGGCGAGACTAATCCACCACGAGGCCGTGGCGCATCACGTTCTGGGTGACCACGCGCGGCTCGGCGAACTGGGCCAGGTAGTCGGGCCCCCCGGCCTTGGATCCGCTGCCCGACAGGCGGTTGCCGCCGAAGGGCTGGCGCCCCACCATGGCGCCGGTGACGCCCCGGTTCACGTAGAGGTTGCCCACGGGCGAGCGGTGCGAGACCTGGCGCACGACCGCAGGGCTGCGCGAGAACAGGCCGCCGGTCAGGGCGAAGGGCAGCGAGTCGACCACGTCGCACGCGGCCTCGACCGACGCCACGGCCTCGACGGTGACCAACGGGCCGAACACCTCGGTGCCCAGCACGGGAGCGCCGGGATCCAGGCCGGCGGCCACGGTCGGCGCCAGGAACCAGCCGTCGCCGGGGACCTCGCCCGCACGCCCGGCGATCCGGCCCCGCTGCGACGCCTCCTCGCCCATCGCCCGGACCCGGTCGTAGGCCTCGCGCTCGATCACCGGCGGCACCTCGGTGGCGAAGTCCTCGGCCTGACCCACGCGCAGCACCTCGGTGGCGCCGGCCAGGCGCTCCACCAGGTGCTCGGCCACGGCCTCGTGCGCCAGCACCCGCGAGCACGCCGAGCATTTCTGCCCTGCGAAGCCGAACGCGGACGCGACGATGGCGGGCACGGCCTCGTCGAGGTCGGCGTCGGAGTCCACGATCACGCAGTTCTTCCCGCCCATCTCGGCCACGACCCGCTTCACGTGGCCCTGGCCCTCGGGGGTGCGGGCCGCGCGCTCCACGATGTCCAGGCCGACGGCGCCGGAGCCGGTGAAGGCGATCACGTGCACGCCCGGGTGCTCGACCAGCGCCTGGCCCGCCTCGCCCTCACCGGGCAGCAGCGCCAGCGCGTCGGGCGGCACGCCCGCGCAGTGCAGCGCCTGCACCAGGGCCAGGGCGCAGCCAGGCGACTGCTCGGCCGGCTTGAGCACCACCGCGTTGCCGGCCGCAAGCCCGGCCGCGGTCATGCCGGTGGGGATCGCCAGCGGGAAGTTCCACGGCGCGATCACGGCCACCACACCGCGCGGGGCGTAGCGCATGGTGTTGCGCTCGCCCGGCACCTGGGCCAGCTCCGGGCCGTGCTCCAGCGCGGGGGCGGCAAGCGCGTAGTACTCCAGGAAGTCGATGGCCTCGCACACGTCTGCGTCGGCCTCGGGCCACGGCTTCGCGCATTCGCGCACCATCAGCGCGGCCAGCTCGGCCCGGCGCTCGCGCAGCTCCGCCGCGGCGGCGCGCAGCACCGTCGCCCGCTCGGCGGCCGGGCGGGCGCCCCAGTCGCGGAAGCCGCGCGTGGCGGCTTGCACGGCGGCATCGGCATCGGCGGCGCCGCCCATGCCGGCGGTGGCCACCACCCGCTCGGGCTCGCCGGGGTCGGTGGACGTCAGGCCCGCGGTCGCGCCGCGGTCGCCGCCGATCAGGATCGGCACCTCCAGCGGCAGCGTGGCGTCGAGGTCCCGCAGCGCGTCCAGCAGCCGGTCGCGGGCGGGCGCGCGCCGCAGCTCGGCCACCGGCTCGTTGGTGAAGTCGGAGAGGGCGGTCATGCCGCCGGCCCGCCTCGGCACCAAGCGTCCTGGATGGGTGTCGTAGAGCGACACCAGGGCAGGACACTTCGGCGACCGGGCCCCCTCACGGCGCCGCCAGCAGCTCGCCGATGGGCACGCCCCGCTGCTGGTCGCCCAGGAACGAGTCGTTGGAGGTGTTCTCCAGCAGCCGCCGGACCAGGTAGGCCATGCCCGCGACCAGGTCCCCGACCGGGCAGTAGGCGCGCACGCGCAGCCCGTTGGCCGACAGCGAGTGCTGCAGCTCGTCCCCCAGCCCCCGCAGCACCTGGAGCTCCACGTCGCCGTCGGCCCCGCCCAGCGCGCGGTTGCAGGCGATGGCGTGGGCCACCGAGCGCAGGTTGTGCGACGCCACCGCCACGCGCACCCCGTCACCGCCGGCGCGCGCCTGCAGCAGCTCGCGGGTGAGCGCCTCGAAGTTTCGGTCCGAATCGGCCTTGACCTCGAACACGGGCACGCTCCAGCCGTGCTGGCGGGCCTCCACCAGCTCGTGGTCCCAGTAGGCGCCCTTGACCAGGCGTACGGTCAGCGGGGTGGTGCGGCCGGCGCCGCGGACGAAGTCCAGCACCCGTTCCAGCTGCTGCGGCGACTCGCGCAGGTAGGCCTGCAGCACCAGCCCCGCCTCGGGCCCGTCGCGGAACTCGTCCTCGCCCAGCACACCGAAGATCAGGTCGAAGGTGGTCTCCAGCGAGTCCACCGACTCCATGTCGATGTGCAGGTAGGCGCCCAGCTCCTTGGCGCGGCGCAGCAGCGGCCGCAGCCGCGCGCCGGCGTCCTCGCGGCCCACGTGCGGGGCCTCCGGGCGCATGTGGGGGGTCAGCGCGGAGATCTTCACCGAGACGTTGGCCCGGGCGATGGGGCCCAGCGAGTCGCGCTCCAGCGACTCGCGCGCGGGCCAGCGGGCCGCGGCCGGGGCCACGGTGTCCAGCGCGTCGCGGCAGCGGGCCGCGTAGTGGTCGGCCTCGGAACTGGTCACCGTGGCCTCGCCCAGCAGGTCCACCGAGCTGGCCACCCCCGCCTCCCACAGCCGCTGGAACTCGCCCAGCGCCTTCTTCGGGGTCTCGCCGGCGATGAAGCGGTGGGCCATGTGGCGCACCCCTACGGCGGTCGCGCGCCCCAGCGCCCGCGCCCCGCCCGGGGCATGGGCCGCGCGGAGCGCCGCGTCCAGCGCCGGCGGGCGGTCCGGCACCTCCTCCAGGTACGCGGTCAGGTGCCGGGACAGGTCCGCGGTGGAGCGGCACGCCGGTGTCACGTCCACCAGCCGGAACAGGGCCGAGCGCAGCTCCTCGTCCCGCGAGGCCATCTCCATGGCCCGTGCGTCCACGACCTTCACGGGGTTGCGCGACGGCCGGGGAAGGGCGTCGTGGATCTCGGTGCCGATCGTCCGGATCGCAGGCTCGAGGTCCACGCCCACACCGTACCCCGGCCGGGCGCGCGAACTACCGCGTGACGGGTTCCGGCGCGCCCGCGAAGCGGCGCCCCAGGCCGGCCAGCCTGCCGACGGCCGCCACCACCGGGAACACCAGCCGTTGTACCGGAGCCGGGATGTCGGTGATCGCGAACTCGCTGCCGTAGCGCGTCATCAGGTAGGCGGAGTCGAAGGTGCGCGGGCGCTCGCCCCCCGCCGCGGCCGTGGACTCGTACACGCGGCTCAGGAACCACTCGAAGTTCAGCGGGGGGCTGACGGTTCCGTCGACGACCAGGTCGGCGTCGCCCGCGTTGCGGAAGGTGTGCTCCACGCCCGCGGGGAAGGTCACGCTCTCGCCGGGCCCGGCGAAGCGCTCCTCCTGGCCCTTGATGGTGTAGCCCACCCGGCCCTCGCGCACGGTCACGCTCTCCTCCTGCAGGTGATGCACGTGCATGGGCGGGCCCGCGCCCGGGGCGACGGTGGAGGTGAGCTCCAGCGCGTCGGCGCTGCGGCGCAGGAAGGTCATGCGGCTGCCGGCTCCGTCGTCGATCGTGTGCGGATAGGTCTGTGCCGCTACAGTGTTCACTGGAGTCTGGTTCCTTTCAATAGAATTACGTTCTAGGCCTAGAAGTAACCCCGATGCCGACCGCTGTCAAGCAATCCCGCCGCGAGCGCCAGGCCGCGGAGACCCGCCAGGAGATCCTGGACGCGGCAGCGCGGCTGTTCGCCGGGCGCGGCTTCGCCACCACCTCGATCAAGGACATCGCCGCCGAGGCAGGCGTGGCCGTCCAGACCATCTACTCCTCGGTGGGCTCCAAGGGGATGCTGTTGCGGACCGTGGCGGACACCATGGACGCCAAGGCCGGGGTCCGGGAGCAGTGGGAGCGCATCCGGGGCACCGACGACCCGCGCCAGATGGTGCGCTTCGGCGTGCAGATCGTGCGCGCGTTCGTCGACGACGAGCGCGCGGGGAGGCTGCAGGAGGCCATCCAGGCGGCCGCGCCGACCGAGCCCGAGATCGCCGAGGTGCTGGCGGAGGGGATGCGGCGCCACCGCGCGGGAACGCGCGGGCTGGTCGAGCACATCGCCCAGGGCGGGCACCTGCGCGCGGGCCTGGCCCCCGAGCGTGGCGGCTCCATCTTCGCCTCGGTCACGCATCCCGCGGTGTGGCGGTCGCTGTGGGCCGAGCACGGGTGGACCCTGGACGAGATCGAGGACTGGATGACCGGGACGCTGGCGGCGCAGTTGCTCGCCGACGGCTGACCCGGCCCAACCAACGCGTAATACCGGGGGGGCGGCGGATCGGATATGACCTGCGCCATGGCCGACCTCGTCCTCGGACCCCTGCTGCGCTACGTCGACAAGACCGACGCCGTGGTGTGGGTCGAGACCGACGAGCCGTGCGAGGTTCAGGTGCTGGGCTCGACTGCCCCCACGTTCGCGATCGAGGGTCACCACTACGGCGTGGTCCAGATCCGCGACCTCAAGCCCGGCACCACGTACGAGTACGGGGTCGAGCTGGATGGCCGGCTGGTCTGGCCCATGAAGGGTTCGGAGCTCCCGGGCAGCTTCATCCGCACCTACACGGATGACATCCGCCCCACGGTGGCGTTCGGCTCCTGCCGGGTGGCCGTGCCCCATGACGAGCCCTTCTCGCTGCCCAAGGACGAGGACGACCGCGGGCGCGAGGTGGACGCACTGCGCACCACGGCACTGCGCATGCGCGACCAGGACCCGAGCACCTGGCCTGACCTGCTGCTCTGGGTGGGCGACCAGATCTACGCCGACGAGGTCTCGCCGGAGACGGCGCAGTTCATCGAGCAGCGGCGCGACACCGATCAGGAGCCCGGCTGCATCGCGCTGGACTACGAGGAGTACTGCAAGCTCTACTACGAGTCGTGGAGCGAGCCGGTCACGCGCTGGCTGCTGTCCACCGTGTCGTCGGCCATGATCTTCGACGACCACGACATCCACGACGACTGGAACACCTCGGCCGCGTGGGTCGAGGAGATCCGCAAGACGCACTGGTGGGACGGGCACATCAAGGCTGGCCTGATGTCCTACTGGGTCTACCAGCACATCGGGAACCTGAGCCCCGACGAGGCCGACCACGATGGTGTCCTGGGCCGCCTGCAGAAGCTCACCGACGGCACCACAGTGCTCCGCGAGTACGCCCGCGGCTCGGACCGCGAGGCGGGCTACAGCCGCTGGAGCTTCTACCGCGACGTCGGCCGGACCCGCGTGCTGGTGATCGACTCCCGCTGCGGCCGCCAGCTGGAGGAGGGCAACCGCTCGATGCTGGACGGCGACGAGTGGCAGTGGGTCGAGGACCACGCCACCGGCGGCTTCGACCACCTGCTGATCGCCACGTCCCTGCCGTGGCTGCTGGGGCAGGGCATGCACCACCTGGAGGCCTGGAACGAGGCCGTCTGCGCCGGCGCCTGGGGCGGGCCGGCCGCGAAGCTGGCCGAGAAGATCCGCCAGGACGTGGACCTCGAGCACTGGGCGGCGTTCCAGGAGTCGTTCGAGCGCCTGGCCGAGATCCAGCGCTCGGTGGGAGCCGGCGAGCGCGGCGATGCCCCGGCCAGCATCGTGACCCTGTCCGGAGACGTGCACCACGCGTACCTGGCCGAGGTCGCCTTCCGCGCCGACGCCGGGGTGCGCAGCGCCGTCTACCAGGCCGTGTGCTCGCCCATGCGCAACCCGCTCGATGCCCGCGAGCGGCGGGCGATCAAGGCCATGTTCACCCGGCCCGTCGCGGCGATCACCCGCGCGCTGGCGCGAGCCGCCGGCGTGAGCGACCCCTCGATCCGCTGGCGCCGCGTCGACGGCGGCCCGTGGTTCGACAACCAGCTGGCCACGCTGGAGATCGACGGCCGCCGGATCGAGCTCAAGGTGGAGAAGGCCCAGGTCGACGACGACGGCGACCCGATCATGGAGTGCGTGCTGGACCGCAGGCTGGCCTAGGGGCGAGAAGGGGCCGCCGCCGGAGGCCTCTCTATGCTGGCCCACCCCAGGCATGGACTACCCCGTCGAGAGCTTCAGCCAGTCAGAGCGCGCCGCGCTGGCTCCCCACTTCACGAACCTCGACTCGCCCGTGTTCGGGCTCGTGGACCTGCCCGAGACCGTGAAGGGGGCGCTGTTCGCCCGCTACTCGCGCTACCAGGGCACGCTGCGGCGGCTGTACCTGGACGAGTTCGCCGCCGACAGCGCAGGCACCGCCCGGCCGTTCGACGGTGAGGAGGGCGAGCGCGCGGCCAAGCTGTACGAGCGCATCTTCCTGGGCTACGGCGACGACTCGGTCGCGCAGCTGGGCGGCGCGCACATCGCGTGCGAGTACGTGTCGAACGTGATGACCAAGCTGCTGCAGCGCGGGCGGCTGGCCTC
>DASQLM010000122.1:0-9494 GCA_035630015.1 Thermoleophilaceae bacterium | reverse complement strand
GGATGCCGGTCGCCCGCCACAACGACGGGTGCACGTGGTGGCTCTGGCAGCCCTTGCACCACCACAGCAGCTGCTTCGGCAGCCGCTCGCGCAGCGCCTGGTGGAAGTCGTCGCGGGGGAGGGGGCCATCCGCCAGGCTCTCCCGCACCGCCTCGCTGACGCGGTCGAGCGCCTCGAGGGCGCTCACCCCGTCCAGCGCCTTCCACGCGTTGCCGGTCACCGCCTTGGCCGCCTCCTCGTCGGGAGGGTCGAGGCCCACGGTGAACACGGCCAGGTCGCGCGGCGCGACGGCCAGCGGCGCGCCGCGGACGCTGGGCACGATCACCAGCTCGTCGAGCGCCTCGGGCGCGACGTCGGCACGCGCGGCCAGAGCCAGAGCGGCCGTTCCGGGCGGCGTGTCCTGCAGGCCCACCACCGCGGCGGTCTCCGCGTCGCCCACCCGCTCGTGGAGGCGGTGCCGGGCGACCCGGAAGCCCAGAACGTCCACTAGGCCGCGGCGGCCACCAGCTCGGCCACGGCGGCCTCGAGGCCCGACGCGGCGTCGCCGATGTCGCCCATCGCGTCACGGTCGCCCAGCAGGCCGAAGCCCACGTTGCCGTCGTAGCTGACGATCCCGATCGACAGCGCCTGGTTGCGCGGGTTCAGCGGCACGGCGGGGTAGACCTCGCGGAGGGGGACGCCATCGAGGTAGAAGGTTTGCATCGGGCCGGGCACGTTGGAGACCACCAGGTTGAACATGCGCGGGCCGCTCATGGCCCGCACGGCCAGGGAGGACACCACGGGCGGGGCCAGGCCGGTCGCGCCGACGATCAGCGCGCCCGCGCGCACCTGGGCCGAGCCCTTGACGTCGTCCATGGCCGCGCTGACCCGCTCGAGGCGCTCCAGTGGCGCGCCGCTGAGCGGCAGGTCCACGAACACGGTGGAGATGCGGTTGCCCAGCTCGCCGTCGTCGGCGGCGGTGCGGACCGAGACGGGCACCAGCGCGACGGCGTGGTCGGGCGCGTCAGGGCCCAGGAAGCGCGAGAGCATCAGCGCCACCACCGTGAGCAGCACGTCGTTGACGGTGGCCCCGGTGGCCCGGCGCACCGACTTGATCTCCTCGAGCGTGCAGCGCGCCAGCGCGAACACGCGCTCGCGCCCGATGGCGGCGTTCAGGCGCGTGTCGGGCGCCTGGGGGCGCACCCGCGCCAGCTCGCCGGCCAGCTGGGCGGCGCCCTTGAGCTGGCTGGCGTAGGTGCGCGGGTCCATCGTGCGGCTCACTGCCTCGCGGGCCAGGCTGCGCGGGAGGGCCAGCTGCGCGGAGGCCAGCCGGGTCAGCCCGTCCAGGCGGGCAGCGCGGCCGGGCTTGGACGGCGGGGTCCGGGGTGGGGGCTGGATGTCCAGCGGCTCGGGGCCGGGGTCCAGGATCACGGTGCTCACGTCCACGGCCGCCATGCCGTCCACCAGCGCGTGGTGCATCTTGGCCACCAGCGCCGTGCGGCCATCGGCCATCCCCTCGACCAGCGTCATCTGCCACAGCGGGCGGCTGCGGTCCAGCGGTTCGGACAGGAGGTGGCCCACCAGCTCGCACAGCTCGGCATCGCCGCCGGGCGCCGGGAGGGCGACGCGGCGGATGTGCCGGTCGGGGTCGAACGAGGTGTCGTCCTGCCAGGCCGGGTTGGCCAGCCCCAGCGGCGCCTCGTCCAGGCGCATCGCGTAGCGGGGGATCAGGTGGACCCGTTCGCGCACGCGCTTGACCACGGCCTCGCGCGGAACGTGCCCGTCGAAGACGCAGATGCCGCCGACGTGCATCAGCACGGGTCCGCGCTCGGCCTGGATCGCGGACAGGTCGGAGGGAGAGAGCGGCTCGGCGATGGGTCAGGCTACATCGTGGGCGCGCGCGGCCGCCTCCGTGCGCGAGTGCACGCCGAGCTTGCCGTAGACACGCTCCAGGTGCTTGCGCACGGTGCCCTTGCTGATCACCAGCGCGTCGGCGATCTGATCGTTCGTGCGGCCGATGGCAACCAGGCAGAGGACCTCGGCTTCCCGCAACGTCAGGCCCAGTGAGCGCAGGCGGGCCGGCTCGGGCCCCGCACGCCGTTCCTCGAGCAGCAGAACCGCCGTATCGCCGCTGCGCGAGTGGCTGACGGTCAGCGTCCCGCGGTCACCGGCCAGCTCCAGCGACGCCGATGCGGGGCCGCCGCCAAGCCACTCGCCCACCGCCGCCGGGGGCAGCCCCGGCCCGGCGTACGCGGCCAGCAGGTGGCGCGCGGCGGCGTCCGCGTGCTCGATGTGGTTGCCGCGGTCGAGCATCACCACCGCGCCCCCGGCGCGCTCGACCCCCTCTTTCAGGGCGGTGACCAGGGCGGCGGCCCGCTCCCGCGCCCGGGTCGCGCGGAACGCGGCGGCCATGTGGGGCCGGATGGCCTCCAGCACGTCGCGGTCGCGGGCGGCGAAGCCGCGGCGGGCGCGGTTGAAGGCGATTCCCACGACCACGTCGCCGGGGAGCCCGAACGCGATCTGGTCCTCGGCCCCGAGCGGTTTGTAGATCTCGTCGTACAGCTCCAGCCGGTGGAACTGGCGGGTGGTCAGGAAGTCGGAGATGGCCACGGTCTCGTGCCGTCCGGCGGCCTGGCGCATGATCACCGGGTGCTGGTGGGCCAGCCGCGGCAGGGTCTCTTCGACGTCGTCCAGCTGGCGCTCGGGCTCGTCCAGCAACACCAGCGACCGCCCGCTCCGGTTGTCGACCTCGTTGTAGCCCACCAGGTCGCAGGGCACCAGCTCGCGCAGGCCGGGGAGAATCCCCTCGCGGAAGGCCGGCATCGTCGAGAACGAGTGTGCCGTGCCCACGAGGTCCAGTACCGCGGTCATATCGGCGTGGCCCAGGTGCGTCATCGTGTCCCCCGGTGGGGTGACACAAATCTAGGTCAGGTGGCGCCTGCGCGCCAGACGCGTCAGGGCCGGCGCGCGCGGCGGGCGTTCGTACGGAAAACGTAGTCCCACCAGGGAACGCTGACCCCGAAGCTCCGGGTGTCGTCCTGGAAGTGGTGGCGCATGTGCAGCTCGTAGAACAGCTTGCCGAAGCGCGTGCGGGCCTGGCGGTGGTGCAGGTAGTAGTGCGTCATGTCGTAGGTCAGGTAGCCGGCCAGGAAGCCGCAGGCCACGAGGTCCGCGTTCTGGCCGCCGAACACCACGTGGAACAAGGCCCAGAACCCCAGTGCCAGCGGCACGCTGACCGACGGCGGCATGACCAGCCGCATCGGGTCGTTGGGGTGGTCGTGGTGCACGCCGTGGATCATCCAGTGCAGGCGCGCGCCGACTCCGTGCTCGGGCTCGAAGTGGAAGATCACCCGGTGCATCCAGTACTCGGTCAGCGACCAGATCAGGTAGCCGCCCAAGAGCCACGCGACCACCGGAAGCGGCGCGATGCCCTCCTGGCCCAGCGCGAACGTAACTGCGATGGCCGGGATGAAGATCAGCGGCGGAACGATCGGATGCACGCGCGTGAGGCGATCCAGGGTGCGCGACTCGAACATCGGCGGAGAGGCCTTGAGGATGTCCGAACGACGCGAGTGCATCGTCAGCCCAACGTACCATCACCTCGGGCGTTTCAGGTGTGGCTAACCGAACTCAGTGGTGGATCGACCTGCGCCGCCCCGAGCCGTTCGCCCGCCCGCTCCAGAAGGCGCACACGAACTCCAGGCCGAAACCGGCGCAGAGAGACCAGACCACCATGCCCGCCAGGCCCGCGAATCCATTCGTTGCGTGCTCGAACACGAACGTCAGGAGGCAGGCCGTGACCAGCGCCACGAACACCAGCTGGCCGTAGCGCCAGCTCTTTTCGATCGTTCTCTCGTTCATTACCCCCCGAGGGTGCCCCCGCGGCCCGGCGGGCGGGTGAAGGCGGCGTGATCGGCGTGTGAAGGGAACGTGAACCGGAGAGAACGTGCAGGGCATGGCCGATACCACCGAGCCCTCCGGCGCCAGCTTCGAGCGCGAGTCCACCACCATCCGCGACTGGGTCACGGCGGACGGCTCGTCCGGCTTCCGGGCCGAGCCCGGGCGCTACCACCTGACATGACCCACCCGCAACTGAACCCCAGCCGGATCGTGCCGGTCGGGCCCGAGCTGGACTACGACGCGCCGCACGACCGCGCCGCGCTGGCCGCCTAGGCCGGAGGCTGGAACTCGCGCGCCGCGCGCGCCAGGCGCTCGGACAGGGCGCCGGCCTCGCCGCCCTGCTCGCCCACCACGGCCGACGCTAGCTCGAGGTTGCGCACGAACCGGTCCATCGGGAACTCGCGCGCGTGCAGCAGGCGCCCGAGCCATTCCAGCTGGGCGTTGAGGTCGGTGTACTGGCTCAGGTCGAGCGCCGCCCAGTGCACGATGTGCTGGTTGTCGTGCACGCACCAGGCGCGGCCGCGCTTTCCGTAGCGGCCGTCCTCGTCGTCGTACTCGCTGTAGTAGCGGCTGCAGATCTCCCGGGCCACCGGCTCCAGCTCGAGCTCGGCTCCGCCCGGCAGCTGGGCCCGGTCGGGGGGAGGGTGGGCCTGGTCGGGGTGCTCGCCCGGGCTCACCGGGCCACGACCTCGTACGTGCTCAGGTGCTCCAGCCGCTCGAGCTTGATGGCGTCACCCAGCTCGGGGTCGATCCGCTCGTGCGACTCGCGGTGCTCGGCGCTGCGCATGTAGGCCTTGAAGCACTCCCGCTCGCGCCAGCGGCTGACCATGACCAGCTCGGCCGTCTGCTCGTCCGAGTCGCGGTCGGAGCGCCACACCTCCAGGTCTACGAAGCCGTCGGCGTCATCCACCAGGTGGGCACGGCGGCGGAACGCCGAGACCAGCTCGTCGGCACGTTCGCGTGGAACACGCAGTCGCGACATGGAGACGTACATCGGCGCGAATGTAGCCCCGGAACCCTCGATCTAGCCAGCCGCAAGGAGACCGTTTGCGCCAACTACCGGGTTTGCCGCGCCGTGCTCGACGATCGCCACGGCCTCCTCGACGGTCTCGGCCACCTGCACGCCCGAGCGGCGCAGCGCGGTGGAGGGCACGGCCGGGCCGCCGGCCACGACCCGCAGCTCGGGGTGGCGCGAGAGCAGCCTGCGGCTGGCGGCGACGATGGCGCGCGCGCCGGCGGGGACGGTCGCGGTCAGGCACACGGTCTGGGGCGAGTGGCGCTCGACGGCCTTGAGCAGCGACTCCTCCGGCACGTCGGCGCCCAGGTAGACCACCTCGAAGCCGGCTGCGGTCAGGGCGTCGGAGGTCATCCGCAAGCCGAGCACGTGCTGCTCGCCCTCCACGGCCGCCAGCACGACGCGGCCGCGCTTCTCCCCGTCCTGGCCGTTCATGGCCTCGAACACCAGCGCCAGCGAGCGCTCGGCGATCGCGGTGGCCAGGTGCTCGTCCGCCACGCCGAGGTGGCCCAGCTGCCATTCGTCGCCGATGTAGTGCAGCGCGGGGCCGATCACCTGGGCCTGGATGGCCAGCCCGTCGAACCCTGCGGCCAGGGCGGCGTGGATGGTGCGGGCGGCCTCTTCGGCGTCACCGCCGGCCAGCGCGGCCTTGAAGCGCGACTGATGGGCGTTCAGCTCGGGGTGGGCGGGCCGCTCGGCGGCGGCGCTGGCCGCCCTGTGGACCAGCGGGGCGATCTCCGCCATCGGGGCGGGCCGGGCGAACAGGTAGCCCTGCGCGTGGCGACACCCCAGCGCGTACAGGTGCGCCAGCTTGCTCTCGGACTCCACGCCCTCGGCCACGACCTCCAGGTCGAGGGCGCGCGCCATCGGCAGGATGGCGCCCACGATGGCGGCGTCGCGCGAGGGCGTGCCCAGCCCGTCCACGAAGGAGCGGTCGATCTTGATGGCGTCGATGGGGAAGCGGCGCAGGTGGCCCAGCGACGAGTAGCCGGAGCCGAAGTCGTCGAGCACGATCCGCACGCCCTCCTGCTTGAGCGCCCACAGGCGCTCGGCGGGGAAGTCGGACTCGTGGGTCAGGGCGGTCTCGGTGATCTCCAGGGCGATGCGCCCGCGGCCCAGGCCCGTGCGGACCATGACCTCGCGCAGCACCTCGGGCAGGCCGACGTCGGCCAGCTGGCGCGGCGAGAGATTCACCGCCAGCTCCACCCGCTTGTCGCCCGCCTCGTCCAGCGCGGCGGCGAACTCGGTGCAGGCGCGGTCCAGGACCCAGCGGCCCAGCTCCACGATGATCCCGGTCTCCTCGGCCAGGCGCACGAACTCGTCGGGCGCGACCTGGCCGCGGATGGGGTGTTCCCACCGCACCAGCGCCTCGACGGCGGTCACCCGTTGCGAGCCCAGGTCCACGATCGGCTGATAGTGCAGCGACAGCTGGTCGGTGCCGATGGCGGCGCGCAGGTCGTGCGCCAGCCCGATGCGCTCGTTCGCGCGCTCGCGCAGGCTCGAGTCGTAGAGCGCCATGCCGTCGCCGCCGGCGTGCTTGGCCCGGTACATCGCCACGTCGGCGTTGGCCACCAGGCGCTCGGGGCTCTCGTCGGCCGAGTCGGCCACCGCGATGCCCACCGAGACCCGCAGCGCCAGCTGCTCCTCGCCCAGCACGAACGGCGCTTCGAAGGCGTGCAGCACGCGCTCGGCCACCTGGATCGTCCCGGCCTCGGCGCCGCTGTCCTCCAGCAGGATCACGAACTCGTCGCCGCCCAGCCGGGCCACGGTGTCGTCGGTGCGCAGGGCCGACCGGAGCCGCCGGGGGACCTCGCGCAGGAAGTCGTCGCCCGCCCCGTGGCCGTAGCGGTCGTTGATCTGCTTGAAGCCGTCGACGTCCAGGAACAGCAGGCCCACGGTGCCGCCGCGGCGGCGCAGGCGGCCCACGGCCTGGCCCAGGCGGTCCAGCAGCACCACGCGGTTGGGCAGGCCGGTCAGCGAGTCGTGGTTGGGCACGTGCGGGTGGGCCGTGCCGTCGGTGTCGGCGGCGATGGACTCGTGGACGCCGATCAGGTGGGTCAGCTCGCCGTCGGCGTCGGTCACGGGGGAGAAGGAGATGCGGCTGGTGCCGTGGCGGCGCCGGCGGTGCTTGAGCTCGACGACCGGCGACTCGCCCTCGCGCAGGCGGGCGAGCATGTCCGCCAGGTCCGAGGGGTCCATGTCCGACCACTGCAGAACCCGGCAGCTGCCGCCCGAGATCTCGTTCAGCGGGACGCCGGTGCGGCGGCTGAACGCCTCGTTGGCCCACACCAGCGGCAGCAGCGGGCGGCGGGCGTCGGCGATGCAGACGCCGGTGCCGGCGGCCTCGAGCGCCCGGATGGCCAGGGGCGCGTCGAACCCGCCGGGAAGGGGATCCGGCTCTGAGCCGATCGGCTCACGGGAAGAGGCTGGGGCGGGCATCGGGGCGGTCGATCTCTGGCCGTGGGGCCAGTTCTCCTCGGTTCGCGAGTCGACCCCAGCTTCCTCCGCCTTGAGCGTTTTGGCTGGACTCTTGCGGTTTCGGGAGCGAATGTGACGAATGGCACGCGGAAGGTTGTGCGCAGTCGCGGAGAAGCGCCTCGACGGGTGTTGTACTGACGGCCCGGTTGCTGTTGGGTTGCGGCCATGAAGATCCTCGTGACCAGCGCCCGGATGCCGTTTGCCCTCGCGATCATCCGGAGGCTGGCGCGGTCCGGCCACGAGGTCTACGCGTCCGACACCTACTCGACCGCGCCGGGCAGCCACTCGCGCTACGTGAAGGGCCACCTGGTCACCTCGGCGCCCAAGTTCTCCACCGAGCGGTTCGTGCAGGAGGTGGCCGACTACACGCGCGAGCACGGCATCGACCTGATCGTGCCCGCGTGGGAGGACGTGTTCTACCTGGCCTGCCACCGCCCGACGGTGGAGTCCGGTGGCGCGAAGCTGTACGCCGGCACGTTCGAGGCGCTGGCGCGGCTGCACGACAAGCACTCGTTCGAGGTCATGGTCGAGCAGCTGGAGATCCGCGCGCCCGTGGGCGTGACCGTGCACAGCGACGAGGAGCTGCACGAGGCCGTCACGCGCTGGCCGCACTACTTCGGCCGCGGCGTGTTCTCGCGTGGCGGCGTGACGCTGCTGACCAACACGGGTCCGCTGGCCGGCCGGGTGGACATCGACGACATCCACCCGACCGACGACCAGCCGTGGCTGGTGCAGGAGTTCGTGGACGGGCCGATGGTGTGCACCTACTCGACGCTGCACGAGGGGCGCGTGACCGCGCACTGCATGTACCGCGCCCCGCGCCAGTTCCACCACTCCACCGGCATCCAGTTCGAGTCCATCGACGGCAGCGAGTCGCTGAAGGCGGTGCAGAAGCTGGGGGAGGAGCTCGACTACACGGGTCAGATGTCGCTGGACTTCGTTGACGCCGAGGACGGCCTGGTGATCATCGAGTGCAACCCGCGGCCCACCGACGGCACCCTGCTGATGGAGGACGAGGAGCTGGCCGGCGGCATCACCGACCCCTCACGCGAGCTGGAGATGGTCCCGCCCGGGCGCCTGACCCAGCTGGACTTTGCCGTCCTGGCCGGCATGTTCGACGACGGGCTCAAGGGCGCGCCGGGCACCATCCACGATCTGGTCAAGGTGCGCGGCTCGGACCGCGGCTGGCACGACCAGATCCCCAACCTGTACTCGTTCCTGGCCTTCTGTCACCACGAGCGGCTGAGCCTCAAGGAGCACGAGAAGCTGCAGGTGGCCATGTACGAGGACGTGTCCTGGGACGGCGAGCCGATCGACGGCATGACCGCCGAGCAATCGGCCGCAGTGCAGGCGCTGCGGAAGTAGGGTCGGCACATGGGCCCGCGCGTCCATGCCGGTCGCTTCGCCGCCGACATCGAGGGTGACTTCGTCGTCTTCCTGATCGGCATGCGCATCAACAAGCCGTGGCGCGTGTGGGAGTGGTGGCCGGTGTTCGTGGCCATGCCGCTGATGCTGCGCGAGCTGGACGCCGCGCCCAACCCGCCGCTGCTGGGCTGGCGGCTGCTGCTGGCCTCGCCGCTGTCGCCCACCGTCATCCAGTACTGGCGCAGCTACGACGACCTCGAGGCGTACGCCAACGACCCCGCTCGCCGGCACAAGCCCGTCTGGCAGCGCTACTTCCGCAAGATCGGCCTGAACGGCAACGTGGGCATCTGGCACGAGACCTACACGATCCGCGCCGGCGACCACGAGGCCATCTACGTGAACATGCCGCGCACCGGCCTGGCCGAGGCGGGCGAGATGCGCGGCCTGGGCTCGAGCTCCACGTCCCGGGAGCGCCTGAGCGTCTAGAGGGGCGCCCCAGCGGGTGTAAGGTCCGCGCCTCGTTTGGTTGACCGGCCAAGGACTGCCAGTTGAAACCGATGGCGAATGTGACCGATGCGGCCGTGGTCAAGGCCATGGCGCATCCGGTGCGGGTGCGGATCCTCGGCATCCTCGAGCAGCGCACCGCCAGCCCCACCCAGCTGGCCGAGGAGATCGGCCTGCCGCTGGCCAACGTGAGCTACCACGTGAACCAGCTCAAGCGGCTGAAGCTGATCGAGCTGGCCCGCGAGGAACGACG
>DASQLM010000121.1:0-10222 GCA_035630015.1 Thermoleophilaceae bacterium | reverse complement strand
GGACGGCAAGGTCGTGGCCGTGATCGGCGACGGCGCCCTGACCGGCGGCGTGGCCTACGAGGCGCTGCACCACGCGGGCGGCATGGGCCTGCCGATGGTGATCCTGCTGAACGACAACGGCATGTCGATCGCGCCGAACGTGGGGGCGCTGAACCGCTACTTCAACCGCGCGCGGATGAACCCCAAGCTCTACCACGCGCGCGAGGGCGTCGAGAGCCGCATCACCCGCCTGCCCGCCGGCATCGGCGACCGGATCGAGCGCCTGGGCCCGATCGTCAAGGAGTCGCTGAAGGCCTACTGGGCGCCGGGGCTGCTGTTCGAGGAGCTGGACCTGGCCTACATGGGCGTCATCGACGGCCACGACGTTAAGGCCGTGCGCGAGGCGCTCAAGGAGGCGCTCGACGCCGACCGGCCCGTGGTCGTGCACTGCTCGACGGTCAAGGGCAAGGGCTTCGAGCCGGCCGAGGAGGGCGGACTCGAGGGCATGGAGGCCTGGCATGCGGCCAAGCCCGCCTCGATCGTGAACGGCGCCCCCGCCGTCAAGCCCAAGGCGCCCGCCAAGGACCCCAACCCGGCCCCGGCGCAGTACACCAAGGTGTTCGGCGACGCCCTGGTGGCTGAAGCCGAGCGTGACGAGCGCGTGATCGGCATCACCGCCGCCATGAACTCCGGCACCGGCCTGGACATCCTCCAGAAGGCCATGCCCGACCGCTATTACGACGTGGGCATCGCCGAGCAGCACGCCATCCTGTTCGCCGCCGGGCTGGCGCTCCAGGGGGCCAAGCCCGTGGCGGCCATCTACTCGACCTTCCTCCAGCGCGCGTTCGACCAGATCGTGCACGACGTCTGCCTGCAGAACCTGGACGTGGTGTTCGCCATGGACCGCGCCGGCCTGGTGGGCGACGACGGGCCGACCCACCACGGCGCGTTCGACATCTCCTACCTGCGCGCGCTCCCGAACATGGTGCTCGGGGCGCCCCGCGACGAGGCCCAGCTCGTCCACCTGCTGCACACGGCCCTGGACCACGAGGGCCCGTTCGGGCTGCGCTACCCGCGCGGTGCCGCCGAGGGGGTGCCGCTGCCCTCCAAGCCGGAGGTGCTGCCCATCGGCCGCGGCGAGACCCTCCGCGAGGGCGAGCGCGTGGCCCTGCTGGGCTACGGCTACGGCGTCCCGGTGGCGCTGGGCGCGGCGGACGTGCTGGCCGCCGAGCACGGCGTCGAGCCCACGGTGGCGGACGCCCGCTTCGCCAAGCCGCTGGACGCCGAGCTGATCGCCTCGCTGGCAGCCGAGCACGACGTGCTGGTCACGGTCGAGGAGAACGTGCTGTCGGGCGGCTTCGGCTCCGCCGTCCTGGAATACCTGGCCGACCACGACCTGCTCGGCGAGGTGCGCGTGCTGCGCTTCGGCCTGCCCGACCGGTACGTGACCCACGGCAAGCCGGACCTGTTGCGTGCCGAGGTCGGGCTGACGCCCGAGAAGGTGGCGGCCAGCGTGGCCAAGACCGTGCTCGAGCCCCGCGGCGCCCTGGCCTGAGCCCGCTCTGAAGAGGCTTCCCGGGAGGGGGTAATGCTCGAGGCACTTTGTGCCGATGGTGACAACTTAAGGGTCCCCGTTCCGCCCCGTCCGGGCCCTCGCAGCGTTACCGATCGGACGTGCCGCAGGTCATGCCTACCGAGTCCCCGCCCGTCGAGACGCTCGACGGCGCCCATGACGTGACCGACGGCCCGGACCAGGAAGTACTTCTGGGCGTTCTCAGCAAGGTAAAGGCCGGCGACTTCACCGCCCGCATGCCTGTCCATTGGACGGGCGCCTCGGGCAAGGTCGCGGACGCCCTCAACGAGATCATCGGCGCCAACCAGGCGCTGGGCACCGAGCTCGAGCGCGTCAGCCGCGTGGTCGGCAAGGAGGGCAAGCTCTCCCAGCGCGTCTCCTTCAAGGGCAGCGACCAGGTCTGGGGCGACTGCATCGAGTCGGTCAACAGCATGATCGAGGACCTCGTGCGTCCCAGCAACGAGATGCAGCGCGTGATCGGCGCGGTCGCGGACGGCGACCTGAGCAAGAAGGTCTCGGCCGACGTCCAGGGCGAGATGCTGGAGCTCAAGAACACGATCAACGGCATGGTCGACCAGCTCAACGGCTTCAGCTCCGAGGTCACGCGCGTGGCCCGCGAGGTGGGCACCGAGGGCAAGCTCGGCCAGGCGGCCGCCTACACGATCGAGGTCGGCGGCGTCTGGAAGGAGCTGACCGACAACGTCAACCTGATGGCCGGCAACCTGACCGGCCAGGTGCGCGACATCGCAGAAGTCACCACCGCGGTGGCCAACGGCGACCTCAGCAAGAAGATCACCGCGGACGTACGCGGCGAGTTCCTCGAGCTCAAGAACACCGTGAACGCGATGGTCGACCAGCTCAACCGCTTCGCGGGCGAGGTCACACGCGTGGCCCGTGAAGTCGGCGTGGAGGGCAAGCTGGGCGGCCAGGCCCAGTCCGAGGAGGTGGCCGGCGTCTGGAAGGACCTGACCGACGACGTCAACCAGCTCGCGGCGAACCTGACCAACCAGGTGCGCGCGATCGCCGACGTGGCCACCGCCGTGACCGAGGGGGACCTCACGCGGCAGGTGGGCGTGGAGGCCAGCGGCGAGGTGGCCGTGCTCAAGGACCTGCTCAACGAGATGATCCGCAACCTGCGCGAGACGATGCGCCAGAACGAGGAGCAGGACTGGCTGAAGACCCACCTCGAGCGCTTCACGCGCATGCTCCAGGGCCAGCGCGACCTGGCGACGGTGTCGCACATGGTCCTGTCCGAGCTGGCGCCGCTCGTGTCGGCCCAGCACGGCGTGTTCTACGCGCTCACGGACCCGGACGACGGCGGCAAGCCGCTGCTGGAGTTCCAGGCCGGCTACGGGTTCAAGGAGCGCAAGAACGTGGCCGGCTCCTTTCGCGTCGGCGAGGGCCTGGTCGGCCAGTGCGCACTCGAGAAGGAGCGCATCCTGCTGACCGAGGTCCCGCCCGACTACATCCGCATCAGCTCCGGGCTCGGCGAGGCCACCCCGCTGAACATCATCGTCCTCCCCGTCCTGTTCGAAGGATCGGTGCGCGCGGTCATCGAGCTGGCGTCATTCGCCCCCTTCAGCCCCACACACCAGTCCCTGCTCGACCAGCTCACGGAGAGCATCGGGCTGGTGCTGAACACCGTTGCCGCCACCCAGGTCACCGAGCAGCTGCTCGAGCAGTCGCAGTCTCAGGCGCAGGAGCTGCAGTCCGGCCAGGAGCAGCTGCGTCAGTCGAACGAGGATCTGGGCAAGCAGGCAGCCCTGCTGGCCGGCAAGAACGACGAGGTCGAGAGCAAGTACCAGGAGGTCGAGGAGGCCAAGCGGCTGGTCGAGCAGAAGGCCACCGAGCTCTCCGTCTCGTCGAAGTACAAGTCCGAGTTCATCGCCAACATGTCGCACGAGCTGCGCACGCCGCTCAACAGCCTGCTGGTGCTGGCCGAGCAGCTCGAGGACAACCCCGACGGCAACCTCACCGACCGCCAGGTGCAGTTCGCCTCGGTCATCCGCTCCTCCGGCGTGGATCTGCTCAAGCTGCTCAACGACATCCTCGACCTGGCCAAGGTCGAGTCACGGACCGTCAACCTCGAGCTCGTCGAGTTGTCGATCGCCGACCTGGGCGAGAGCATGCTCCAGAGCTTCCAGCCCGTCGCGGAGGAGCAGGGGCTGGCGTTCGGCGTGGACGTGGACGGGGCGCTGCCCTCCACGATGGTCAGCGACCCGCACCGGCTCCGCCAGGTGCTCAAGAACCTGCTCTCCAACGCCTTCAAGTTCACCGAGCAGGGCGTCGTGAACCTGACGCTCGCGCGCAGCAGCGGCGGGTGGGACCCCACCTGCGAGCGGCTCGAGCTCGCCCCGTCGGTGATCGCCATCAGCGTGGTGGACACGGGGATCGGCATCCGCCCCGACCTGCAGAAGACCATGTTCGAGGCGTTCGCGCAGGCCGATGGGACGACGGCGCGCAAGCACGGCGGAACCGGGCTGGGGCTGTCGATCAGCCGCGACCTGGTCGAGCTGCTTGGCGGCGACATCGGCCTGGTCAGCGAGCCGGGACGAGGCAGCACGTTCACCGTCTACCTGCCGCTGGAGTCCGTAGAGGTGCCACTGCACCCGGCCTCGCCGCCGGCGCTCCCCGCGGTCGCCGTCAACGGGGCCTCGACCAATGGCGCGGCCGAAGAGCTGCCGACCTTTCCCGTGATGACAGCCGACGAGCCCCCTCTGGAGGCGGCAAGGACGGCCGATGAGTTCTTCACCGGGGCGGCCGCCGGCACGAAGGTCCTGCTGGTGGACGACGAGTTCCGCAACATCTTCGCCCTGTCGGCGCTGCTCGAACGAGGCGGCATCGACGTGGTGTCGGCCCAGAGCGGCCCGGACGCGCTCACGATGCTCGGCGAGCACGACGACGTCGACATCGTGCTGATGGACATCATGATGCCGGGCATGGATGGCTACGAGACCATGGCCGCCATCCGCGACCGGCCCGGCTGCGCCGAGCTCCCGATCGTCGCCGTGACCGGAAAGGTCGTGGCCGGGGAGCGAGAGCGCTGCATGGCCGCCGGGGCGTCGGACTACATCCCCAAGCCCGTGAACACCGCCCAGTTGCTCGCCGCGCTGCGCGAGTGGTTCCCGACCCCCGATCCCGGGCCCTCCGCGGCCTGAGCCCGCCAATGCCGGTAACGCCCCCCACCACCATCCGCGATCCGCCGACCCTCTCCGAGTTGCCTCCGCGCGGCCCGGATGCCCCCATCCTGGTGGTCGACGACAACCCGGCCAAGCGGCTGGCCATCGGCGCCATCATCGAGCCGCTCGGCCACCCCGTGGTCGAGGCCGAGTCCGGCGAGGCCGCGCTGAAGGCGGTGATCGACCAGTCGTTCGCGGTGATCCTCATGGACGTGCAGATGCCGGCGATGGACGGCTACGAGACGGCGCGACTCATCAGGCTGCGCGTGGAGTCCCAGCACACGCCGATCATCTTCGTCACGGCCCACACGGAGGAGGAGGCGCAGCTCGCGATCGCCTACGCCAGCGGGGCGGTGGATTTCATCTTCGCGCCGATCCTGCCGGACATCCTGCGGGCGAAGATCACCATCTTCGCCGACCTGTTCAGCAAGTCACAGGCGCTGGGGCAGTCGATCGACGACGTCACGAGGCTCAGGGACCGGTTCCGCGACAGCGAGGCGCGTACCCGCTCGGTGCTGGACAACGTGGCCGACGGGATCGTCACGGTGGCCGACGACGGGGCGATCGAGTCGTTCAACCCCGCCGCGACCGAGTTGTTCGGATACGAGGAGGAGGACGCCGTCGGCCGGCCCTTCACGGACCTGGTCAGCAGCGGGGTCGGCGTGGCCTCCGGCCACCGCAAGGACGGGTCCAGCTTCCCGATCGAGCTCGACGTCAGACACGTGGAGCTCGGCACCGGCGGCGTCCAGATCGCCTGCCTGCGCAACATCGCCGAGCGCCAGACCTACGTGGAGGCGCTGAAGTACCAGGCGCTCCACGACGACCTGACCGACCTGCCCAACCGGGCGCTGTTCGAGGATCGCGTCAACCACGCGATCCAGTCGGCCAGCAGGACGGGGGACGAGCTGGCCCTTCTGCTCCTCGACCTGGACGGCTTCAAGGTCGTGAACGACACGCTGGGACACCAGCACGGCGACACGCTGCTCAAGCAGGTGGGCGAGCGGCTGGTCGAGTGCCTGCGCGACGGCGACACCGTGGCCCGCATCGGCGGCGACGAGTTCGGGATCCTGCCGCAACCGGGCATCGGCCTCTCGGCGGCCGCGGCCGTGGCGTGGAAGATCGAGCGCGCCCTCGCGGTGCCGTTCGTGATCGAGGGGAACGAGCTCGACATCGGGGCCAGCATCGGCATCGCGCTGGTTCCCGAGCACGGGAACAACATCGACGACCTGCTGCGCCGCGCGGACCTGGCCATGTACGACGCCAAGCGCAGCGGCGCGGGCTACGCGGTGTTCGCTGCCGAGCAGGAGGAGGCCCCGGCCCGCCGCCTCGCGCTGCTCAGCGACCTGCGGCACTGCGTGCGGCGCGACGAGCTGGTGCTGCACTACCAGCCGAAGATCGACCTGCGCACCCGGAGGACCATCGGCGTAGAGGCCCTGATCCGCTGGCGGCACCCGAGCGGCGAGCTGCTCATGCCCGCCGCCTTCATGCCCGAGGTCGAGAGCAACGAGCTGCTGATGCCCATCACGGAGTGGGTCATCGCCGAGGCGCTGCACCAGCTCCGGGCCTGGCGCGACGACGGATTCGACCTGACGATGGCCGTGAACATCGGCGCGCGCTGCCTGGCCGAGGGGGCCGCGCTGTTCGAGACGGCCGATGCGCTGACCAGCAAGTGGGGCGTGCCGGCGGACAAGCTGACCTTCGAGCTCACCGAGAGCGCGCTGATCGACACCAGCGTGCCAGGGCTCGTGGAGCGGCTCAAGGGCATGAACGAGCGGCTCTCGATCGACGACTTCGGCACCGGCTACTCCTCGCTCGTCTATCTGCAGAAGCTGCCGGTGGTCGAGATCAAGGCCGACCGCTCCTTCGTGACGACCCTGTCCACCGTGCACGACGATGCGGTGATCGTGCATTCGATCGTCGACCTCGCACACAACCTCGGCGTGACCGTGGTGGCCGAGGGCGTCGAGGACGAGACCACCCTGAACTCGCTCGTCGAGTACGGCTGCGACACCGCCCAGGGCTTCTTCTTCAGCCGCCCGGTGTCCGGCGACGAGGCCACCCGCTGGTTCGAGAGCTCCGAGTTCGGGATCGACCGGTCGCTGGTCAAGCCCGAGCCCCGCGGCGCACTGGCCTAGAACGCCTTCACTCGGGGAAGATGCCCCGTAGTGCGCGTCGGCCTCTTCATCACCTGCATCAACGACACGCTGTTCCCGCGCACGGGCATCGCCACGGTCGAGGTGCTGGAGCGCCTGGGCTGTGAGGTCGTGTTCCCCGAGGAGCAGACCTGCTGCGGCCAGATGCACGCCAACAGCGGCTACCGAGAGCAGGCGCTGCCGCTGGTGCGCCGGTTCGCGCGGGCGTTCGGCGAGGCAGGGGTCGACGCGGTCGTGTCTCCCAGCGGCTCCTGCGCGGCCATGGTGCGCGACCAGTACCCACGGCTGGCGCCGGACACGGCAGAGCTGGCCGCGAGGACGTTCGAGTTGTCGGAGTTCCTGGTCAAGGAGCTGGGCGTTGAAGACGTGGGGGCCACCTACCCGCACCGCGTGACCTACCACCCGACCTGCCATTCGCTGCGGCTGCTGAAGGTGGGCGACGCGCCGCTGCGGCTGCTGCGCAACGTGCGCCAGCTCGACCTCGTGGAGCTGCCCGACTCCGACCAGTGCTGCGGCTTCGGCGGCACCTTCGCGGTGAAGAACGCCGACACGTCGGCCGCCATGCTCACCGACAAGACGCGCAACGTCCTGGACACCGGCGCGGAGGCCTGCGTCGCGGCCGACAACTCGTGCCTGATGCATATCGGCGGCGGGCTCTCGCTCCAGCGGGCGGGAGTGCAGGCCGTGCATCTGGCCGAGATCCTGGCGGCCACCGAATGACCGCAACCGGCTTCCCCGCCGCCGCCGGGCACGCGCTGGCCGACAGTCAGCTGCGGCGCAACCTGCGCAAGGCCACCTCCACCATCCGCGCCAAGCGCGAGGGGGCCGTGGCCGAACTGGAGGACTGGGAGCAGCTGCGGGACGCGGGCGCCCGGATCAAGCAGCACGCGGTGGACCACCTGGACCGGCACCTCGAGCGCCTCGAGCAGTCGGTCACAGCGGCCGGCGGCACCGTGCACTGGGCCCGCGACGGCGACGAGGCGAACGGGATCGTGGCCGCCCTGACCAAGGCCGCGGGCAGCGACGAGGTGGTCAAGGTCAAGTCGCTGACCACCGACGAGATCGGCCTGAACGACGCGCTGGCGCTGCACGGGATCGATGCAATCGAGACCGACCTGGCCGAGCTGATCGTGCAGCTGGGCGACAACGATCGCCAGTCGCACATCCTGGTGCCGGCCATCCACCGCAACCGCGAGGAGATCCGGGCGCTGTTCCGCGAGCGCCTGCCGGGCAACCAGGACATCTCGTCCGACCCGGCGGAGCTGACCGCCGCCGCGCGCGAGTACCTGCGGCGCAAGTTCCTGACCGTCGGGGTCGGCGTCAGCGGAGCGAACTTCGCGATCGCGGAGACCGGCTCGGTCGGGGTGGTCGAGTCCGAGGGCAACGGGCGCATGTGCACGACGCTGCCCGGGACCCTGATCACGGTCATGGGCATCGAGAAGGTGCTGCCGCGGTTCAGCGACCTGGAGGTGATGCTGCAGCTGCTGCCGCGCTCCTCGACGGCCGAGCGGATGAACCCCTACACCTCGATCTGGACCGGGGTGGCCGAGGGCGACGGCCCGCGCGACTTCCACCTGGTGCTGCTGGACGCGGGGCGGACCCGGGCGCTGGCCGACCCGGAGGGGCGGTCGGCGCTGCACTGCATCAAGTGCTCGGCGTGCATGAACGTGTGCCCGGTGTTCGAGCGCACCGGCGGCCACGCGTACGAGTCCACCTACCCCGGGCCGATCGGGGCCATCCTGTCGCCCCAGCTGGCCGGGATGGCCGGCCACACGACGCTGCCGTGGGCGTCCTCCCTGTGCGGCGCCTGCTACGAGGTCTGCCCAGTGAAGATCGACATCCCGTCGGTGCTGATCCACCTGCGCCAGAAGGTCGTGAAGGCCGGCGACGGGCCGGCGGGCGAGCGGCTGGCGATGGAGGTTGTGGGTCGGATCTTCAACAGCCCGCGCAAGTACGAGCGGGCGCAGAAGGCGGCGCGCCTGGGCAAGCGGTTGCCGTTCCTGGTCAAGCCCTGGACCGACCACCGCGACCTGCCGGATCCCCCCGAGCAGACATTCAGGGAGTGGTGGCGTGAGCGAGGCGCGTGACGAGATCCTGCGCCGCGTCCGCACGGCGACGCGGGACGTGGGGGAGGGGCCCGAGGCCTGGGATCCCGACGCCGACGCGGCGTACGACCGCGCCCCGTCGGCCGGCGACGACCCGGCTGGGCTGCTGGCCCAGCGCGTCGAGGACTTCAAGGCCACCGTCACGCGCGTCGGGGGTGAGGAGGAGGTGGCCGCCGCGGTGGCCGCCATCGCCGGCCGTCACGGTGCGCGGCGCCTGGCCGTCGCGCGCGGGTTCGAGCCGGGCTGGCGGCCGCAGGAGGGCCTCGAGTTCGTGGAGGAGCCCGAGCTGTCGGTCGAGGAGCTGGACGCCGTCGACGGTGTGGTCACCGGATGCGCGCTGGCCATCGCCGCCACCGGCACGATCGTGCTGGACGGCGGCCCCGGGCAGGGACCGCGGCGGCTGACGCTGGTTCCCGACCTGCACGTGTGCGTGGTCCGCGAGGACCAGATCGTCCCGGGCGTGCCCCAGGCGGTCGCGGCGCTCAAGGATGCGGCGGTGAGTGGGCGGCCGCTGACGTTCGTCTCCGGGCCCTCGGCCACGTCGGACATCGAGCTGGACCGGGTCGAGGGCGTGCACGGCCCGCGTCGGCTCGAGGTGGTGCTGGTGGCCTAGAAAAGGAAACGACCCGCCGAAGCGGGCCGTTTCCGAGGGAGGAGTGATGCGATATGGATCTGTTAGAGGAAGTTCTCGGTGCGGCGTGCCGGCGTGTACCGGGTCAACAGATTGATCAGCATCGTCAGCGCCGCGAAGCCGCCGAACACGGCCACCGCGGGTGCGTCGCCGACCAGGGCGAACAACACCGCGGCGCCCGCGAGTCCGAAGGCCAGCCCCAGGTCGTAGCCCGACTGCTGGGTCACGGGGACGGTGCCTCGGCCAGATGAGGCGGTGCCCGCGAGCCCGAGGCCCATCACCAGGATGGCGATTGCGAGTCCGGCCACCTGAGCCGCTTCGCTGAGCGAGAGCAGCGCTGCGGTGGCCGGGATTGCCACGCCGACGGCGATCAGCAGTGCTGAACGCACGTCGGCGGATATGAGGCGGGTACTGCTCACGAATCCAACGTACCCCTGGCCCGGGGAACCTCTGTGCACGTCGTCACACAGCCTCCGGACGGCGGGTACGCTGCTCGGCGTGGCAAAGCGGCGTCTGGACGCCTTGTTGGCCGACCGCGGCCTGTTCGAGTCACGGTCGCGGGCCGCGGCCGCGGTGATCGCCGGGGAGGTCCGGCTGGCGCC
>DASQLM010000120.1:0-2602 GCA_035630015.1 Thermoleophilaceae bacterium | reverse complement strand
GTCCCGGACGGGGTGGAGCTGGAGCTCCAGGAGGGTGGACAGCCCGCCTGGTGGTGGCTGCTCTGCGCTGAATGAGGCCCTTCGCCGGCACCGGCGAGCTGACCCCGGCCGAGCTGCTGGCCGCCGACATCCGCTCGATTCCCCGGCCGAGCATCCTGGAGGGGGAGGTGAGCGCCAAGGGCAAGACGGCCAAGGGCCTGGAGACGCTCGGCATCGCCACCCACGGCGACCTGATCGAGCACCTGCCCCACAGTCACCGCGACCGCCGCGACGCGCGCACGATCGCCTCACTGGGGGTGGGCGAGGAGGCCACCGTCGCGGTGGCGGTGCGCTCGGTCACGGTCAAGCCCATGCGCGACCGCCGCCGCAAGCGCGTGGAGGCCAAGGTGTTCGACCAGACCGGCCCGATGGTGGCGGTGTGGTGGAACCAGCCATGGATCGCCCGCCAGCTCGGCGAGGGCAGCCAGGTGCTGCTGCACGGCACGCTCAAGCAGCGCAACCAGTTCCACGTCAAGGAGTTCGAGCCCTTCGGCGGCGGCGAGGCCGCGCCCGTGCACACCGTGGGACTGGTCCCGGTGCACCCCGCCACCGCGCTGGTGTCGGCGCAGACGCTGCGCAAGCTGATCTGGGAGGAGTACGGGCGCATGCGGCACGTGATCGAGCCGCTGCCCGCCTCGCTGCGCAGCGCCGAGCGGCTGCCAGACCGCCCCGCCGCGCTGGCCGGCGCGCACTTCCCGGACACCGAGGACGACGAGGCCGGTGCACGCCGGCGGCTGGCCTTCGAGGAGCTGTACCTGTCCCAGCTCGCGGTGGCCGGGCGCCGGAGGGCCCGCGGTGGCGGCCGCAAGGCGCGGCCGGTGGTGGGCGACGGCTCGCTTGTCGATCCCTGGGTGGCGGCGCTGCCGTTCGAGCTGACCGCCGACCAGGAGGCCGCGGGCGCCGAGATCGAGTCCGACCTGGCCGCCGAGGCGCCGATGCAGCGCCTGCTGATGGGGGAGGTGGGCTCGGGCAAGACCGCGGTAGCCCTCCAGGCCATGCTGCGCGCGGTCGAGGCCGGCGGCCAGGCCGCGCTGATGGCGCCCACCGAGACGCTGGCCGAGCAGCACCTGCTGACCATCGACCGCCTGCTGGACGGCGCCGCGCCCGTGGAGTTGTTGACCGGGTCCACCGCCGCGGCGCGCCGGCGCGACCTGCTCGGTCGCCTGGAGTCGGGACAGCTGAACCTGGTGGTGGGTACCCACGCGCTGCTGGAGGATCCGGTGCGGTTCGCGTCGCTGGCGCTGTGCGTGGTGGACGAGCAGCACCGCTTCGGCGTCCGCCAGCGCGCCGCGCTGGACGCCAAGGCGCCCGGCGACCTGGCCCCGCACGCGCTGCACATGACCGCGACGCCGATCCCGCGCACGCTGGCGCTCACCGCCTACGGGGACCTGGAGACCACCGTGCTGCGCCACCTGCCCGCCGGACGCCGGCCCGTGCAGACGCACGTGGTCGACGGCGCCCGCGCCCGGGCGCGAGCCTACGAGCGGGTGCGGGAGGAGATCGCCCAGGGCCGCCAGTGCTTCGTGGTGTGCCCGCTGGTGTCCGAATCCGAGGCGCTTCAGGCCCGCGCCGCCACCGACGAGGCCGAGCGCCTGCGCGCGACAGAGTTCCGCGAGTTGTCGGTGGGCCTGATCCACGGCCAGATGTCCAGTGCCGACAAGCAGGAGGCCATGCGCGGGTTCGCCGACGGCGAGACCGACGTGCTCGTGGCCACCAGCGTGATCGAGGTGGGCATCGACGTGCCCAACGCCACCGTGATGCTGATCGAGGCCGCCGAGCGCTACGGCCTGTCGCAGCTGCACCAGCTGCGCGGCCGGGTGGGGCGGGGCGAGCACGAGTCCGTCTGCATCCTGTTCGGCGACCCCAAGCTGCCGCGGCTGGAGGCGATCGCCTCCGACAAAGACGGCTTCGCGCTGGCCGAGGTGGACCTCGACCTGCGCGGGGCGGGGGAGGTGCTGGGCACGCGCCAGAGCGGCATGCCCGAGTTCCGCGTGGCCCGGCTGCCCGACGACCAGGTACTGCTGGAGCGGGCGCGGGCGCACGCCGACGCCACGATCGCAGCCGACCCCGGCCTCGAGCAGCCCGAGAACGCGCTCCTCCGCGGCGCGGTGATCGACCGGTTCGGCTCCGACCTCGACCCGATCCCGGCGTGATGAGGGTCATCGCGGGCACGCACCGCGGGCGGCGCCTGGGCCGGCCGCTCGGGGAAGACACCCGCCCAACCGCCGACCGCGTGCGCGAGGCGCTGTTCTCGATGCTGGGCGACGTCGAGGATGCCGACGTGCTCGACCTGTACGCGGGCTCGGGCGCGCTGGGCATCGAGGCGCTGTCGCGGGGGGCGGCGAGCGCCGTGTTCGTGGACTCCTCGACCGAGGCGACCGAGGCGGTGCGGGGCAACCTGACCGAGCTCGGAGAGCGGGGTGAGGTGGTGCGCCGCGACGCCCTGGACTACCTGCGCTCGATGGCCGGCGTTCGCCGCTTCGACCTCGTTCTTTGCGACCCGCCCTATGATTCCGCCCTCGCCGTGGCGCCCTCGCTGTCCGAGTTGCTCCCGGCCGTCCTC
>DASQLM010000119.1:0-27901 GCA_035630015.1 Thermoleophilaceae bacterium | reverse complement strand
GGCCGCCGGGGCCGAGGGGGGCGGGCTTTCCCTGGGCCGCCGCGCCCCGGGCGCCGGCTTCGGGCCCTCGCAGCGCGTCGTCTGCGAGCCCTCGCCGTGGGGTCGCAACGCGTCGGTCTGGCCCGACGTGGTCGCGGTGTCTCCCGGGGGCGCCGCGTCCGTCTTCTTCTCGATCTCGCGACCGGGCGGGGACGCGAGCCTGCTGATCGAGGACCACGGCCGCGGTGCGCCGGCACCAGAGTGCCCGGCCGTCAAGCGCACCAGGACCTCGCGCGGCCGCCTGGCCCTCCAGGCCCGGATGCCCCGGGGCGGCCGGCTGGTCCGCGGCCGCTGGCTGGGGCTGCGGGCCTCGTGCGGGGTGGCCTGCAGGGTGCGCGCCACCGGCAGGTTGAAGATCGCGGGCCGCCGCAAGCGAATCCCGTTCACCGCGACCACGGCGCGCCGGCCGAGGGCCGGCACCACCTCCCTGCGTGTGGGGCTGACGCGCAGCCGTGCCAAGGTCGTGCGCCGCGCGCTGGCCCGCCGGCGCGTGGTGCGCGCCCGCGTCCAGGTCCGCGCCACGGGCGGCGACGCCAAGCGGACGCTCACGTTCCGCGTCCGGGTGCGGCGGTGATGAGAACCGGGGCCCTGGGCATCGCCGCAGCGCTGGTGCTGGCCGGCGCGGCGGATGCCCACGCCGGCCGCTCGTGGGACCCGCCCCGAGTCGCGAAGGCGGTGGACGGGAGCCCGATGAGGGGCACCGTGCGCGCCGCCTACACGGGCCGCGGTGAACTGGTCGCCGCCTGGACCCTCCCCCAGATGAAGGTGTCGGTCCGTCCCCCCCGCAGCCGGGTCTTCGGGCAACCGGTGCTCCTGGATGAGGGCATCGCGAGCAAGCCGCGCCTGGTGACGAACCAGCGCGGCGACGCCCTGCTGACGTGGATCTCGAACTACTGGGGCACCCGGGTGGTGAGCCGTGCCCCCGGCGGCGCGTGGGAGTCACAACCCGTGTTCGGGAGCTCGGGGACGCCGGTGGCCGCCGCCCTGGGACCGCGAGGCGAGGCGGCGGTTGCCTTCCGGGCGCCCTACGAGTCGGTGGAGCTGGCCTACCGGCCGCCCGGGGGGCAGTTCGGCGATCCCGTGGCGCTGGGGGCGCGCCAGGACGGCCGGCAGCCGGAGTCGGACCCCGACGTGGCCGTCATGCGCGACGGCACGGCCGTGGTGGTGTGGCAGGACCGCGACGCATCCGGGCGGTTCGTGGTGCGGGGCGCCCAGCGGACGCCTGCGGGGACGATGACGCCGGTGCAGACACTCTCCCGGCCGGGCACCTGGGGGCAGACCCCCAGCGTGACCGCCGACGCCGCCGGCAACGCGATCGTGGCGTGGGTGGAGGGCGACGGGGAGTGGGGCTCGGGATCCGTGATGACCTCGAAGGTGCTGGCGCGCTGCTGTTTCGGCCCGCCGCACCGGTCCGCCGCGACCGGCTACCGGGAGGGCCTGAACGCCCAGGCGCTCGAGCCGGGCGTGGCCCTGATCTCGTTCTTCGGGCTGGATCGCGAGCTGGCCGAGCGGGGCACGTCACCGCACGGGCCGACGGTGCTGGGCGTGTATGCGGCCAACGCGGCCACCACGCCCCCGCAGCGACTCCACGTGGGCATCGCGAGCACCGAGTACCGCGTGGCGGCGAACGCGCGGGGAGACGCCGCAATGGCGCTCGATCGCAGCGGCGCACTCAAGGTCAGCCGGCGCGCGCCGGGGTCGCCCTTCGCCCGCCGCATCGGCGTCTCGTGCGACACCAACCGCTTTCTGGTCAGCCACGACGCGGCCATGAGCCCCGGCGGCGACCTGTCGGTCTTCGCGCGCGACACGCGGAGCGGGGACACGCTGCTCTTCGAGGACCGGCCCGCCGCCCAGGACAGCGACTGCGATCCCGAACCGGCCGGGCCCAGGCGAAGGGCCGGGCGCCTGGCGCTCCAGGCGCGCATGCCCCGCGGCGGCAAGCTCGTCCGCGGCCGCTGGCTGGTGCTGCGCGCCTCCTGCGGAATGGCCTGCCACCTCCGCGCCACGGGCCTGCTCAAGATCGAGGGCCGTCGCCGGCGGGTGCCGCTCAGCACGGGCACGGGAAAGCGGGTCAAGGCGGGCACCGCCACCGTGCGGGTGGGGCTGACGCGTGCCCGCGCCCGTGTCGTCCGGCGAGCGCTGCGCGGGGGCCGGGGCGTGCGGGCGCGGATCCGGCTCCGGGCCAGCGGCGGCAAGGCCGGCCGCACCCTGACCTTCCGCGTGCGCCTGCGCCGCTAGTGCGGCTCGGGCGCCAGCACCAGCTCGGCGAACAGCTTCTCCAGCGTGGCCGCCGGGTCGTCGGTCAGGCCGGTGTGTACGGCCGAGGGCTGCACCGACGTGCTGGACGGCGCCACGATCCAGCCGAAGCGGTCCGAGCGGTCGAGCGCGGCGATCGGGTTGTCGGGCTCGTCGCCCGCGGCCACGCGCGTGACCAGCGCCAGGTGGGCGTCCACCGCCGCCACGTCGATGCCCGGGTCCAGCAGCCGCAGCCGATCCGCGTCGACGGCCGTGCGCACCTCCAGGAACCGGGCCCGGCGGCAGTGCACCACCACGCCCACGTTCAGGGCCTCGCCGCGCTCGATCGAGGGCACGGCCCGCAGCAGCGCGTACTGGAAGCCCTCAGCCACGGGTGCGCGCCTCCTCGGCCGCAGCCACCCAGGCGCGCGGCTGAGCCAGCCGCGCCGACAGGTAGTCCACGTAGGCCTCTGGTGGCGTGCCCAGCAGCCAGTCCCCGGGCACGCCGGCCACCAGCCCGGTGAGCAGGTCACGGTCCACCATGGGCGCCAGCCTGGCATCCGCGTCGGAGATCGAGCCGGCGCAGGGCAGCAGCACGTGGTCGGCGATGGCGTCGAAGGCGCCGCCGGCCCGGTCCGGGTCCAGGCCCGCGTGCTGGCGGTAGAGCGCCGCGCCGTGGTCGATCAGCCACAGGCGCTCGTGCCAGACCAGCAGGTTGGTGTTGCGCGGGGTGCGGTCGATGTTCTCGGTCAGCGCGTCCAGCCACACCACCGCCGCCGCCTGCTCGGCGTCCACGCTCAACCCACCGCCGGGCAGGTAGGGCAGCGCTCCCGGCAGGAAGTCCAGCCCCGCGTTGAGGCCGGCGCTGGCCTGCAGCAGCTCCTGGATCTCGGGGTCGGGCTCGGCGTCGGCCAGATGGGGGTCCAGGTCGACCAGCGCCAGCTCGGGCACGGGCAGGCCCAGCGCCGTGGCCAGCCCTCCCACCACGAGCTCGGACACCAGCGCCCGCGGCCCCTGGCCGGCGCCGCGCAGCTTGACCACGTACAGGCCGTCGTCGTCGGCCTCGACCAGCGCGGGCAGCGAGCCGCCCTGGCGCAGCGGCGCGACGTAGCGGGTGGCGGCGACGGTCCGAAGCGGCATCAGGCCGCGAAGACTCTCACTCCCAGGACTTGGTGGTGCGGTGCTTCCAGTAGCCCAGGACCTGGGTGGCCTCACGCGGCAGGCCGCGCTCGTCGTTGAGGTGGCGGCGCACGTCGCGCATGGCCAGCGCCTCGCCCCCGCCCCAGGCACGGCCGGGACCGTCGGGCAGCTCGAGCTCGCGTGCCGCGTCCACCAGCAGCGTGGTCTCGCCCGCCTGCTCACCGTCGCGCTGCAGCCAGTGCAGCTCGAGGTCGGCGGCACTCTCGATCGGCTGGCGCTCGGAGGCGTCCTCGACCTCGACCAGGGCGATGGCGCGCATGCCCGCCGGCAGGTCCTCGGCGATGGCGGCCAGCGCGGGCAGGCCGGTCTCGTCTCCCACGAGCAGCGCCCAGCCCTCCGGCGCGCCGGGGATCCAGTGCAGCCGCGACCCCGCGTAGCCGATCTCGTGGCCGGGCTCCGCGGCCCTGGCCCAGCGGGAGGCGCGCCCATGGTCGCCATGCACCACGAAGTCGATGACCACCTCGTCCGAGCCCGGCTTCCAGCTGCGGACGGTGTAGTTGCGCGCGTGCTGGCGCTCGGCCACGCCGGCGGGGAAGCGCCAGCCCTCCTCGGGCAGCACCAGCGGCTTGCCCTCCTCGGGCCACAGCAGGGTGATGATCTCGCCCGGCTCCTCGACCGGCAGGCGGCGCAGGCCCTGGGCGGCCAGGGTGATCCGGCGCATCCTCGGGGTCACCTCTTCCACTCTCGATACGGTCGCGGTGCCGGTGGTCACGGGAAACGGTCGTGCCATGGTTAGGGCACCCTAACAACTTGGTGCTTCAAGTACGCTTGAGGTCATGGCCACCACGATGAGCATCGGCGAGGTTGCGGAGCGCAGCGGCGTGGCCGCCTCGGCGCTGCGCTACTACGAGGACCGCGGGCTGATCACGCCCGAGCGCACGACCGCGGCACACCGGCGCTATCAACGTGCCGTGCTGCGGCGGGTGGCGTTCATCGTCTTCGCCCAGCGGGTCGGCCTGTCGCTGGAGGAGATCCGCGACGAGCTGGCCAAGCTGCCCGACGACCGCGTGCCCCGGCGGCGCGACTGGGCCAAGCTGTCGGCCAAGTGGTCGGCCCGCATCGACGAGCGGATCGCTGAGCTGGAGCGCCTGAAGGCCGGCCTGACCGAGTGCATCGGCTGCGGCTGCCTGTCACTGGCGCGCTGCCAGCTCTCGAACCCCGACGACCGCATGGCCCGCACCGGCGCCGGCCCGCGCTACTGGGTCGGCGAGCCGCGCCCGGCCGCCTAGCCCGCCGCCCGCAGGTGGGCCAGGACCGCCAGGACGCGCCGGTGGTCGTCGTCGGCGGCGGTCAGCCCGAGCTTTCCGAAGATGCTGGAGATGTGCTTCTCGACGGCGCCGGGGGTGACCACCAGCGCCCGGCCGATGGCCGCGTTGGTGCGGCCCTCGGCCATCAGCTCCAGCACCTCCCGCTCACGCGGGGACAGCGCGTCGAGCGAATCGTCGCCGCCGGCGCTCCGGGCGCCGACCAGCTCGGCCACGACCTCGCGGTCGAGCGCGGTGCCGCCGTCGGCCACCCGGCGCACGGCGTCCAGGAACGCGGGCACGTCGCCCACGCGCTCCTTGAGCAGGTAGCCGATCCCGCCGTCGCCCGCCGCCAGCAGCTCGGAGGTGTAGACCGGCTCCACGTACTGGGACAGGATCAGGATGCCCACGTCCGGGTGGCTCCGGCGCAGGCTCAGCGCGGCGCGCACGCCCTCGTCGGTGAAGCTGGGCGGTAGGCGCACGTCGACGATGGCCACGTCGGGCTTGTGGCCGTTCACGATCCGCAGCAGTCCGTCGGCGTCCTCGGCCTGGGCCACCACGTCCACGTCGTTCTCGCGCAGCAGCGCGACGATGCCCTCGCGCAGCAGCGCCTGGTCCTCGGCGATCACGGCCCGCACGGCAGCTCCGCCCTGACGATGGTCCCGCCGCCCGGCCGCTGCTGCACGGCCAGCGTGCCGTCCACGGCCTCGACCCGGTTGCGCAGCCCCAGCAGCCCGCTGCCGCCGGGGTCGGCACCGCCGCGGCCGTCGTCGCTGACCGAGGCCACCAGCAGGTGTCCCTCGCGGTAGACGTCGATCCAGGCCGCCTGCGCGTGCGCGTGCTTGGCCACGTTGGTCAGCGCCTCGGCCACCACGAAGTAGGCGGCGGTCTCCAGCACCGCCGGCGGGCGCTCGGGCACCGCCACCCGCACCTGCGCGTCGACCGCCGAGCGCTGGGCCAGCGCCTCCAGCGCCGCGGCCAGGCCGCGGTCGGCCAGCACCGGCGGCGCGATCCCGCGGGCCAGGTCGCGCAGCTCGCGGATGGCCGCGCCGGCCTCGTCGCGAGCCTGGCGCACCAGCTCGGCGGCCTCGGGCTGGCCGGCCAGCCGCTCCTCGGCCCGGCCCAGCTGCATGGTCAGCGCCACCAGCCGCGACTGCGCGCCGTCGTGCAGGTCGCGCTCGACCCGGCGCAGCTCGGCGTCCTGGACCTCCAGCGCGCCGCGCCGCGTGCGCGTGAGCACGTCGACGCGCTGCTCGAGCTCCTGCTCGCGCTCGGCGCCGGCCAGGTGACGCCACAGCGCGGCCACCCCGGCGTGACTGGCCAGCAACGTCAGCAGGATTACGGACGGCAGCACCGGCCACAGGGTGCCGCGGTCGGCCAGCAGCCAGACCAGCGACATGATCACGATGGCGCCGAGCGATACGGCGGCGTGCACGGCCAGCCAGCGGCGGTGACCCTTCGGCTGGCTCGTGGCCACGCCGACCGCCAGGTGCACGGCCAGCGAGATGCCGAGGCCGAACCACACCCACACGGGCCAGAAGCCGGGCGCGCCCGTGGCCAGCCAGATGGATGTGCAAAGCAGCCCGGCGATGCCCACCAGCCCGAGGTGGAGCGCCATCCAGCGGTTGCGCGGATCCCACACGTGTATGACCTCGGCCACCCCTACAGACTCGCAAGCCCGCCACTCGCCGTCACGGGGGGCCACCGGCGTCCGCGGTGGGGCTAGCCCCCGCTCACAGGCGCTGGCGCACCACCTCGACCGGGCCGTCCACGCCGCGCACCTCGACCGAGCCGGCCGACTCCCACGCTCCGCCGCCTGGGTCGGCGTCGGCGGTGGTCACCGTGGCCACCAGCTCGTTGCCGCCGGCCGCGTTCAGCAGGCGCGCGGCCAGGTTGACCGCCCCGCCGAAGTAGTCGCCCTCGCGCGAGATGGCCGTGCCCCGGTGCGCGCTGGCGTGCACCGGCGGGAGGTCGGGGTCCTGCATGGCGGTCACGACCCGCCGGCCCACCGCCAGCGCGGTGGGCGCGTCGGCGTAGACCATCATGTAGCCGTCGCCGAGGCCCTTGGTCATGCGCACCTCGGGGCCGCGCTCGCGGCTGACCACCTCGGCGAAGCGGTCGATGGCGGTCACCGCCGCATGGTCGCCGCGCTCGGAGGCGAACGCGGTGAAGTCCTTGAGGTCGCAGAACAGGAAGCAGACGGTCACCGAGCCGGGCAGCCCGCCGGCCTCGCCCTCGGCCTCGCGCACCACCTCCTGGGCGATGTGGTGCTCCAGCCAGCGCCGGTGCACGCCCAGCAGCAACGGGCCGGTGATCGGGAGCAGCTCGGCGAACGCGTCGCGGGTGGCGGTCAGCGAGGCCAGCGGGTCGTCGTCGTGCAGCCGCGGCTGCACGTAGAGGCGGAACAGCTGCACCTCGGTCTGCGCGATCCGCGCCAACAGCCGACCGTAGACGCGCGCCACCTGCAGCCCGACCTCGGGCGGCCATGTGTCCTGCATCTCGTACAGACGCCGGAATATCCGCGCCTCCTCCTCGGTGAACGCGGGCTCGTCGTCATCGTCGATCGGGAGCCCGAACGCCTCCCAGAACATGTGCATCAGCTCCAGCGGCGGCCCACCCTGGCTGACCTCGCGGGCGCTGAGGGTGCGCTCGGCGATCTCCGGCAGCAGCACCGAGTCGAACACGGCGTCCTCGGGCGAGCCGCGCTCGACCGCGCGCCGCACCGCCTCCTCGGGCAGGCCCAGGCTGGCCAGCAGCTCGGCGACCTCCCGCTCGCGCGAATCGTCGGGCATGGCCACATCATCCCGCGCCTGGGAAGCTGCGCGCCGTGCCCCGCCCGCGCACCCTGTCCGCCCGGGAGCTGAACCGCGCGCTGCTGGCGCGCCAGATGCTGCTGGAGCGCACGGCGGCGGGCCTGCCCCGGGCGCTGGAGCGGATGGGCGGGCTGCAGGCCCAGTACGCGCCGTCCATGTACATCGGGTTGTGGACGCGCGTGCGCGACCTGGACCGGGCCACGCTGACGCGCGCGCTGGAGCGGCGGACGGTGGTGCAGGCCACGCTCATGCGCGCCACGATCCACCTGGTCGCGCGCGGGGACTACTGGCCGTTCGAGCTGGCCGTGCGCGACGCCCGCCGCGACTGGGCGATGCGGGCCATGGCCGGCGCGCCCACCGCGCGGCGGATGCGCGCGGCCGCGGCACGTGCGCGGGAGCTGATGGCCGAGGGCCCGCTGTCGCGGGCGGAGCTCGAGCGCGAGCTGGGCAAGCCCGAGTTCCGGCTGCTGGGCATGTGGCTGGACCTGGTGCGGGTGCCGCCCGCGGGCACCTGGGAGCGCCGCCGGGCCGACCTGCTGGGCCTGGCCGAGTGGTGGGTCGGCCCGCCGGGCGGCCACGACGAGGCGGCGGGCACCGAGCTGCTGGTGCGCCGGTACCTGGCGGCCTTCGGCCCCTCCACGCGCCACGAGGTGGCCGACTTCTGCGCCCTGCCGCTGCAGCGGGTGGACGCCGCCCTGGCGGGGCTGGAGCTGCGCAGGTTCCGGGCCGAGGACGACGCGCCGCTGGTGGACCTGCCGCGCGCGCCGCTGCCGCCGGCCGACACGCCCGCCCCGGTGCGCTTCCTGCCCACCTGGGACGCCACGTTGCTGGTGCACGCCCGGCGCGCCCAGATCCTGCCCGAGCGCCACCGCAAGCGGATCTTCAGCACGAAGATGCCGCAGTCGGTGGGCACGTTCCTGGTCGACGGCGCCGTGGCGGGCACCTGGCGCCCGCGCGACGGGCGCATCGAGATCGAGCCGTTCGAGCCGCTCAGCGCCTCCCGCCGGCGGGAGGTCGACGCGGAGGCGGAGCGGCTACTCGGGTTCCTCGCCTGACTCGTCGCCCTCGCCGTCCTCGTCGCCGAACAGGCCGTCGACCTCGTCGGCCAGGTCGGATAGGACGTCCTCGTCGGCGTCCTCGCCGGCGGCGGGCTCCTCGACGGCGGGCTCGTCGGCGGTCAGGTCCTCATCCTCGTCCACCACCACGGGCACGAGCCGGACGCTGCGGGCCAGCCACCCCTTCTTCTTCTCGCGCCGGGCCTTGACCACCAGCGCGCGGCCCTTGCGCGGCTTGGCCCCCTTCGCCAGCTTCGTCTTGCGCGAGACGCGCACCAGGACCGACGGCCGGCCGCTGCGGCGCAGCCGGAACGTCTTGCCACGCGGGCCCACCGAGACCACCGTGCCGGTGAACTCGCGCACAGACGGCTTCGCGCGCTTCGCCGCGGAGGCGGAGGGCACAAGGGAGACGACGGCCAGCAGGGAGGCAGCGGCCACGGCCGCCACGGGCATGCGGAGGGTCATTGCACCGGCATCGGCACGCGGGCGCCGGGGCTTGCGCGCGGGCGCCGGAGCCTGGACGCTCAGCCGGGCTCGACCAGGCGCAGGCGGTCGCGGTCGCGGGCGTTGCCGTGGTCCAGCCCGTGCCGGTACGCCACGTATCCCGCGCCGTCGCGCTTGGCCTCGTACATGGCGGCGTCGGCGCAGCGCAGCAGCGTGGACGGATCGGACGCGTGCTCGGGCGCCAGCGCGCCGCCGATGCTGGCGTCCACCTGCAGCGCCAGGCCCTCGATGTGGAACGGCTCACGCACGGCTCGCAGTACGGCGTCGGCCACGGCGGACAGCAGCGTGTGGTCGGCGCCCTCGATGACCAGCGCGAACTCGTCGCCGCCCAGTCGCCCCACGGTGCCCCCGGCGCCCAGGGCCTGGCGCAGCCGGGGCGCCAGCTCCTGCAGCAGCTGGTCGCCGGCCCGGTGGCCCAGGGCGTCGTTGAGCTGCTTGAAATGGTTCAGGTCCATCATCAGGAGCCCGATGGCGTGGCCCCTCTCCAGGTCCAGGCGGCGCAGCAGCGCGTTGAACATGCGCCGGTTGGGCAGGCCCGTCAGGTCGTCGGTGACCGCCTGCCGGCGGGCGTCCAGCAGCAGGTTGTTCTCGCGCAGCACGGCCGTCGCCCGGAACATGACGGCCACCACGGTCAGGCCGGCGAGCCCCGCCGCCGTCAGGGGCACGTCGCCCCACTGGCCCGCCAGCAGCACCGTCACGGCCACGGCGGCGAACAGCCACGGCAGCACCAGCTGGCCACCCTCGGGCTCGATGTCGCGCACCTCGCGCTCGCCGCGCCAGGCAGCCAGCCCGATCAGGATCATGCCCACGCCCCACAGGGGCCGCAGCACCTGCACCGCCGCGTCGGACTGGGCGGCGAAGGCGGTGAACAGCACGTCCGCGACGGCCATGACGCCCACCCCGCCGCTGGCCAGGTACCACGAATGCTCGCCCCGGCCCCCGCGCAGACCCCACATGACCGCCACCAGCGCCAACAGGATGAAGTCGCCGATGGGGAAGCCGATCTTGGCCAGCAGCTCCGCCGGGTCGTCGCCCGCCCGCTCGGCCAGCAGCCCGGCCACCAGCGCGACCGCCGCCGACGCGGTGCCCACGCCGGCGATGGCCCCGTCCAGCCAGGGCAGCGTCGCGTGGGTGCGCAGGCGGGCGCGCATCAGCAGGACCAGGCCGGCGAAGGCGGCGGGGTAGAACAGCAGGTAGCCGGCGGCGTCCAGGCCCGCGGGCACCGCGGTGGTGGAGCCGCCGCCGTGCGCCAGCAGGTGGTAGACCGCCCCGACCGTCCAGCAGCCGGTGGCCACGGTCAGCGCCAGCCAGGCGCGGCGCTCACGGGCGCTGTGGCGGGCCCGCCACCCACAGGCGGCCACGACCGCGCCCAGGACGATCGCGGAGGTCGCGGCGGAGGTGTAGGCGGCGGCGGGGCGGAGCGGGCCGACCACCTGGGTGACCACGTAGGCCACGCCGACGACCAGGACCAGCGCGATCGCGCGCCGGAGCCATGGCGGCCGTTCCCCCTCGATCGGTTCCACTGCGTCGTGCATCGGCGTCCCGGGGCCATTCTTGAGCCGCGCGGGCGATCGCGCCAGCTGTTTCAATCCCCCCATGACCTCCTCCACCATGGGCCGGACGCCGACCCTGACCGCCGTGCCCGAGCAGGAGGAGGTGCTGTTGCGCGAGGCCGTGGCGGGCATCTGCTCGGACTTCGGGCCCGAGTACACCCAGCGCAAGGTGGCCGAGGGCGAGCCGCCCACCGAGCTGTGGGACGCCCTGGCCGAGCGCGGCTACCTGGGCGTGAACATCCCCGAGGAGTACGACGGCGGCGGGCTGGGCATGGCCGCGCTGTCCATGGTCGGCGAGGAGATCTCGCGCGCGGGCTGCTCGCTGCTGCTGATCGTGGTGTCCCCCGCCATCGCCGGCAGCATCCTGTCCCAGCACGGCAACGAGGAGCAGAAGGACCGCTGGCTGCGCGGCATCGGCCAGGGCACCACGAAGATCGCCTTCGCCATCACCGAGCCCGACGCGGGCACGAACTCGCACAACCTGTCCACCTCGCTCAAGCCCGACGGCGACCGTTTCCTGCTGAACGGCCAGAAGACCTACATCTCGGCGGTCGAGCACGCCGACCACGTGCTTGTGGTGGCCCGCCTGCGCGGCGAGGACGGCAGCCTCGGCCTGCCGGTGCTGGCGATCATCGACGTGGACACGCCCGGCTTCACGCGCACGCGGATCCCGATGCCCGACGTGGGCCCGGACTCGCAGTGGCAGCTGTTCTTCGACAACGTCGAGGTCACCGAGGACCGGCTGGTGGGCGGCCAGACCGGCGGGCTCGGCGCGGTGTTCACCGGCCTGAACCCCGAGCGGATCATGGGCGCGTCCGTGGTGGCCGGTGCCGGCCGCCGGGCGCTGGCCATGGCCTCCGACTACGCGCGCGAGCGCAAGGTGTGGAACGGGAACCCGATCGGCACGCACCAGGGCGTGGCCCATCCGCTGGCCGAGGCCAAGATCGAGCTGGAGCTGGCGCGGCTGATGACCCAGAAGGCCGCGGTGCTCTACGACGCCGGCGCCAAGGGCGCGGGCGAGGCGTCGAACATGGCCAAGTACGCCGCGGCCGAGGCGTCGATCAAGTGCGTGGACCAGGCCATCCAGACCCACGGCGGCAACGGCTTCGCGCTGGAGTACGGGCTGGCCCAGATGTGGTGGGGCGTCCGCCTGGTGCGCACCGCCCCGGTGTCGCGCGAGATGATCCTGAACTACGTGGCCGAGCACTCGCTCGGGCTGCCGAAGTCCTACTGAAGCTGGCCCAGCAGCCAGCGGGCGTGGCTCATGAGCCGCTCGAGCGGGTACTGCCCGGGGTCGGTCAGCAGCAGCCGCGCGCTCTGGTCGGACACGGCGCTGAGGATGTGGGCGGTCAGCTCGGGGTCCGGTGACTCCTGGCCGGCGCCGAAGCCCGGCGCCGTGTTCTTCGCCAGCTGGGCCACCACGGCGGCCCGGCCCGCGGCGATGCGCTCGTGCAGCGCCGGCGGAGCTCCCTCCTGGGGCATCAGCACCAGCCGCCACGTGTCGGGGTCGGCGCTGACCGCCTCGAGGTAGCCGCGAAGCGAGGCCAGCAGGGTCTCGACCGGGTCGCCCTGGCCAAGGTCGTACTCGATCACGTCGTCAAGCTGGGAGATCGAGCGGATCGTCTCGCGGTCGATCAGCGCCTCGAGCAGCCCGTCGAGGTCGCCGAAGTGCCCGTAGACGACGGGCCGGGTGATGCCGGCCTCGCGCGCGACGCGCTCGATCGAGACCGCGTGGAAGCCGTCCCCGGCGACGATCGCCTTCGTCACGTCCAGCAGCTGCTCGCGCCGGTCGGCGCCGGTCATCCTGGGTGACTTCGTCGCCATGGGTTGACGCCCACCTTACACCACTGTAAGTTACAGGGCTGTAATGAGCGAGGAAACAGACATCCTGATCGTCGGCGCGGGTTTTTCCGGGCTGGGAACCGCAATCCGGCTGCGTCAGGAGGGCTACACCGACTTCGTCGTGGTTGAGCGCGGCGACGACGTGGGCGGCACCTGGCACTTCAACACCTATCCCAACTGCGGCTGCGACGTGCCCTCGCACCTGTACTCGTTCTCGTTCGCGCCCAACGCCGACTGGTCGCGCACCTATTCCAAGCAGCCCGAGATCCGCGACTACCTCCAGCGCACCGCCGACCAGTTCGGCGTCCGCCCCCACGTGCGCACGAACACCACCGTGCTGTCCGCCGAGTGGGACGAAGACGCCGGGCGCTGGAACGTCGAGACCGACAACGGCACCTACAGCGCGCGCATGGTGATCCCCGGCATGGGTCCGCTGGCCGAGCCGCGGATCCCGGAGATCGAGGGCCTCAAGGACTTCCAGGGCGAGGTCATGCACTCGGCCCGCTGGGACCACTCGGTCGACCTGAAGGGCAAGAAGGTGGCCTCGATCGGCACCGGCGCGTCGGCCATCCAGTACGTGCCCGCGATCCAGCCCGACGTCGAGCAGCTGCACGTCTTCCAGCGCACGGCGCCGTGGATCATGCCCCACACCGACCGCCCGACCAAGGCCTGGGAGCGCAGGCTCTACGGCGCCGTCCCGGGCCTGGAGAAGCTCGTGCGCGGTGGCGTCTACGCCGCCCGCGAGCTGCTGGTCGTCGGCTTCGTCAAGCAGCCGAAGCTGATGGGCCTGGTCGAGAAGATCGCGCGCAAGCACATCCAGCAATCCGTTCCCGATCCGGAGCTGCGCAAGAAGGTCACGCCCGACTACACGATCGGCTGCAAGCGCATCCTGCCCTCGAACCGGTGGTACCCCGCCCTGGGCAAGGACAACGTCGAGCTCATCACCGACGGCGTGGTCAAGGCCACCGCCACGGGCGTGGTCGACGCCGCCGGCGTGGAGCGCGAGGCCGACGTGATCATCTTCGGCACCGGCTTCCAGGTGACCGACATGCCGGTCGGCAAGGCCGTGAAGGGCCGCGGTGGCAAGACCATGGACGAGGCCTGGCAGGGCAGCCCGTCCGCCTACCTGGGCACCTCGATCCCGGGCTTCCCCAACCTGTTCATGCTGCTGGGCCCCAACACCGGCCTGGGCCACAGTTCGATGATCTACATGATCGAGTCGCAGATCGAGCACGTGATCGACGGGCTGGCCGAGATGCGCCGCCACGACGCCGACACCGTCGAGGTGCGCGAGGACGCCGCGCGGGAGTTCAACGCCGAGATCGACAAGCGCCACGAGGGCGCGGTGTGGAACACCGGCTGCGCGTCGTGGTACCTGGACGACACCGGCCGCAACGCCACGCTCTGGCCCGACTGGACGTTCCGCTTCCGCCAGCGCACGGCCAAGTTCGAGCCGAGCAAGTACGAGCTGACCACGCACACCGCCCCCGAGCGCGAGCCTGTTGCGGCATGAGCAAGCGCGTGATCATCACCGGGGCGGCCGGCGGGCTGGGCAAGCAGGCCACCGACGAGCTGCGCCGCCAGGGCGCGACCGTGGTCGGCCTGGACCTGAAGGGCAACGGCGACGACATCCTGGAGTGCGACGTGCGCGATCAGGCCTCGGTCGATTCCGCGGTCGCCGCCGCCATCGAGAAGCTGGGCGGCGGCGTCGACGTGGTGATCAACAACGCCGGCGTAGGCGACCCCGCGAGCGCGGGAGCAGCGCCCGACGAAGCGGCGCTGGCCCTGATCGACATCAACCTGATGGGCGCCTGGCGGGTCACGTCGGCCGCGCTGGACGCGCTCCTGGCCTCGCACGGGCGAGTGGTCAACATCGCGTCGGGACTGGCACACGTGACGTCCCCGTTCGGCACCGCCTACACGATGTCCAAGCGCGGCCTGGTCGGGTACTCGGACTCGCTGCGGCTGGAGTACGCCGGCCGGCTGACCGTGAGCACCGTGTACCCGGGCTACATCCGCACGCCGATCCATGACGCGTCCAAGGAGAAGGGCATGGGCCTGGAGGGCGCCGTGCCGGCCGAGGACATCGCCGACGCCGGGCGCGCGTTCGCCCGCGCCGCCCTGTCGGAGAAGCCGATCCGCGATCTGGCCACCACCCGCTCGGGCACGGTCAACTACGCGGTCGTGCGCCACCTCCCGCGGCGCCTGCTGGACAAGGTCACGCTCCTGCGGATGCGTCAGCTGGCCAGGAAGGGCCACTTCGACGGCGGCGAGATGAGCCGCGACTTCGGGGCGGCGCTGAAGGGCTAGCCCTCGGGGTCCTCGGCGTCCTTCTCGCGCTCCGCCTCGGCGCGCTCCTCCAGCTTCTGCTTCAGGTACTCGGCCTTCTCGGCGCGGCGCTCGGCGGCGTCGGCCTCCTCGCCCTGCGTCGCCTCCTCCGCGTGCTTGTGCTCGGCCTCCGCGATCTCGGCCTGCTGGCGGCGCAGCGCCTTCGTCTCGATGTCCTCCTCGCCCTCCACTGGTCGCAATGTAGCTGGGCACTAACGTCGAGACCATGCCGACGATCCCCCGTACCGACCTGACCGTGCACCCGCTCTGCCTGGGCGGGAACGTGTTCGGCGGGCGGGCCGACCGGGACGAGTCGTTCGCCGTGCTGGACGCCTACGTCGCCGCGGGCGGCGACTTCGTGGACACCGCCGACCTCTACGCGGACGGCGAGTCCGAGCGGGTCGTGGGCGCGTGGATGGCCGACCGCGGCAACCGCGACGACATCGTGCTGGCCACCAAGCTCGGCATGAGCGACGAGGCCCCGGGCCTGAGCGCGGCCAACATCCGCACGGCGGTCGACGCGTCGCTGGAACGGCTGGGCACCGAGCACATCGACCTCTACTACGCCCACCAGGACGACGAGAGCGTGCCGATGCAGGAGACGCTGGAGGCCCTCGATGGCCTGGTCCGCGAGGGCAAGGTGCGCCACGTCGCCGCGTCGAACTTCGGCGCGGCACGGCTGACGGAGGCGCTGGAGCTGTCCGAGCGCGAGGGCCTGGCCTCCTACGTGGCGCTGCAGCCGCACTACAACCTGATGGTCCGCGGCGAGTTCGAGGGCGAGCTCCAGGACGCCTGCCGCCGGCACGGCCTGGCCGTGTTCCCCTACTTCGCGCTGGCCGCCGGCTTCCTGACCGGCAAGTACCGCTCCGGCGCGGAGCCCGACACCCGGCGCGGCAACCGCTACGAGGACGATCCCCGCGGGCCCGCCGTGCTGGAGGCGCTGGACGACGTCGCGCAGGCGCACGGGGCCCCCGTCGCGGCGGTGGCGCTGGCGTGGCTGGCCGCGCAGGACACCGTGACCTCCCCCATCGCCAGCGCCCGCACGCCGGAGCAGCTGGACGCCCTGCTGGCCTTCGTGGACCTGGAGCTGAGCGCCGAACAGCTCGAGCTGCTCGACACCGCGAGCTCACGATGAGCATGCGCGCCTTCCCCGTGGTCTACGCCCACGAGGTCCAGCCGATGGTCGAGTTCTACGAGGAGCTGGGCTTCTCGATCAGCCTCCGCGTGCCCGAGCAGGGCGAGGCGGGCTACGTGACGATGGTGCGCGACGAGGCCGAGATGGCCATCGTCGACGCCGAGTGGCCCGCGCGCCAGACCAGCCTGGAGATGGGAACCGAGCCGCGGTTCGAGATGTTCGTCTACGTGGACGACCTCGAGGAGACCGTGGAGGCGCTGCGCTCGCGCGGCGCGCCGGTGCTCCAGGAGCCCACCGACCAGCCCTGGGGCGAGCGCACCGCGTACGTGACCGACCCCGAGGGCAACCCCGTCTCCCTGGCGCTGGCCTAGACGGCCCTAACATCGTCCGCCGCAATGGCGGTCGCGACGGCATCCGATCTGGGCAAGGACATGGCGGGCAGGCCCCTGCTCCGGGGCGTCTCGTTCAAGCTCGAGCGGCGCGACCGGATGACGCTGTCCGGGCGCAACGGCTCGGGCAAGACCACGCTGCTGCGGATCCTGGCCGGCCAGACCGGCCACGACGGCGGCAAGCTGAGCCTGCAGAAGGGCGCGAAGGTCTCGCTGCACGACCAGCGCCCTCCGCGCGAGCGCGGCCTGTCGCTGCGCGACTACGTGTTGTCGGGCGCCGAGGAGGCGGTGGCGCTGGAGGCGGAGCTGACCCGCCTGGAGCAGGCGATGGCAGAGGGGGACGGCAGCGACAGGACGCTGACGGGCTACTCGCGCACGATGGAGCAGTTCGAGCTGCGGGGCGGCTACCGCTGGCGCGATGAGGCCCTGCGCACCATCCACGGCCTGGGCTTCACCGACGCTGATCTGGACCGGCCGCTGTCCACGTTCTCCGGCGGCGAGCTGACGCGCGGCTCCCTGGCCCGCGCGCTCACCGGCGAGCCCGACCTGCTGCTCCTGGACGAGCCGACCAACCACCTGGACATCGCGTCGCTGGAGTGGCTGGAGGACCACCTGAACGCGCTGGACGCCGCGATCGTGCTGGTGGCCCACGACCGCTGGTTCCTGGAGGCGGTGGGCACCTCCGTGCTGGAGCTGGAGGCCGGCCGCTCGCGCTTCTTCCCCGGCACGTGGACCGCGTGGCGCAAGGAGCAGGCGATGCGCGAGATGGCGCTGGGCAAGGCGATCGAGAAGCAGGAGGCCGAGATCGCGCGGCTGGAGCGGTTCGTGGAGCGCTTCCGCGCAAAGGCCTCGAAGGCGCGCCAGGCGCAGTCGCGGGTGAAGCGGCTGGACAAGATCGAGAAGATCGAGCGCGACCCGAAGGACAACCGCTCGCTGACGTTCTCGTTCAAGGAACCCGAGCGCTCGGGGCGCACGGTGTTCGAGCTCCAGGGCGGGCGGATCGAGGTGCCCGGCCGGGTGCTGATCGAGAAGGCCGACATGCACGTCGAGCGCGGGGAGCACGTGACGCTGGTGGGCGGCAACGGCTCCGGCAAGACCACGCTGATCCAGACGCTGACCGGCCGCGCCGAGCTGCCGGCCGGCAAGCTCAGCACCGGGCACAACGTGCACCTCGGCTACGTGTCCCAGCACGCCGAGGGCCTGTCCGAGGACGGCTCCCTGCTGGAGGCCACCCAGCGCGCCACCGGCCTGACGCCGGGCAAGGCGCGCGCGCTGCTGGGCATGTTCCTGTTCAGCGGCGACGAGGCCGAGAAGCCCGTGGCCGGCCTGTCGGGCGGCGAGCGCCAGCGCTTCTCGCTGGCCGTGCTGGTGAACAGCGGGGCAAACATGCTGGTGCTGGACGAGCCCACCAACCACCTCGACCTGGAGAGCCGCGAGGCGCTGGAGGACGCGCTGCGCGGCTTCCCCGGATCGCTGCTGCTGGTCAGCCACGACCGCGCGCTGCTGGACGCCGTGGGCAACCGCACGGTCGCGGTCGAGGACGGCGCGCTGCGCAGCTACGAGGGCGGCTGGGCCGAGTACCTCGAGGTCAGGGCCGCGCGCGAGGAGGCGGCCAAGCCACCCCCTCCGCCCAAGAAGCCGAAGCCCAGGGCCACGCCGAAGGCCAAGCCGGTGGACTACCCGAAGCTGGAGCGCCAGATCGAGGAGGCCGAGGCGAAGCTGGCCGCGGTCGAGGCCGAGCTATCCGACCCGTCCGCGTGGAACGACCCCCGCACGTCGGCCAAGTCCCAGAAGCGCCACGCGGAGGCCAAGCAGCGGGTCGACCGGCTGTACGAGCAGCTCGAGTCCGTTTGACCCCCCAGACCCGAGGGTAGTCCCGCCCCGAGGAGAGGAGGGAGTGGATGTCCATCCTGGATGTCCGGGATCTGTCGATCCGTTTCGGCGGCGTGACCGCCCTGGACGACGTCTCGTTCGGCGTGGAGGAAGGCTCGGTATGCGGGCTGATCGGTCCCAACGGGGCCGGCAAGACCACGTTGTTCAACTGCGTCAGCCGGCTCTACGACCCCCAGTCCGGGTCGCTGACCTTCGACGGCCGGGACCTGCTGGCCGAGCGCGCGCACCAGATCTCCGGCCTGGGCATCGCCCGCACCTTCCAGCACCTGGGCATCGTGCAGTCGTTGACCGTGCGCCAGAACGTGATGCTGGGCGGACACGGCCAGGGCCGCGCGGGCTTCCTGTCCTCCGCCCTGGGCCTGCCCCGCGAGCGGCGCGAGGAGCGCGAGCTCGGAGAGCGCGCCGACCGCGCTCTGGAGCAGATGCGCCTGACCGAGGTGGCGGGCGACCAGGCCGCCGGGCTGCCCTACGGCGTGCTCAAGCGCGTCGAGCTGGCGCGCGCCCTGTGCAGCCGGCCGCGCCTGCTGATGCTGGACGAGCCCGCAGGCGGCCTGAGCCACGAGGAGGTGGGCGAGCTCGGCGACCTGATCGGCTCGCTGTGCGACGAGCAGGACCTGACGATCCTGCTGGTCGAGCACCACATGGGCCTGGTGATGCGGGTCTCCGACCACGTGGTGGTCCTGAACTTCGGCCAGGTCATCGCCACCGGCCCCCCCGACGAGGTGCAGAACGACGACTCCGTGGTCGAGGCGTATCTGGGGGCGGGCGAGTGAGCGCCCTCCTCGAGGTCGAGGACCTCGAAGCCGGCTACGGGGCCGTGACCGTGCTGCGCGGCGTCTCGCTCCAGGTGGGCGACGGCCAGGTGGTGGGCGTGCTGGGCCCCAACGGCGCCGGCAAGACGACCATGCTGCGCGCTCTCTCGGGCGTGGTCCGCCCGCGCGGGCACGTGCGCTTCGCCGGCGACGACGTGGCCGGCAAGCGCCCCGAGGCGATCGCCCGGCTGGGCATCGCCCAGGTGCCCGAGGGCCGCGGCACCTTCACCGGCCTGACCGTGCGCGAGAACCTCCAGGTGGGCGCGCTCTCGCGACGCGACGGCGACGTGGCCGCCGACATCGACCGCTGCTTCGAGCGCTTCCCCGTGCTGGGCGAGCGCGAGGACCAGGCGGCCGGCAGCCTAAGCGGCGGCGAGCAGCAGATGCTGGCCGTGGCCCGCGCACTGATGCTGCGCCCGAAGCTGCTGCTGCTGGACGAGCCCTCGCTGGGCCTGGCGCCCAAGATCACCGCGCAGCTGTTCTCGGACCTGTCCACGGTCGCCCGCGACGAGGGCACCACCGTCCTGCTGGTGGAGCAGAACGCCAGCCTGGCGCTGAAGTTCGCCGACTACGCCTACGTGCTGGAGGCGGGCCAGATCGCCCTGTCCGGCACGGCCTCCGAGCTGGCCGACGACGACCAGATGCGACGGAGCTACCTGGGGGTCTGATGGCCGAGTTCATCGAAACGGTCGTGGACGGCATCGCAACGGGCTCGCTCTACGGGGCACTGGCCCTGGCCCTGGTGCTGATCTTCCGCACCACCGGGATCGTGAACTTCGCCCAGGGCGAGATGGCCATGTTCACCACCTTCCTGGCCTGGGGCCTGGTGGAGGCCGGGCTGCCGATCGGGCTGGCCTTCCTGGCCACCCTGGGCCTGGCGTTCGTGATCGGCGCGCTGATCGAGCGGGTGATCATCCGCCCGGTCGAAGGCGGCGAGACGCTGACCCTGGTGATCCTGACGCTGGGCCTGTTCATCTTCATCAACAGCGCCGCGGGCTGGGTCTGGGGCTTCAACAACCGCGCCTTCCCGAACCTGTTCGGCGAGGGCAACGTGGACATCGGCGGCGTAAGCATCTCCGTGGAGTCGGTGGGCATCGTGGCCGTGCTGCTGGCACTGGTCGGCGTCCTGTTCCTGTTCTTCCAGCGCACCAAGGTCGGGCTGGCCATGCGCGCCGTCTCGATGAACCCCGAGTCCAGCCGCCTGGCCGGGATCTCGGTGGGGCGCACGCTGATGATCGGCTGGGGCGTCGCGGCGCTGGCCGGCGCGCTGGCCGGCATGCTCATCGCCCCGCGGCTGTTCCTGGACGTGAACTTCATGGGCGCCGTGCTGATCTACTCGTTCGCCGCCGCCACGCTCGGCGGCTTCGACAGCCCGCTGGGCGCCGTGATCGGCGGCTGGATCATCGGCGTGGTCGAGAACCTGGCCGGCACCTACGTCGACTGGATCGGCAACGACCTAAAGATCCTGGTGCCGCTGCTGATCATCCTGGCCGTGCTGATGGTGCGGCCCACGGGCCTGTTCGGCTCGCCGGAGGTCTCGCGAGCATGAAGCGGGTCGTCCCCTACGCCGTGCTCGCCGCCGTGCTGGTGGCGGTGCCGTTCTTCTTCAGCTCCTACCGGGTCGGCCAGTTCACGCTGGTGGGCGCCTACGCCGTCGCGGTGCTGGGCCTGAACCTGCTGGTGGGCTACTCGGGCCAGATCTCCCTGGGCCACGGCGCGTCGTTCGCGCTGGGCGCGTACGTCAGCGCCATCCTGATCACCGACGCGGGCTTCCCCGCCTTCGCGACCGTGCCGGTGGCCGCCGTGGTCGGCTTCGGCGCGGGCTTCCTACTGGGCCTGCCCGCGCTGCGCCTGCGCGGCCTGTACCTGGCCATCCTGACCCTGGGTCTTGCGGTGGCGACCCCCCAGCTGATCAAGCGCTTCGACGGCCTGACCGGCGGCACCCAGGGCCTGAACGTGGACCAGCCGACGGCGCCCGCCTGGACCGGCCTGGCCGACGACCAGTTCCTGTACCTGGCCACGCTGGCCTTCAGCGTCGTGATGTTCGTGCTGGCGGCGCGCCTGGTGCGCGGACGCGTGGGGCGGGCGCTGATCGCCATCCGCGACAACGAGACGGCCGCGCGGGCCCAGGGCGTGGACCCGGCGCGCTACAAGACCCTGGCGTTCGCGACGGGATCGCTGTACGCCGGCGTGGGCGGCGCGCTGTACGTGTTCTCGATCGGCTTCGTGGCGCCCGAGTCGTTCACGCTCGTGGTGTCCTTCTCGTTCCTGGCCGCGGTCGTGGTGGGCGGGCTGGCCACCATCGGCGGCGCGGTGTTCGGGGCGCTGTTCATCGAGTTCGTGCCCGTGTACGCGGGTGATGTGGACGAGGCGCTGGCGGGCGTGATCTACGGAGCGGTGCTGATCGCGTTCATGTACGCGCTGCCCGGGGGCGTGATGGGCGCGCTGCGCAAGTTGCGAGGCAAGGCAAACCAATTCGGAAGAGGGAGAGGACATGCGCAACAGACGGATGGTGGCGGTGCTGGCGGCATCGCTGACGCTGGCGGCGAGCCTGGTGGCGGGGTGCGGGCGGGGTGAAGAGGACAGCTCCTCCCAGGACCCGGGGGTAACCAAGGACTCGATCACGATCGGCGGGATCTACCCGTTCAGCGGCCCCGCGTCCGCCTACGGCGACATCGCCACGGGCGCCAAGGCCTACTTCGACATGGTCAACGACAAGGGCGGCGTGGACGGCCGCAAGATCGAGTTCAAGACCGTTGACGACGGCTACGAGCCGCCCAAGGCCGTGCAGGCCTCGCGCAAGCTGGTCGAGCAGGACAAGGTGTTCGCGCTGTTCAACACGCTCGGCACCCCCAGCAACCTGGCCATCTGGGACTACACCAACCAGGAGAAGGTCCCGCAGGTGTACGTGGCCACCGGCGCCTCGGAGTTCGGGGCCGACATCAAGAAGCACCCGTACACCACCGGCTGGCAGCCCAACTACGTGACCGAGGCGAAGATCTACGCGGACTACCTGGAGAAGGAGAAGCCGAACGCGAAGGTCGGGATCCTGTACCAGAACGACGGCTTCGGCAAGGACCTGAGCGGCGGCTTCGAGGATGCGCTCAAGGGCTCGGACGTGAAGGTCGTGGCCAAGGAGAGCTACGAGGTCACCGACCCCAGCGTGGCGTCCCAGGTCAAGAAGCTGTCGACCTCGGGAGCGGACACGTTCCTGAACGTGACCACGCCCAAGTTCTCGGCCCAGGCGATCGCGGCGGTGGCCAAGTCGGACTGGAAGCCGCTGCACATCCTGAACAACGTCGGCGCGTCGAAGACCAACGTGCTGGCCCCCGTCGGGCTCGAGAACGCCAAGGGCATCGTGTCCACCGCCTACTTCAAGGACCCGGAGGATCCCGAGTGGGAGAACGACGCGGCCATGAAGGAGTACAAGGCGCAGCTCAAGAAGTCGGACCCCAAGGCGAACCCAAACGAGCCGTTCAACGTGTACGGCTGGGCCGCCGCGGCCACCATGACCGAGGCGCTGAAGGGCATGAAGGAGCCCACCCGTGACGCGCTGATGAAGTCGGTGCGCAACATGGACACGAAGATCCCGATCCTGCTGCCCGGGGTCGATGTCAAGACGAGCGGCGAGACTGACGGCTACCCGCTGGAGGCGATGCAGATCCAGCAGTTCGACGGTAAGAACTGGCAGCTCCAGGGCGAGGTCCAGGAGGCCTCCGCAGAGAAATAGCGACGCAGGCGGTCACCGCGTGCCAGCATGGACGCGGTGACCGATCTGCCCCCAGGCCCGTGCCTGCCGAAGTGGATGCAGACGCTGGGCTTCATGTTCTTCAACGCCCGCTTCCTGGACGGGGCGCGACGGCGCCACGGCGACGTGGTCACGTTCCGGAGCCTGTTCGACAGCGCGTTCGTGATCGTGTTCTCGCCCGAGCTGGTCAAGCAGGTGTTCCGCGCGCCACCGGACCAGCTGCGGGCCGGCGAGGCCAACGCGCTGCTGGGACCGATCGTCGGCGAGCGGTCGGTGCTGCTGCTGGACGGGCGTGAGCACATGCGCCAGCGCAAGCTGCTGCTGCCGCCCTTCCACGGCGAGCGCATGCGCGCCTACGAAGAGGTGATGGTCGAGGCCACCGACCGGGTGGTGGACTCCTGGCGCGCCGGGCAGGAGGTCACGCTGCTGCCCGCGATGCAGGAGCTGACCCTGGAGGTCATCGAGCGCACCGTGTTTGGCGTGGCCGACCCGCACCGGCGCGAGGAGCTGACCCGCCGCGTGCGGGCGCTGCTGGACCCGGTGAACTCGCGCGGACAGGTGCTGATGCTGGTGCTGACCGGCGGCCGCCGCGGCGCCGGCGCGGGCGAGGAGTTCGTGCGCGCCCGCCGCGAGCTCGACGAGCTGCTGTTCGAGGAGATCGCCCGGCGCCGCACCGAACCCGACCTGGAGGAGCGCGAGGACGTGCTGTCGATGCTGCTGTGCGCCCGCGACGAGGACCCCCCATCCGGGGGGCAGGCGGAGGAGCCGATGACCGACGGCGAGCTGCGCGACGAGCTGCTGACGCTGCTGGTGGCCGGCCACGAGACCACGGCCACCGCGCTGGCGTGGGCGTTCGAGCTGCTGATGCGCAACCCCGGGACCGCGGTCGAGACCGACGCGGACCTGGACGCGGTGGTGAAGGAGACGCTGCGCATCCGGCCGGTGATCTCGGGCGTGGGCCGGGTGATCCGCGGTCAGCCGTTCGAGCTGGGCGGCTACACCCTGCCGGTAGGCATGGAGATCAACCCGTCGATCGGTGCCATCCACCGCCGCGCCGACCACTACCCCCGGCCGGGCGACTTCGACCCCTCGCGCTACCGCGGCGACGACGCGCCCGACACCTACACGTGGCTGCCGTTCGGCGGCGGCACCCGCCGCTGCCTGGGGGCCAGCTTCGCGACGTTCGAGATGCGCACGGTCGTCCGGCGCGTGCTGGAGCGGGTGGACATGCGGCCCGCGGGCCCGCCGGAGAAGGGGGTGCGGCGCAGCATCGTGTACGTGCCGGCGAAGGGCGTCAGGGTCCAGGTGACCAGCGTGCGCGCGGGCTCGGGCTCGCCGTCGCCCGTGACCGTGACCTGACCGCCGTGTGAGACCACGCGGTGCCGGCCACCAGTCTTGGCCTGGTACAGCGCGGCGTCGGCCGCGCGCATCAGGTCCACGCGGCCGGAGTCCGGACCGCTCATCTGCACCACGCCGGCGCTGATGGACAGCTCCACCGCGTCGCCCACGTCGGAGGAGCGCCGGACGCGATCCAGGGTGGCGGCCGACTTGAGCGCGTCAGACCACGTCGAAGGAGATGCCGGCGGCCTGCAGGCGAGCGGTGAGCGGCCCGCCCATGGCCTGGGCGGTGGTCACCTGGCCCGCCGTCCCGGGCAGGTCGTCGAAGGCCAGGCACAGCGCCGACTCGGCGAGCATCTTGGCGGTCTCGCCGTAGCCGGGGTCGCCGCCCTTGACCTCGCAGGTGACCTTCTGGCCGCCGCCCTCCCCCACGAACGTCACGGTGAACCAGGCCTTGGCGCGCTGCTCGGCGCTGGGCCCGTCGCCCGAGCTCTTGAGCTTCTCCAGCTGCCTGCGCAGCGGCGGGATCTGCGCCGCGCCCATCAGCACGCCCACGCCGGCCATGCCGCCGAGCGCGAACGGCAGCCGCTTGACCGCCGCGTAGTGGCCGTAGGAGAAGTCGGGGCCGTAGCGCTCCAGCGCGCGGGCGGAGCGGACCACGATCTGGGGGTCGATGGTGGGCATCGGCACCGCCCAGCCGTTCACCGCCGGCTCGCGGTGCGGATGGCCCTTGATGCCGCGGGCGCGGCGCCCGGCTGGAGCCGGCGGCTCGGCCCTCTTGCGCTCGGAGGCCGCGGCGATCATCTGGCGGGCGCGGGCGAACTGGCCCAGCGCGGAGTGGTAGGTGCCGCCGGAGAAGGTGCCGCCGGCGCGCACGAAGCCCTCGACCTTCAGCGGCACGCCCTCGGGCAGCTGCTCGACGGTGAACAGGGCGCCCAGGTCGTGCGGGATCGAGTCGAAGCCGCAGGCGTGGACCAGGCGGGCGCCCGACTTCTCGGCCGCCGCGTGGTGGGCCACGTAGCAGCGGTCCACGAACTCGGGCTCACCGGTCAGGTCCACGTAGTCGGTGCCCGCGGCCGCGCACGCCGCCACCAGCGGATCGCCGTGCTTGAGGTAGGGCCCGACGGTGGTGATGGCCACGCGCGCCGACTCGGCCACGGCGCGCACCGAGGCCTCGTCGGTCACGTCGGCCTCCACGAGCTCGGGCTTCGCGGATCCCTGCAGCTTGGCGGCCACCGCCTCGAGCTTCTGGCGGTTGCGCCCGGCCAGCGCCCACGAGGCGCCCTCGGGCAGCGCGGCGGACAGGTACTCGGCGGTCAGCGCACCCGTGAAGCCGGTGGCCCCGAACACGACGATGTCGTTCATGGGCGCAGCCTATTGGGAGGCGGCGCTGCGGGCGGCGTCCGCCAGCTCGGCTAGCGACTCGTGCAGCGCGGGAGCCAGCTCGTGCACGTCCGGCACCGTCTCGGGGTCGGCCGAGAAGCCGAAGCCGAGCGTGCCCGCGTAGCTGACCACGGCCACGCCCATGGCCAGGTTGGCGGCCAGCGGCACGAACGGGAACACGTCCTCGAGCTCCCGGCCCAGGAAGTAGAGCGGGTCGGGCGGGCCCGGCACGTTGGTGATCACCAGGTTCGCGTAACGCTGCACGTCGCCCACCGGGCTCATCGCCTCGAACGCGGCGGCCGAGACCAGGCCGCTGGCGCCCACCGCGGCGCTGGCCCCCAGCGCCTGGGGGCTGCCCTTGAGCGCGTCCATGGTCTGGTGCACGCGCGCGAACCGCTCCAGCGGGTCGTCCTCACCGAGCGGGAGCGCCACCTTCAGGCCGGACACCTCGTTGCCGAGCTGGCCGTCGCCGCTGTCCGAGCGCAGGCTGACGGGCACGAAGGCGAACATCTCGTCGGCTCCGGGATGGCCGCCGCGGCGGCGCAGGTCGCGGTCCAGCGCGCCGGCCACCGCGGTCAGGACCACGTCGTTGACCGAGCCGCCGAGCGCGTCCTTGATCGCCTTGACCTCGTCGAGGGACTCGCGCTGCCACGCGAACGAGCGCTCCGGGCCCACGGGCTGGTTGTAGGGGGTGTCCGGCGCGGGCCGCAGGGCCGCGCGCGCCAGGCCGGCCACGCCGGCGGCGCCCTTGACCACCGAGCCCGCGGTGCGGCGCGGGTGGGTCACCGCGCCCGCCACCGCACCGAGCGCCTCGGGCGCAAGGGTGCGCTCGACCACCGACTCGGCGAGCATCCGGACCGGCGACGGAGCCGGCTTGGGCTCCAGCGGCCGCGGCTCCACGTCGTCGCCTCCAGCGGGATCGGCCGAGAACAGGGTCTCCAGCACCTGGACGCTGGCGATGCCGTCCACCAGCGCGTGGTGCATCTTGTGCAGCAGCGCGAAGCGCCCGCCCTCCAGGCCCTCGATGACCTGGATCTCCCACGGGGGGCGGTCGTGGTCCACGGGCTGGGCCATCAGCCGCGCGAACAGGGCCTGTACGCGTTCGGCGTCTCCGGGCTCGGGCAGGACGACGCGAGTGATGTGGTCCTCCAGCCGGAAGTCCTCGGCGTCGGCCCAGCGCGGGCGCCCCAGCCCGAACGGCACGCTCACACGGCGCAGGCGGAAGTTGGGCACGGCGTCGAGTCGCCGGCCCAGCTCGTCGAGCACCTCCTCGTGTTCCGGCGCGGGGCCGGCGAAGACGTCGGCACCGCCGACGCACATGTTCGAATCCTCGTCCTCCAGCGACAGGAAGGACGCGTCCAGCGCGCTCAGGCGGTTCTTCAGCATGACTCTCCCTCGGGACCCGGCTCCCGGTGGGGTACCCCGGGCCGCGTCCTGCCACACTCGCCCGATGACCGAGACGCACAAGCTGACCGCGGAGGCCGCAGAGCGCCTGGAGACCGAGGTCGTCCGCCTGGAGGGCGAGGGCCGCCGCGCCATCGCCGAGCGGATCGGCATCGCCCGCGAATGGGGCGACCTGAAGGAGAACGCGGAGTACCACGCCGCAAAGGAGGAGGCGGCGATGCTGGAGGCCAAGATCGCCCGGATGCGCGAGCAGCTGCGCACCTCCGAGATCGTGGAGGCCGCGGGCGGCGGCGACGGCGCCGGCATGTTCTCCACGGTGACCTACTCCGACGCCAAGGCCGGCAAGGAGATGACCTTCACCCTGGTCCCGGCCACCGAAGCCGAGCCGTCGGCCAAGAAGATCTCGATCGACTCGCCCGTGGGCCAGGCGCTGGCCGGCGCCACGAAGGGCGACGAGCGCACGCTGGAGACGCCCGGCGGCGAGCGCGCGATCAGGATCGTGTCGGTGGAGCACCCGTGAGCACCGCCGAGGCCACCCAGGAGCGGTTCGCCGACGTCGGCGGCGGGATCACCCTCTGCTACGAGACCTTCGGCGACCCCGGCGACCCGCCGGTGCTGCTGGTGATGGGGCTGGGCATGCAGCTGCTGGGCTGGGACGCCCGCTTCTGCACGATGCTGGCCGAGCGCGGCTTCCACGTGGTGCGCTTCGACAACCGCGACGCCGGCCTGTCCACCTCGGTCGAGGCCCCGGTGCCGGGGCTGCGCGAGCTGGCCACGCGCCGCTTCGACGCCCGTCAGTACGACCTCGGCGACATGGCCGCCGACGCTGTCGGCCTGCTGCGCGAGCTGGACCTGGCTCCCGCCCACGTCGTGGGCGCGTCGCTGGGCGGCATGGTGGCCCAGACGATGGCGGCCCGCAGCCCGGCCAGCGTGCGCACGCTGACGTCGATCATGTCCACCACCGGCCACCGGCTGAAGGGCCAGCC
>DASQLM010000118.1:0-4139 GCA_035630015.1 Thermoleophilaceae bacterium | reverse complement strand
CCGCGCGCTGCCCGAGCTGGCCCGCGTGCACACCCACATCGAGCCGCTGTCGGAGACCGCGGACACCAGGCGCCCGCTCCGCGACGAGGTGGCCGCCGACCGCGCGGCCATCGACGCCCTGGCCCAGCGCCACACCGGCCTAGCGCCGCTGGACGTCAGCTTCAGAGACGGTGGCCGGGGCCGGATCGCGCTGGTAACGGTGGCGGTGCCGGGCCAGAGCACGCTGAACGAGGCGCACCGGATCGCCGGCAGGATCGAGGAGGACCTGCGCCGCGAGCGGCCGGAGCTGGCCGACGCGGTGGTGCACACCGAGCCGGCCTAGGCGAGCCACCCGGCGCGGGGCCGTACCCGGCTCGGGTACGATCGCCCGCGGTGCGGGGGAGGCAGGTGATCGCGGTGGTGACAGGGCTGCTCGCGCTGGGCGCGGCGAGCGCCGACGCGCGCCCGCACGACGACTCCGCGCAGGCGAAGTTCAAGCCGCGGGTGTTCGGGGGAAAGGCCGCGAGCGACCTGGGTGCCGTGGTCAGGCGCACGAAGTACGGCGTTCCCCACGTGACCGCGAAGAACATCGAGGGGGCCGCCTACGGCCAGGCCTACGCGTTCGCCGAGGACAACCTGTGCACGCTGGCCGACGACATCGTCACGGTCAGCGCCCAGCGCTCGCGCTGGTTCGGTCCCGAGGGCTCGTACACGATCTCCGGGAACCAGCTGAAGCAGAAGAACCTGGACTCGGATTTCTTCTACCAGCGCATCAACGCCACCCGCAAGGTGGAGGGACTGCTGGCCAAGAAGCCGCCGCAGGGCCCGCTCCCCGAGCTGCGCCAGGCCACGCGCGGGTTCGTGCGCGGATACAACGCCTACCTGGAGGACGTGGGCGGCGCGAAGGGCCTGAACGACCCGCGCTGCAAGGGCAAAGCGTGGGTGCGCCCGATCACCGAGCTCGACCTCTACCGGCGCTATTTCCAGCTGGGCGAGCTCGTGTCCGGCCTGATCGCCCTCGACGGCATCGCGAACGCGGCGCCGGTGGGCGCCACCGCATCGAGCAGCCCGGCCCGGCGGCAGCGCATGGTGGCCGAGCTGGGCAAGCGCAAGACCGGGCTGGGCGTGGGCTCCAACGCCTGGGGCCTGGGCGGCGACGCCACCGACAACGGCAAGGGCGCGGTGGTGGGCAACCCCCACTTCCCGTGGGCGGGCTCCGAGCGCTTCTACCAGTCGCACGTGACCGTGCCCGGGCAGCTGGACGTCTCGGGCGGCACCCTCTACGGCGTGCCGGCGGTGCTGATCGGCCACACCAAGGGCCTGGCCTGGTCGCACACGGTGGCCACCGCCTGGCGGCTTACGCCGTTCGAGCTCAAGCTCGTGCCGGGCGACCCGTACAGCTACTTCCTGGATGGGCGCCCCAGGAAGATGAAGTCCACGAAGCTGACCGTGGACGTCGGCGGCGGCCGCCAGCGCAGCCGCACCGTCTACGAGACCGTGCACGGGCCGATGTTCACCTCGCTGCTGGGGCTGCCGCTGTTTCCCTGGACGGCGGCCACCGGCTACGCCATGGGTGACGTGAACGCGGACAACTTCCGCTACCTCAACCACTTCCTGGAGACCAACAAGGCCCAGACCGTGCGCCAGTACGACGCCATCCAGCGCCGCTACCAGGGCATCCCGTGGGTGAACTCGCTGGCCGCCGACAGCAAGGGCGACGCCTACTTCTCGATGAACGGGGCGATCCCCAACATGCCCGACGACAAGGCGCAGCGCTGCCAGACGGTGCTGGGCCTGGTCACGTTCAGCCAGCTGGGCCTGCCGACCGTGGACGGCTCGCGGTCCGCGTGCGAGTGGGGCCAGGCGCCCGGTTCGGCCGACAAGGGCCTGCTGCCCAACGCCAAGACGCCGTCGCTGCTGCGACGCGACTACGTGGCCAACGGCAACGACAGCCACTGGCTGATCAACGACAGGGCGCCGCTCGAGGGCTTCGACCGCATCGTCGGCATCGAACGGGCCGAGGTCACGCCCCGCACGCGGCTGGGCCTGACCATGATCCGCGACCGGCTGAACGGACGCGACGGGCTGCCCGGTAAGCGCTTCACCCAGCAGAACCTGAAGTGGATCGCGGTGGGCAACCGCCAGTACCTCGGCGAGCTGTGGCGGGGCCGGCTGGTGGGCATCTGCCGCGCCAACCCGACGATCAACGGCGTGGACGTGCGCCCGGCCTGCGACGTGCTGGCGGCCTGGAGCGGCCGCGACGACCTGGACGCCCCCGGTGCGCTGCTGTTCCGCCGGTTCGCCGCGCGGACCTTCCCCGCCACCGCCTCGTTGCCCAGCGGCACCCAGGGCAGCCAGCCGATCGGGCTGCGCAACTTCACCACGCCCTTCGACCCGTCGCGACCGGTGGACACCCCGGCCGGGCTGGCCGACTCGGCCACCGTACGGGGCAACCTGGCCAGCGCGGTCGAGGACCTGCGCAAGGCCGGCCTGCCCCTGAACACCACGCTGCGCAGGGTGCAGATCGACAAGCCCTCCGGCATCGCCGTGTCCGGTGGCCCCGGCGACCTGGGCGTGTTCAACGTGATCACCTCGAAGTGGAACGGCAAGGGCCAGGACACCATCGCCCACGGCACCAGCTTCATCCACGCCACCCAGTTCGTGAACGGGCGCTGCGGGGTCAGGTCCAGCACCTTCCTGACCTACGGCCAGTCCGAGAACCCCGACTCCCCGCACCGCAGCGACTACACGCGCGCGTTCCGCGACAAGAAGTGGAACGACATGGCCTTCTGCGCCGACGAGGTGCTGGCCGCGCCGCAGACCGTGAGCTACGTGGGCAACAGCTGCGTGCCGCGCGGCGGCCTGACGTCGGCGTCGGTCAAGGGCACGCGCCGGGGTGTGCGGGTCGCCTTCCGGCGCGCTCGCAAGGCGCGCGTGTCGGTGCGCGTGTACCGCGTCACGCGCAAGGGCCTGCGCCGCGTCGCGTCGTTCACGCGGGCGAAGAGCTTCACCATCCGGCGCGGCCGGCTGAAGCCGGGCACCTACCTGGCTCGCCTGCGCATCCGAACCGCTTCGGGGCGGGTGCACCAGCGCCAGCAGGCGTTCCGCGTGCGCGGCGCGCGCGTCAAGCGCCTGGCCTCCTTCAGCCGCGACCAGCAGTGCCGCTTCATCCAGCGGCTGGCGGTGTCCGGCCCGGTGCTCTCGCGCAAGCGGATCCGGCTGCGCTACCGCACCGACCGCACCGCCCGTGTGAGCTTCCGGGTGGCGCGCGGCAAGCGCGTGGTGCGCAAGCTGCGCCCGGGCAGCAAGCGCGGCGAGCGCGACCATGCGGTCACGCTGCGGCGGCTGAAGCGGGGCACCTACAAGGTGCGCATGTCCGTGCGCGGGCCGGGCGGCGTCAAGAGCAGCGCCGTGATCGCCTTCCGCGCGCGCTAGGCGGCCTGCGCGGCGGCGCTGCCGTGAGCGTCCGCGCGCGGGTCAGGCGAACGGCCGGGGCTGGGTAGGGCCCACGACCAACGGGGTCATGATCGCCGGGGCTATAGCCCCGGAAAAGACGACAGCCGTCGCTCGCTAGGCGGCCTGCGCGGCGGCCACGCCGCGCCGGACCCACGACGCCAGCACGTCGTCGCCGGTCACGCGCCCGGCCTCCACCAGCAGCCAGCCGTCCATCTCGCGGCCGCGCATGACCATCCGCTCGACACCATCGGCGTCGACCAGTCCGTCGCTGTCCTGCGGGTCGACCCGCACCATCAGGCCCCCGGTGCGCGACGCGGCCACCGCCAGGTTGCCGTGCACCAGGAAGGCCAGGCCGCCGAACATCCGCTTCTCGGTGACCGCTTCCTGACCGGCCAGCTGCTCTCGGATGCGGTTTGCCAGATGCTCGTCGTACGCCATCTGCGCGGGCAGGATAATCGCGGCGTGGCGCCCGTCACCCGCTATGCCCGCAACGGATCCGTGCACCTGGCGTACCAGGTGGTCGGCGAGGGCCCGTTGGACCTGGTGGTCGTGCCGTCGTGGATCAACCAGGTCGAGCACACCTGGGCGCTCCCCGCCGGGGCGGCGTTCATGAACCGGCTCGCCGGCTTCTCGCGGCTGGTCATGTTCGACCGCCGCGGCAGCGGCCTGTCCGATCCGCTGGTGGAGCCGCTGCCGCTGGAGGA
>DASQLM010000117.1:0-5667 GCA_035630015.1 Thermoleophilaceae bacterium | reverse complement strand
GATCACACGACCGCCGTCGGGGAACTGGATGATGTCCTCGATGCCGCCGATGGCGAACACGATGTTGTCGTGCGTCAGCTGGACGCCCTTGGGCGGCCCGGTGGTGCCCGACGTGTAGATCAGCGTGAGGATGTCGTCGGGGTCCACGCCCTTCCAGGCCCCTTCGAAGTCGAAGCCGGAGTCGCCGCCCTCGATGACCTCGGCCACCGTCAGCGTGTCGTTCTCGCCGTCGCCGTCGACCACGATCACGGTCTCCAGCGGCGTGTCAGCGTCGCGGACGGCCAGGATGGTGTCCAGGAACGCCTTCTCCGTGACGATGACCTTCGCCTCGGAGTCCTGGATCAGGTACCTGACCTGATCGACGGTGTAGGTGTTGTACGCGGAGAACGGCGTCGCGCCCAGGTGCATCGCCGCCGTATCGAAGAAGTGGAACTCGGGCCGGTTGGTCAGCATCGAGCCCATGGCCTGGCCGCGCTCGAGGCCCAGGGCGGCGAGGCCGCGGGCCAGCTCCTCCACCTTCTGGGCGTACTCGCCCCAGGTGTAGCTCTGTTCGTCGCCCTTGGTGCGGATCGCGGGCCGGTCGGCGTACTGCTGCGCGGTCGCCTGAAATGCCTCCGCCATCGTCGTGGCTTCCAGGGCTTTGGGGCGGCTTGTCCCCGCCGCGGGGGTGGTCGCACTCTCCATGAGCGGACCCTATCTGACCTGGAAGCCCTCGCCGGTCAGCCGCCCGATGTCGTTGGAGAGGCCGAGGATGAACAACCCCAGCACGAGCATCATGCCGACCACCCCCGCCCGCTCCATCACGGCCAGCGGCACGGGCTTGCCGCGGACCTTCTCGACCACCGCCCAGAAGATGTGCCCGCCGTCCAGCGGCAGGAACGGAAACAGGTTGATGATGGCCAGCGACAGGGAGATCAGGGCCAATATCGCCACCACCTGGCCGAAGTCGACCAGGATCGTCTGGCGGGTGACCTCGTAGGAGCCGACGATGCCCGAGATCTCCTTGCGCTGCTCGGCGTTGAACAGCCGCGCCGGCAGCGCCACCGTCTGTTTGGTGATGAACCAGAACCGGTCCAGCGACGTGGTCAGCGCCTCGCCCGGAGGGAGCGTGACGTCGGGTCCGGGGGTGAAGGCGAAACCCAGCCGGGTGCGCTCCTGCGCGGGGTCGTAGATCGGCCGCACCGAAACCTCGCGGAGCTGGCCGTCGCGCCGCACGACCAGGTCGGCCGGCGTGGCCGCTCTACAGCCCTTCTCGGGGGTTCCGGCGCACTTGTGCTTGGCGATCTGCGGGGAGAGCTTCTCGGGGCCGCCGCGCACGCCGTCCACGGACACGATCCGATCGCCCGGCTTGAGCGCCGTGGCGGCCGGATAGCCCTTCTCGGTCTGGTCGACCCTGTCGGTCGAGGGGCCGGCCGCCCCGATCAGGGCGAAGAACACGAACAGCAGCACCAGCGCCAGCACCAGGTTCACCGCCGGCCCCGCCAGGATCACGGCAATCCGCTTCCACACCGGCTGCGCGTGGTAGGCCCGGTCGCGGACCTCCTCGGGGAGCTCCTCGTCCGGGTTCATGCCGCTGATCTTCACGTAGCCGCCCGCGGGGATCGCACCGATGGCGTACACGGTCTCGCCCCGCCGCTTGGACAACAGCGTCGGCGGGAAGAACAGCGAGAACTTCTCCACCCGCATGCCCACCATCTTTGCCACGGTGAAGTGGCCGAGCTCGTGCGCGATCACCAGGAACGAGAAGCCGGCGAAGGCCAGGATCCAGCTCAGCCCGCTCATGCGGTCGCCATCCCGGCGAGTGCCTCACGAGCGCGCTCGCGCGCCTCCTCGTCCACCCGGAACAAATCGGAGAAGTGCCCCACCGGGTGCACCGGCATGCCGGCCAGCGTGGTCTCGATCACGGCGCCGATGCCGGCGAACGACAGCCGCTCGTCCAGGAACGCCTGGACGGCGATCTCGTTCGCGGCGTTCAGCACGCACGGGGCCGTGCCACCGGCCTCACCCGCGGCGCGGGCCAGCCGCAGGCAGGCGAACGTGTCGGGGTCGGGCGCCTCGAAGGTCAGCTCGCCGAGCTCGGCCAGGTCCAGCCGCCGGACGGGCACGTCCACGCGGTCGGGATGGTGCAGGGCGTAGGAGATCGGCACGCGCATGTCGGGGTAGCCCATGTGGGCCAGGGCGGCACCGTCGGCCAGGTGGATCAGCGAGTGGACGATCGACTGCGGGTGCACCACCACGTCGATCCGGTCGTAGGAGATGCCGAACAGGTGGTGGGCCTCGATCACCTCGAGCCCCTTGTTCATCAGCGTCGCCGAGTCGATCGTGATCTTGCCGCCCATGTCCCACGTCGGGTGGGCCAGCGCGTCGGCCACCCCGATGCCGTCCAGGTCGGTGCGGCCCCGGAACGGGCCGCCCGAGGCGGTCAGCTGCAGCGAGTCCACCGCGCCGGGTGCCTCGCCGGCAAGCAGCTGGTAGAGCGCGGAGTGCTCGGAGTCCACGGGCAGGATGCGGGTGTCGGTGGCCTCGGCGAGCGCCATCACCAGGTCGCCGCCCACGACCAGGCTCTCCTTGTTGGCCAGGGCCAGGTCGATCCCCTCGCCAAGGGCCGCAACCGTCGGGCCCAGGCCCGCGGAGCCCACCAGCGCGTTCAGCACCAGATCGGCGTCGGACTCGACGATCAGCTCGACCAGCCCCTCCGCCCCGCCCAGCACCCGGCCGCCGGACCACTCGCCGGCACGCGCGGCGGCGTCGGGATCGGCCAGGGCCACGGTGTCCACGCCGAAGCGGGCGGCCTGCTCCAGCAGCAGGTCGGCGTTCGACCCGGCCGCCAGCCCGACGACCTCCAGCGCATCGCTGCGGGAGACCACATCCAGGGCCTGCGTGCCGATCGAGCCGGTTGAGCCGACGATCAGGATCCTGCGCATCCGACGGAGTGTAAGGAGCTAGATCGTGGACTCGAGCGAGCGGCCCGCGCCGGCGTCGGTGCTCAGGGCGCGCAGGGCCACGCAGAGCTGGTCGGCCGCCGTGCGCAGCAGCCGGACTTCCTCCTCACCGAAGGCGTGCGGGTTGTCGTCCTCGATGTCCAGCACGCCCCAGAGCCGGTCGCCGGCCCACAGAGGAATGCACACCTCCGAGCGGATCGTGCGGGTCACGTCGGTCAGGCGGTAGTCGGGCTCGGCGGTGACGTCGCCCACGACCACCGGGGCCCGCTCGCGCAGCGCGCGGCCGATCAGGCCCAGGCGCGCGGACTGGCGCCAGGTGGCCATCAGCGGCTCGGCCATCGGCCCGCGGGCGGCCATGCTCTCGACCACACCGTCCTCGGTCAGCCGGGCCACGCCGGTCAGCGGCCACGCGTACTCGGCGTGGAGCTCGTCGACCACCGCCTCCACCGCCTCGATCTCACTGCGGGCCCGCGCCAGCCGTGACGCGATGGCGCCCGTGACCGCGATGTGGCGGGTGCGCCGGCGCAGGCGCTGGGCCGTGTCCACCGCGCCGGACGAGTTGGCCGCCGCGGCCCGCGCGAGCAACGACAGCGACACCGGGAGCGCGGCCAGCTCGCGCGTCTCGCCGTCCGCGTACAGCTCGATCAGGTAGGTGCCGTCGGAGTCCGACGCGGCCGCGGCCAGGACCCCGGTGTAGCCGATCTCGTCCAGCAGGCGGCGCTCGGCCTCGTCGGCCGAACGGTCGTAGCGGTCCACGTGGAAGGTCCCGCTGCCCGCCTCGACCAGCCGCGCGGTTGCCGGGTAGGCATCCAGCGAGTAGACCTCGTCCTCCAGGCCCACGCGCATGCCGCGAAGGAGCGAGTCGCGGCCGTCGGCGGCGGCCAGCGATCGGATCACGCCGTCGCCGCGGAGGGCGAAGGAGACCGTCCAGCCGGAAGCGTTGACCAGCTGCGCCAGCGTGCTGCTGACCGCCTCCAGGCGGTCCAGCGCGCTGCGCTGGGCCAGCGTGGTATCCAGGAGCTCGAGCATCCGGCCACAGGCCTCCTCGGTGCGCTCGGCCTGGCTGCGCCTGCGCCCGCGGCGCCTGGGCCCACCGTCGCCGGCGGCCAGCATGTCGTGGAAGTCGTCGACCCCGGCCGAGCAGACCTGCGCGCCGCCGCGGCGCTTGGCCGCGTACTGGGCGGCGTCCGCGGCCCGCATCAGCAGCTCGGGCCGCTCGGTGCCCGGCCCCGCCGCGGCCACACCGCACGAGACCGAGATCGTGGTGTCGCGCCCTTCGCGCAGGATCCGCAGGGTGGTGGTGCCCACCTGGCCGGCCGCGTTCAGGTCGGCGCCGTCCAGCACGACGGCGAACTCGTCACCGGAGATGCGCGCCACGGTGGCTCCGGGCACCGAGGCGGCGGCCTTCACCAGCGCCTGTCCCACCCGCCGCAGCGCGCGGTCGCCCGCGTGGTGGCCGCGCTCGTCGTTGATGGCCTTGAGCTCGTCCACGTCGCAGGCCAGCAGCGTCAGCGCGTGCCCGTCCTCGCGCCATCGGTCGATGGCGGCGGCCAGTTGCTCGTCCAGGGCCCGCCGGTTGGCCAGGCCCGTCAGCTCGTCCTCGTAGGCCAGGCGCGAGACCCGGGAGAACATCTCGCCGCGAGCCACCACGCCGCCGAGCTGGCCCGCGATGGCCTCCAGGAAGCGCACGTCGCGTCCGGTGAAGCGCGGCGAGCCGGTGGCCGTGGTGGCCCAGACCTCACCCCACACCTCACCCTCGACCACGATCGGCACGCCGATGTCGGACTCCTTGTTGAGGCTGCGCAGCAGGGCCACGGCGCGCGGGTCGGCCTCGGGGTCGTCGATCGCGTTGAAGTAGGGCTGCGCGGTACGCAGGAGCCGGTCCACGCTGGGATGGGTGTCCTGCTCGTAGATCTCGTCCTCGGGCCAGCGCTGCTCGTCGGGGCCCAGCTCGCCCACGTTGATCAGCGTGCGCATCACGGCCCGCTCGCGCTCCCAGCGGCTGATCGACAGGGATGCGGCGCCCATGGCCTCGCAGGCGGCCTCGGAGGTCTTCTCGAGCAGCTCGTCCAGCCCGCTGGCCGCCGCGGCCGCCGCAGCGACCTGCATCAGCACCTCCCGCTCGTCGGGGACCAGGCGTTCAGGGGCCATCGGTTAGGTATCGGGCGCGCGGGCCCCGGGCTTGAGTCAGCCGTAGCCGAAGGCCAGGGCGGCGTAGAAGCCCACCACGACCGTGAAGAAGACGGCGTCCAGGCGGTCCAGGACGCCCCCGTGGGGCCCGAACAGCGTGCCGGTGTCCTTGACCTCCAGATCGCGCTTGAGCGCCGACTCGAACAGGTCGCCCAGCGGCGCCGTGACGGCCACCAGAAATCCGATGGCCAGCGCGTCGGGGCCGGACAGCCAATCCGAGTAGGTGCCGGCGGCCCAGAAGGCCAGGGTGCCGCCCACCACGCCGGCCGCCAGCCCCTCAAGCGTCTTGTTCGGCGAGATGTCGGGCGCCAGCGGCCTGCGCCCCCAGGCGCGGCCGCCGAGGTAGGCGGCGGTGTCGCCGATGAAGGTGGCGATCAGGACGTCCACCAGCAGCGTCTGGCCGTGCGGCAGCTCGCGCAGGAACACCGCGTGGGCCAGCGGCAGCCCGATCCAGACGATGCCGAAGATCGTGGCCGCCACGCCCCAGGCCAGGTTGTCCAGCCGCTCGCGCACCAGGCCCAGCAGGAACACCAGC
>DASQLM010000116.1:0-3107 GCA_035630015.1 Thermoleophilaceae bacterium | reverse complement strand
CACCGAGGGCAAGTACCTGGTGTTCGCGACCCGTCAGGGCCAGATCAAGAAGACCGAGTTCCTGGCCTACAACACGCCGATCAAGGCCGACGGCATCATCGCCATCAAGGTCCGCGACGACGACGAGCTGGTGGCGGTGCGGCGGACCGACGGGGAGGACGACATCATCATGATCGCCCGCTCGGGCCAGGCCGCCCGTTTCAACGAGTCCGAGGCACGGCCGATGGGCCGCGACACGGGCGGGGTGAAGGGCATGAACGTCTCGCGCGGGGACAACTGCGTGCTGGCCATGGACATTGCCCGCGACGACACCGAGCTGCTGGTGATCACCGAGAACGGCTTCGGCAAGCGCACGCCGATCGCGGACTACCCGGTCAAGGGCCGTGGCGCCATGGGCGTCAAGACGATCAACATCACCGAGAAGAAGGGCGGCGTGGCCGGAGCGCTGATCGTGCGCGAGCACCAGGACCTGGTCTTCATCTCCCGTGAGGGCATGGTCCAGCGCACGGGCGTCAAGGGCATCTCGCAGCAGGGCCGCGCGGCCCAGGGCGTCACGCTCATGAACCTGCGCGAGGACGACGTGGTCAGCGCCGTCGCGCTGGTGATGGAGGACGAGGCCGACACGTCCGCCGTCGTGGCGGACGCCGCCGCCGAGGAGCTCAAGCCCATCGACGAGATCCCGAGCGATGTTCCGGTGGAGCTGGACCCCGGGGTCGCCGAGGATCCGGAGCCCGAGCCGGCGGCCGACGAGGACGAGGAGTAGCGCCTCGCCGAGAAGTCGGACGGACCGCCTTGCTAGGTTTCGATTTACCAGGGAAAGGAGGTGGTCCTAACTTGATTCACATACATGACGGGACTCTGGAGGTGTCCGGCCGCTAGGTACGGATGCTGGGCCCCGCTTGGCGGAGTCCAACCGGACATCCGCCGGAGCCGCAGGCCGGGACTTGTCCCTCCGGCCCAGGCCAATTGCCTGCGAACGCGCTCCGGTGCTGGTCCAGATCAGACGTGCGAGAGGCGTCCCTTCCGGGGCGCCTCTCGTCGTTCTGCGCCAGGACTAGCGGGGGTGCCAGTAGCGGAGGACCGAGCGCGCACATACGTTGGCGCCATGAAGACACGCATTCTTCCCCTCGCCGTCGTTGCAGCGCTCCTGGCGACCACCGGCGTGGCCTCGGCCGAGACGCGCAAGTTCAGCGGCAAGCTCCAAGGCAGCCCGGGCGGGAAGGTCACGTTCACGTTCACCTTCAAGCGCGACAAGGACAAGAAGGTCATCCGCAAGTCGAAGAAGGTCTCGAAGGTCAGGGTCACGGGCCTGCGCTCGGAGTGCGGAACGACCGTCAGCCACCGCTACAAGGGCAGGTACGGCTTCCAGGGGCCGGTCTTCCTTGGCAATTCGTTTACCGACGAGGGCTCCTGGAACGCGAGCGCGTCCATCAACAGGAAGGCCACCAAGGCCACCGGCAGCGTCGGGTTCCTCAAGCCCGGGTGCAACGCCAACGCGCGGTTCACCGCGAAGGCGAAGTAGGCGCCGGCTAGGGGAACAGGTCGCGCAGGCGGGGCAGCTGGTCGGACGGGCTGTCGCCGCCGTCGTCCGGTGGGGTGTCGCTGCCTGGATCGTTCTCGAGTGCGTCGACGCGCCGCTCCAGGCTCGTGACGCTCGAGGACGCGCCCGAGGCCGCTCGCTGGGCCTGACCGATCTGGGTGCGCAGCTGCTGGACCTGGGCGGTGGTCGCCGCGCCGGCAAGCCTTCGCTCCAGCCGGGCCAGGCGCTCCTCGGTGCGCTGCTCGCTGGCCGCGATCCGCTTGCCGGTCTCGTTGGCCCGCCGCTCGGCGGCCCGGCCCGAGTCGTCCAGCAACGCGATCAGCGCGACTGCGGTGGCGGCCACGGCCCACACGCCGGCCACGATCACCCAGCGCCGCAGCGTGCGAAGGTCGTGCTGGGTGACCGACTCCTCGTCCTCGACGTCCACCACGGGCACGTCAGGCCGCCGTCGAGAGGTACCGCTCCCACGCCTTCGGAATCACGGGCGCGGCCACGTGAATGAAGACGGTGGAGCCGGGCGCGCGCGGCTTGGTGCGCGGGACCATGTTGGCCTGCCGGGGTAGCCGGTCACCCTTGCGGCGGTTGCACGGGGCGCAGCAGGTGACGATGTTCTCCCAGCCCGAGTCGCCGCCCTTGGAGCGCGGGATCACGTGGTCGACGGTCAGGTTGCCGCGCTCCTGGCCGCAGTACTGGCACGTCCACTGGTCGCGGGCGAACACCGCGCGGCGGGTGATCTTGCGGCGGTGCGCGTCGCGCGGGATGCGTACGTAGGTGGTCAGCCGGATGACCATCGGCCGCGGCAGCGTCATCGACTCGGCGTGCAGCGACCACTCGGAGCGCTCCAGGATCTCGGCCCGCTCCTTCAGCACGAGGACGGCGGCGCGGCGGACGGTGCAGACGTTGATGGGCTCATAGGAGGCGTTCAGCACGAGCACCCGACCGGTGGATCCTCCGCGCTGCCCGTTCCGGCCGGCGGGCAGCGCACCGACAGGGACTGGGACTGGCCCGGCCTCCGGTGCTGCAACCGCTTCGTAGCGGGCCGTCACGGTGACGAGATTCTAGAGGACGGCCCGGCCCGGCTGGTTCGCATACGACCCCAGAAGCCGCAGCTCGTGCACGCGCGACTCCAGCGCGGCCAGGGCCTCGGCCACGTTCGGGTCGGCGGTGGACCCGTCCAGGTCGGCGAAGAACATGTAGTGCCCGAGGCGCACCCGGCGCGGGCGCGACTCGATCCGCGTCAGGTTGATGTCGCGGCTGGACAGCTCGCCGAGCACGGTCACCAGGGCGCCCGGCGACTCGTCGTTGAAGCCCCAGAACACGATCGAGGTGGTGGCGGCGCCCTCCGTGGGCGGGTCGGCCGCGGCCGCGGGAGCCAGCCAGACGAACCGGGTCCGGTTGTCGTCGCGGTCCTCGACGTCGGCGGCCAGTACCTCGCAGCCGTAGACCTCGGCGGCCAGGGCGGAACCAAGGGCGGCCCACGGCTCTGCGGACTCGCTGACCACGCGCACGGCCTCGGCGGTCGAGGCCACGGCCAGGCGCTCGGCGTCCGGCAGGCTGGCCTCCAGGA
>DASQLM010000115.1:0-6856 GCA_035630015.1 Thermoleophilaceae bacterium | reverse complement strand
GGAGGACACGGACAGATCGCGCTGCACCTGATGCGGCTGCTGACCGAGCGAGGGGACAGCGCCCGGGGGCTGATCCGCAACCCCGATCACGCTGCCGACCTGGAGCGCGTGGGGGCGGAGGCGGTGATCTGCGACCTGGAGCGCGACAACGACCTGCGCCCGTTGGTCGAGGGTGCCGACGCGGTGGTGTTCGCCGCCGGTGCCGGCCCGGGCAGCGGGCCGGAGCGCAAGCGCACGGTGGACCTGGGCGGCGCGGTCAAGCTGATGGATGCCGGCGTCAGCCGCTACGTGATGATCAGCTCGATCGGCGCGGGCGACCCCGCCTCCGCGCCCGAGTCGATGCGCCCGTACCAGGAGGCCAAGGGCGAGGCCGACGAGACCCTGGCCCAGAGCGGCCTGGACTACACGATCGTGCGCCCGGGGCGCCTGACCGACGCCAAAGCCACCGGCCACGTGGCCGCCGGCCTCGACGTGGAGCGTGGCGACATCCCGCGCGCCGACGTGGCGCTGGCGCTGCTGGCGGTGCTGGACACGGCCTCCACCGTGGGCAAGACCTTCAACCTCGTGTCCGGCGACGAGCCGGTGGATCGGGCGATCGCCGCGTTGTGACCATCACCGTGGACGACCCGCGCGTGCAGGCCGTGCTGGCCCGCGTACGGGAGATCCCCGAGGGACACGTGACCACCTACGGCGAGCTGCTGCCCGGGCACGCGCGCTTCGCCGGCTCGATCCTCAGCCGCCTGGACGAGCCCGGGCTGCCCTGGCACCGGGTGGTGCGCGCGGACGGCAGCCTGGCCGTCGGCGAGCGCCAGCGCGTGCTGCTGGACGCCGAGGGCGTGCCCTTCCGCGGCGCCCGCGTGGACATGCAGGCGGCTTGGGTGCCCGCCGAGAGGTAGGGAGGTAGGCTCGCCGCCATGGCCGTCTCGCTCGTCGGACTGCACTGCCGCACCTCGGACCGCACCCCCGCGGCTGAGCGGGGTGTGACCGAGCTGGAGACGCTGGTGGCCAAGCGCCTGGGCCGCGAGCCGCGCTCGATCGGCACGTTCGCGGGGCCGCGTGAGAGCGGCTGGGAGGACGACTTGCGCGACGGCCGCGGCTGCCTGCTGGAGGCCGGCGGCCAGGTCGAGGACGCGCTGACCGGCAACAACGTGCCGGTGCTGCTGGGGTCCGAGTGCTCGATCGGGCTGACGACGCTGGCGGTGCTGCACCGGTACCGGCCCGACACCAAGGTCCTGTGGCTGGACGCGCACGGCGACTTCAACACGCCCGAGACCAGCCCCAGCGGCTACCTGGGCGGGATGGCGCTGGCCGGGGCGTGCGGGCGCTGGGACGCCGGCCTGGTGCCCGACCGGGCCGACCCGGCCAACGTGGTGCTCGCGGGCGTGCGCGCGCTCGACGGGGACGAGCGCGAGGCGCTGGAGAAGAGCTCGGTCACCGTGATTGGCGCCAGCCCGGTGGAGACCCTGGTGGCCGTCAGCAACGCGCTGGACCGCGCGCCGGTGTACGTGCACCTGGACCTCGACGTGATCGACCCGGCGCAGATGCCCGCCCAGTACCCCGAGCCCGACGGGCTGGCCGCGGAGAAGCTGTTCGACGTGCTGGAGGCCGTGGCCGAGACATCGGAGCTGGTGGGCCTCGAGGTCACCTGCTTCGAGGCCCCCGAGGACCGGGACGAGCGCCAGGCGCTGGCCGAGCTCGTGATGCACGTGCTGGAGCCGCTGCTGGCCGTGGTGCCCGAGGAGGCCGGGGTCGGCCGCTGATCGTGAGAGACTGTGGGAAGTGACCCTTCCTACTTCTCACATTCGATGAGCGCCCTCGAGGGCGTCAAGGTCCTCGACCTGACCCGGCTGCTGCCGGGGCCGTTCGCCACGATGCTGCTGGCCGACCTGGGCGCCGACGTGCTCAAGGTCGAGGACACGGGCATGGGCGACTACGTGCGCTGGGCGCCGCCCTACCACGAGGGCGCGGCCGAGTCGGCCAAGTCGGCGCAGTTCCTGGCGCTCAACCGCGGCAAGCGCTCGCTGCGCCTGGACCTCAAGCAGGACGTGGGCCGCGAGGTGCTGATGCGCCTGGTCGAGGACGCCGACGTGCTGGTCGAGGGCTTCCGCCCCGGCGTGATGGAGCGTCTGGGGGTGGGCTACGAGACGCTGGCCCAGCGCAATCCCGGGCTGGTGTTCTGCTCCATCACCGGCTACGGCCAGACCGGCCCGTACACCGGCCGCTCGGGCCACGACATGAACTACCTGGGGCTGATCGGCCTGCTGGACCTGACCGGCGAGCCCGGCGGCCCGCCGGTGCAGGCGGGCGGCCAGATCGCCGATCTGGGCGGCGGCGGGCTGATGGCGGCGTACTCGATCCTGGCCGCGCTGCGCGAGTCCGAGCGAACCGGCAGGGGGCAGGCGCTGGATGTGTCCATGGCCGACGGCGCGCTGTCCTGGCTGGCGCTCAGCGCCTCCTCCTACCTGGCCGACGGCCGGGTGCCCGGCCGCGGCGCGGAGGGCTTGACCGGCGGGTTCGTCTGTTACCGCCCCTACGCCTGCTCCGACGGCTACGTGACCCTGGGGGCGCTGGAGCCCAAGTTCTGGGCCGCCTGGTGCGCCGGCGTGGGGCGCGACGACCTGATGGACAAGGCTTTCGAGCCGCCCGGCTCGGACGCCCACGCGGAGGTGGAGCGGATCTTCGCCGAGCGCACGTGCGACGAGTGGACCGCGTTCGCGGGCGAACACGACTGTTGCCTGGAGCCCGTGCTGGACGTGGCCGAGGCGCTGGACTCGGACCTGGTCCGCGAGCGCGAGATGGTGGTCGAGGTCGACCAGCCCGGAGCCCGGAAGCCGGTGCGGGCGCTGGGCCATCCGGTCAAGTTCTCCGGGACGCCCGCCGACACCGCGCGACAGGCGCCGGCGCTGGGCGAGCACACCGCCGAGGTCCTGGCCGGCCTGGGCTATTCGGACGAGCAGGCGGCGGCGCTGGCGGAGTCCGGTGCGGTGGCCGGGCCGCCCGACGCCGCCACCGGCAGCTTCATGTCGTGAGCCGCGAGGGGCTCCTGAAGATGAGCGAGCTGGCCGACGCCAGCGGCGTCAGCGCGGGCACGATCAAGCACTACCTGCGCGAGGGCCTGCTGGGCCCCGGCGAGGCGGTGGTGCGCACGTCGCGCAACATGGCCTACTACCCGCCGGACTTCGTGGAGCGCATCCGGCTGATCAAGCAGCTGCAGGAGGAGCGCTTCATGCCGTTGCACGCCATTCGCCGGGTGCTGCAGGACGACCCCGACAGGGCCCGGGCGCTGGTGGAGCTGGAGGACCGGATCCTGGACCGGGCGCTGGCCGGCGACGAGAGCCGGATCTCGGCCGCGCAGGTGTCCAGGCGCTACGAGATCCCGCGCGAGGCGCTGGACCGGATGGTCGAGATCGGCCTGCTGGCCCCCAACAGCCGCGGCTTCTCGTCTCGCGACGTCCAGGTGGTGGAGGCCATCGGGCGCTTCCGCGCCGGCGGGTACGACGAGCAGATCGGCTTCACCGTCTACGACACGCTGCGCTACAAGCGGGCGCTGGAGTCACTGGTGGCCGAGGAGGTCGGCGTGGTGCTGGAGCGGCTGGCGGGCGAGCTCGAGCCCGACGCCGTGGTCGACCTGCTCGAGGCGGGCCTGGAGCCCCTGCGCGACTTCATCGCCGCGCTGCACTCCAAGTTGCTCGTCGAAGAGCTGCAGCGCCAGCGCGAATCCAGGTAGCCCTACCAGTGGACGTCATGGTCTTCCATGACGCCATAGCCCTCGCGTAGCTCCAGCCCGCCCGGCAGTTCCCCGCTGAACGTGCCGAACGGCTGGCGGTAGCGCGACTTCAGCAGCTTGTAGTCGGTGTCCTCCACGCGGGCGGCCCATTCGGTGAAGTCCAGCCGCCCGCCCTCCTCGAACGCGACCGAGGACAGGTCGGAGGCGAACCGGTTGGCTCCCAGCTCCTGCGGCTCCCCGTCGATCCACAGCGTGCGCTCGCTGGCGCGGGAGTCGTCGTGGATCCCGTCGACCAGGTTCCAGGCCACCGCGCGGCCGTCGGCGGCGGTCCCCAGGCCGGCGCTCCACTTCCACACCGTATGGCGGTCGTGGTAACCGGCGGAGTCGTCCACGAACCCGTACGGGCCGTCGATCTCGTGCCGGGTCGGCCCGATGGTGACCATGCCGGTCACGCCGATGGGCGCGCGCTTGGCCGTCCACACGTAGCCGCCGTGGGCGGGGGAGATGGTCTCCACGGCCGCGGGCTCCTCCAGCTGCAGGTCGATGCGCACGTCGCCGGCCGAGACCCGCACGCGCGCCGGCTCCATCTGCACGCCGCCGCGGCGGATCGTGGTCCGCTCGCGCAGCCGGCCGTCGGGCCAGGCCAGCGCCCACCAGCGCTGGCGCGCCGGCCCGATGCGGGCGTCGCCCACGCACAGCATCAGGTCGGGCGTGTAGACGCCGAGGTAGCGCCACGCCTTCAGCGGGCGGCCGCGGCGCCAGCCGGCCATGGCCTGCGGCGGCAGGGCCAGGCCGAGATTGCGGACGGCGGGGCCGCGTACCGGAGCGTCGAGCACGGAGGCAGGCTATCTGCCTCCGAAACTGGCTGGCTGGCCAGCCCGGTATTGTCCGGGCCGTGTCGTCCACGGTCCCCGCCGCGCCGACCCACAACCCGTTCGTGCGGATCGCTCAGGACATCCGTCACGAGGTGGCCGAGCGGGGCAACTTCCCGCCCGGGGCACACGGCTTCAGCGCCCGCCGCACGCACCAGCTGGCCACCGACCCGCTGCCGGTGCTGCTGTCGATGTACGAGGAGTACGGGCCCGTGTTCACCGTGCGCACACTGCACGTGCCGCAGGTGTTCGCGCTCGGCCCGGAGGCCAACCACTACATCACCGTCTCGCACGCCTCCAACTTCCGCTGGCGCGACGGCGGCTTCGCCGAGCTCGAGCCGCTGCTGGGCGACGGGCTGCTGACCATCGACGGCGCCTACCACCGGCGCGCGCGCAAGGTCATGCTCCCGGCGTTCCACCGCACCCGGATCGCGGCGGCGGCCGAGGTGATGGTCGAGGAGATCGACGCCGCCCTGGACCACTGGCGCCCGGGCATGACCTTCGACCTCTACACGTGGGCGCGCACCCTGGCCATGAGGATCGCCATGAAGGCGCTGATGGGGCTCGATCCCGACGGCGGCGGCGTGGGCGCGCGGGCCGCCGAGGAGTTCGAGAAGGCGCTGACGTTCTACGGCACGGACTATCACGTGCGCGTGGTGCGCGGGCCGGGCTCGCCGTGGGCGAAGATGCTCAAGGCCCGGGCCGAGCTGGACGCGATCGTCTACGGGGAGATCGACCGCCGCCGCCGGGCCGGGGTGGGCCAGGACGACATCCTGGACATGCTCCTGGCGGCCACCGACGACGAGGGCAGCCCGCTGACCGACCGCGAGGTGCGCGACCAGGCCATCACGCTGCTGTTCGCCGGCCACGACACCACCACGTCGACCATCAGCTTCCTGTTCTACGAGCTGGCCCGCCACCCGCACGAGGTGGCGCTGCTGGTGGAGGAGCAGGAGCGGGTCCTGGGCGACCGGCCGCCGGCCGCGAAGGACCTGGCCGGCGGCATGCCCCGCCTGGAGATGGTCCTGGACGAGGTGCTGCGGCTGTACCCGCCCGCGTGGATCGGCCCGCGGCGGGCCGTGGAAGCGTTCGAGCTGGCCGGCGTCAGCGTGCCCGGGGGCGCGCCCGTGAACTACAGCTCCTGGGCCAGCCACCGGCTGCCCGACGTCTGGCCCGACCCGGAGGCGTTCCTGCCCGAGCGGTTCGAGCCGGAGGCCAAGGCGGCGCTGCCCAAGGGCGCATACGTGCCCTTCGGCGGCGGCTCGCGCACCTGCATCGGCATGCGCTTCGGGGAGATGGAGATCCGGGCCATCGCCACGATGGTGCTGCAGCGCTACCGCCTGGAGCTGGTGCCCGGCCGCACCATGAGCATCCGCCAGATGCCCACGCTGAGCCCGCGTCACGGCCTGCCCGTGACCGTGCGCGACCCGGCGTAGGGGACCGCCTTCCGGGGGAGCGGCGCTCTACACTTCGTTGACTGACCAGTCAATCTGCGGCGAACCGGGAGGGTCATGCGCGCGGCGGCAGTCCAGCTGAACTCGACGGACGACAAGGCGGCCAACATGGCCACCGCCGACCGGTTGACCCGCGCCGCCGCGGCCGACGGCGCTGACCTGGTCGTCCTGCCGGAGAAGGTCAACCTGCTGGGTCCCGACGCAGCGCTGCGCGAGGGCGCCGAGACGCTGGACGGCCCCACCGTCACGTGGGCGCGCGAGGTGGCCGCGGAGCTGGGCATCGACCTCGTGGCGGGTTCCTTCGCCGAGCGCCGCGAGGGCCAGGACAAGCTCTCGAACACCAGCGTCCACGTCGGCCCCGACGGCCAGGTGCGCGGCGTCTACCGCAAGATCCACATGTTCGACGTGACCGTGGAGGGCAAGGAGTACCGCGAATCGGCGGCCCAGGAGCGCGGCGAGGAGATCGTCCTGTCCGAGGCCGAGGGAGCCAGGCTGGGCCTGACCGTCTGTTACGACCTGCGCTTCCCCGAGCTGTACCGGATCCTGGCCGTGCGTGGCGCGCGCGTGCTCACCGTCCCGTCCGCATTCACCCGCGCCACCGGGGCCGCCCACTGGGACACGCTGCTGCGCGCCCGGGCCATCGAGAACCAGGCGTTCGTGGTGGCCGCCGACCAGATCGGCATCCACCCGCCCGACAACGAGAGCTTCGGCGGCTCGCAGATCGTGGACCCGTGGGGTGACGTGCTGGCGCGCGCGCCCGACGAGGAGGGCTTCGTGGCCGCCGACCTGGACTTCGACCGCCT
>DASQLM010000114.1:0-5481 GCA_035630015.1 Thermoleophilaceae bacterium | reverse complement strand
GGAGGACATGCGTGAGCCCGGCGCCCACGACGTGACCGACCCCGCCGTGGGCGGCCAGGGCACCGCGGCGGGCGGAGGCGACCTGATGGGGGTCGGCCCGGGCGAGCCCGGGGACGGCGCCACCCGGCGCTCGATCTGGCCCGCCATCTACCCGGAGCTGCTGGAGCTGGTGCGCGAGCACCGCAGCACGATCATCTTCGTGAACAACCGCCGCGCCGCCGAGCGGCTGGCGGTGCGCCTGAACGAGCTGGCCGGCGACGAGGACAAGCCGGCCGAGATCGCCCGCGCGCACCACGGGTCGCTGGCGCGCGAGGAACGGCTGATCGTCGAGGACCTGCTCAAGTCCGGCGACCTGCCCTGCCTGGTGGCCACGTCGTCGCTGGAGCTGGGCATCGACATGGGCGCGGTGGACCTGGTGCTGCAGGTGGAATCGCCCAAGTCGGTGACCGCGGGGCTGCAGCGAATCGGCCGCGCGGGCCACAACGTAGGCGACACCTCCAAGGGCCGGATCTTCCCCAAGTTCCGCGCCGACCTCCTGGAGTGCGCGGTAGTGGCCAAGCGCATGCGCGAGGGCCTGATCGAGACCACCGTGATCCCGCGCAACCCGCTGGACGTCCTGGCCCAGCAGGTGGTGGCCGTGGTGGCCACGGGCGATGACTGGAAGGCGGGCGAGCTGCACGAGCTGGTGCGCCGCGCCTACCCCTACTCCGACCTCTCGCGCGAGCTGTTTGACCAGGTGCTGGACATGCTCGACGGCCGCTACCCGTCCGAGGAGTTCAGCGAGCTGCGCCCGCGCATCGTCTGGGACCGCGTGGAGGACACCATCCGCGCGCGCAAGGGCGCGCGCCAGCTGGCGGTGACCAACGCGGGCACCATCCCCGACCGCGGCCTGTACGGCGTGCACCTGCCCGACGGCCGCCGGGTCGGCGAGCTTGACGAGGAGATGGTCTACGAGGCCCGGCCCGGCCAGACCTTCATGCTGGGCGCCTCGACCTGGCGGATCGAGGAGATCACCCGCGACCGCGTGATCGTGACCCCCGCGCCGGGCGCCCCGGGCGCGCTGCCCTACTGGAAGGGCGACGGCGTGGGCCGCCCCGCCGAGCTGGGCAAGGCCATCGGCGAGTTCTCGCGCACGGCGGTGGACCGCGAGCCCGCCGAGCTGGCCGCCGAGTACGACCTCGACGAGCGCGCCGCCACCAACCTGGTGACCTATCTGCGCGAGCAGCGCGAGGCCACGCGGGTGGTGCCCAGCGACCGCACGATCGTGATCGAGCGCTTCCGCGACGAGATCGGGGACTGGCGCCTGTGCGTGCTCTCGCCCTTCGGCGGCCGCGTGCACGCCGCTTGGGGCCTGGCGCTGAGCGCCCGCATCCGCGACCGCTTCGGGCTGGAGTCCGACGCCATCTGGTCCGACGACGGCATCATCGTGCACCTGCCCGACGCGGACGAGCCGCCCGGCGCGGAGCTGGTCCTGGTGGAGCCCGACGAGGTCGAGGAGCTGGTGGTGGGCGAGCTGGCGGCCTCCGCCCTGTACGGCGCGCGCTTCCGCGAGAACGCGGCCCGCGCCCTGCTGCTGCCGCGCGCCTACCCGGGCAAGCGCACGCCGCTGTGGCAGCAGCGGCTGAAGGCGCAGTCGCTGCTGGAGGTGGCCAAGAAGTACGGCCAGTTCCCGATCGTGCTGGAGACCTACCGCGAGTGCCTGCGCGACGTGCTCGACCTGCCCGGGCTGGAGGAGCTGCTGCGGGGGCTTCACACGCGCGAGCTGAGCCTGGTGGAGGCCGAGACCTCGCGCGCCTCCCCGTTCGCCTCGTCGCTGCTGTTCGACTACGTGGCCACGTACATGTACGAGGGCGACACGCCCAACGCGGAGCGCCGGGCCGCGGCGCTGAGCCTGGACCGCGACCTGCTGCGCGAGCTGCTGGGCCAGGAGGAGCTGCGCGACCTGATCGACCCGGCCGCGCTGGCGGAGGTGGAGGACGACCTGCAGCGGCGCAGCGAGCGCACGCGCGCGGCCAACGCCGACTCGCTGCACGACGTGCTGCGCTCGGTCGGCGACCTGACGCGGGAGGAGCTGGGCGAACGGGTGCTGCCCGGCGTCTCGGTCGACGCGATGCTCGAGACCCTGTCCGGCGACCGCCGTGCGGTGGAGATGCGCGTCGGTGGCGAGCAGCGCTGGATCGCGTCCGAGGACGCCGGCCTGTACCGCGACGCCTTCGGCGCCATGCCGCCCGGTGGCCTGCCGGCCGCGTTCCTGGACGAGACGCCCGACCCGTTCCAGCGCCTGGTGCGCCGCTTCGCGCGCACGCACGGCCCGTTCACCACGCGCGAGCTCCACGACCGCTTCGCGGTGGATCCCACACCGGTGCTCGGCGCCCTCGAGTCCGACGGCGGTTTGGTGCGCGGCGAGCTGCGGCCCGGCGGGAGCGAACGCGAGTGGTGCGACACCGACGTGCTGCGCCGGCTGCGCCGCGCCTCGCTGGCCGCGCTGCGCAAGGAGGTCGAGCCGGCCGAGCAGCAGGCGCTGGCCCGCTTCCTGCCCTCGTGGCAGGGCGTGGACACCTCTCCCCCCGGTGGCGCGGGCGTGGACCGCCTGCGCGAGTTGCTGGTCCCGCTGCAGGGCGTGGCGCTGGCGCCCTCGGTGTGGGAGGAGGACGTGCTCCCACGGCGCGCCGGCGCCTACTCGGCCGCGTGGCTGGACCAGCTGTGCGCGTCGGGCGAGCTGGTCTGGGTCGGGGCCGGCGCGCTAGGCCGCACCACCGGCAAGGTCACCCTCTACTTCCGCGAGGACGCGCCGCTGATCGGACCCCCGAACATCAAGGGCGATCCGCCCGCGGGCGAGGTGCACAATGCGATCCGTGAGCGGCTCCGCACCGGCGCCTCGTTCTGGACCGACCTGCTGGCGGACATCGCCCACGAGCCCACCGAGTTGCAGGAGGCGCTGTGGGATCTGGTGTGGGCGGGCGAGGTGACCAACGACGCGTTCGCGCCGCTGCGCGCGCCGCGGCTGTCGCTGGCCAAGCAGCAGTCCGGCGCGGCACGCCGGTTCTCGCGCCGCCGCCGTCCCGGCACGCCCCAGGTGCAGGGCCGCTGGTCGCTGACCGACCGGCTGTTCGCGGGCGCCCCCGAGCACTCCACCCGCATGCGCGCCATCTCCGAGCTGATGCTGGAGCGCTACGGCATCGTCACCCGCGAGACGGTGCTGGCCGAGGGCATCCCCGGCGGGTTCTCGTCGCTCTACGGCGAGCTGGCCAACCTCGAGACCCTGGGCACCGCCCGGCGTGGCTACTTCGTGGAGGGCCTGGGCGGCGCCCAGTTCGCCCTGCCCGCGGCCATCGAGCGCCTGCGCGGCCTGCGCTCGGACGAGCCCGCGGGGGCGATGGTGCTGGCGGCCACCGACCCGGCTCAGCCCTACGGCGCCCAGTTGCCCTGGCCCAAGCGCGAGGACGAGAACTCGCGACCCCGCCGGGTGCGCGGGGCGCACCTGGTGACGATCGACGCCGAGCCGTCGCTGTACGTCGAGAAGGGCGGCAAGGGGCTGTTGGCCCTGCGTGACCCGCGCGAGGGCGACTGGCTCGGTGCCGCGCTCGAGGCGCTGGCCGACCACGTGCGCCGCGGGCGGATGAAGCGACTCGGGGTCGAGCGCTTCGACGGCAAGCCGGCCGTGGGCTCGGAGTTCGAGCAGGCGCTGATCGACGCGGGATTCCGGCTGGGCCCGCGGCGGCTGACGCTCAGCGCCTGAGGTTCTGGGACCATGGCCCCCGTGGGGAGGGGCCGGAGCGTGTGTGCCGTAGCGGTGGCGATCGCCGCCGCTGCCGCGCCGACCGCGCAGGCCGCGCCGGCGAAGAAGCCCTCGCCCGCCCGGGTCCAGGTGCTCAGCGGGACCCAGAGCGCCGTCGCCTCCTCCAACCGCATCCGCGTGCGCGTGTCCGCGACCCGGCGTGGCTTCGTGCGCCTCGGCGGGCGCGTGGTCACCACGCGAGCCGGAAAGCGGCGGATCGTGCGCCTGACCCGCCGGCGCGCGCTGAAGGTGCGCCGGGGCACGAAGCGCACGCTGCTGCTGAAGCTGCTGGCCCGCGGGCGCAAGGAGATCGGCGCGGCCAGGAAGGGCTGCCGGGGCTCACGCGTGCAGGTGTTCGCGCTCTACGACGCGCGCCGCAAGGCCCGCGACGTGGGCAAGGGCAAGACGGTTCGCTACGACGCCCAGGGCAAATCGCTGCGGCGTGACCTGCGCCGCTGCCTGCCCGGCGCCCGAGCCGACGGCGCTGGCGGCGGCTACGAGGTCGGCGTCGCCGACCGCTCGATCAATCCCGGCGCCGACGGCACCTTCGCCGGCCAGCCCGTGCACCTGGGCGGCTACGGCTTCGGAGCGGGCCCGATCCTGACCGGGCGCACCGCCGACGGCATCCTGGGGCCGGGCGTGCGGGTACGCGCCATCGCGATCTCCGCCGGCAGGCGGTCGATGGCCGTGGCCGACATCGAGACCCAGGGCTGGTTCACCGCCACCAAGGACGGCCCCTACGGCATCGTGGACATGCGCAAGCGCGTACAGGCCCTGACCGGCGGCGCGCTGCGCGCGGGCGCCACGGTCATCCAGTCCGACCATTCGCACTCGGGGCCCGACACGATGGGCGTGTGGGGCGGCGTGCCCGTGGCCTACCGGAAGATGATCGCCGACCGCACCGTGGAGGCCCTGGTCGAGGCGTTCCGCAGCATGCGGCCCGGCACCCTGTACTACGGCACCGCGCCGGGCCGGGACCTGCTTTCGAACCAGTTCGACTACGACGCCGCCAACCAGGCCGTGGACTCGGATGTGCGTGTGCTCCAGGCGCGCACCGCGTCGGGACGCCCGTTCGCCACCCTGCTGAACTTCTCAGCCCACCCGACCGTGCTGGGCAGCGGGAACCGCAAGGTCTCCGGCGACTGGGTCTCCTCCGCCGCGCCGCTGCTCCAGCGCCGCTTCGGCGGCGAGGCCATGACCATGGTGGGCACCCTGGGGCGCACGCAGCCCGCCGACCGCGGCTGTGGCCGCGCGCCGCTCCCGCCCGCGGGCCCGGCGCGCGACCTGTGCTCGATCGACGCGTACGCGGAGCGCGTGGTGGAGCGCTCCGAGGATGCGGCCGTGGCGGCCACGCCGCTGGGCGGCGACCCGCTGGTCGAGGCCCGCTCCTACCTGGTGCAGGACGCGGTCACGAACGCCCCGATCCTGGGCCTGAACGTGGCGGGCGGGCCGGCGGGGGCCGAGCTCAACCGCGCCGTCACGCCACCCTGGCTGGCCGGGACGGTCCTGGGCACCGTGACCGGGACCGCCCGCATCGGTGACGTGCTGCTGTCCACGATGCCGGGCGAGGCCTACCCCCAGATCCCGCTGAAGGTGCGCGACCTGGTGGCCGCCCGCGGCCACATGACGGCCGGCCTGGCCGGCGATCAGCTCGGGTACCTGATCGCGCCCTACCAGGCCTACCCCGAGCCGATCCGGCGCAC
>DASQLM010000113.1:0-4803 GCA_035630015.1 Thermoleophilaceae bacterium | reverse complement strand
CTTGTCCGGGTCCTTGGTGTCCAGCGCGATCGGGAAGGCGTCCACGTCGGCGAACTCCTTGAACAGCATCGCCTTGCCCTCCATCACGGGCATGGCCGCCTCGGGGCCGATGTCGCCCAGGCCCAGCACCGCGGTGCCGTCTGTGACCACGGCCACCGTGTTGGCCTTGATCGTGTACTTGAACGCCTTCTGGCGGTTCTCGGCGATGGCGCTGCACACGCGCGCGACGCCCGGCGTGTAGGCCATCGACAGGTCGTCGCGGGTGGCCACCGGCGCCGACAGGCCGGTGTAGATCTTGCCCCGCCGGTGCAGCTGGAAGGTGCGGTCGGTGGTCTCGACCAGCTTGGCCGCGCGCACGGCCTGCACCGCCTTGACCACCCGGCCGCGGTGTTCGGCTGTCTCGCAGTCGACCGTGATCTCGCGAACGGTGCCGGTGCCGCCGGCCTCGACGGTGTCCACGGCCACGATGGCGCCACCCGCCTTGGTGATGGCCGCGGTGACCTTGCTCAGCGTGCCCGACTCATGCGGGAGCTCGACCCTGAGGGTCAGTGAGAACTGTGCGCTGGGAGAGGCCATCGGCGGGGGTACCCGATCATATTCGGGCGGAGGGCCGTGCCCCGGTCCGCCTCGTAGGATGGCTCCGTGGCCTCCAACGGTGACACCCGCGAGCTGTTCCTGATCGACGGCAACTCGCTCGTCTACCGCGCCTTCTTCGCCCTGCCGGAGTCCATCGCCACCTCCCGCGGCGTGCCCACCAACGCCATCTTCGGGTTCGCCTCGATGCTGGTAAAGCTCATGACCGAGCACGGCCAGAAGCCGACCGTGGTGGTGTGGGACGCCGGCCACTCGGGCCGCAAGGACATCGCGCCCGACTACAAGGCCGGCCGCGCCTCCCGCCCGGACCTGCTCAAGGAGCAGTGGCCGGCGCTGGAGCCGCTGGTGGACGCGTTCGGCTACACCAACATCCGCTCGGACGGCTTCGAGGCCGACGACGTGATCGCCACGCTGGCCGGCCGCGCCGCCCGCGAGGGCATCGACGTGACCGTGGTCACGGGCGACCGCGACGCCTTCCAGCTGATCGAGGACATCGAGGACGGCGGCAAGGTGCGGATCATGGCCACGGGCCGGGGCATCACCGACACCAAGCTCTACGACCGCGACGCCGTGGTCGATCGCTACGGCATCCCGCCGGAGAAGATCCCCGACTTCTACGGCCTCAAGGGCGACACCTCGGACAACATCCCGGGCGTCCCGGGCATCGGCGACAAGACCGCTTCAACGCTGCTGCAGGAGTACGGCGATCTGGAGACCGTGCTGGCGTCGGTGGACAAGATCTCGGGCGCCAAGCGCAAGGAGAACCTGACCAACCACGCCGACGACGCGCGCCTGTCGCGCGACCTGGCCACCGCGCAGCGCGACGTGCCGGTGGAGATCGACCTGGACGGCTCGCTGCTGCGCGAGCCCGACCGCTCGCGCCTACGCGAGACGTTCCGCGAGTACGAGCTGCGCGACCCGCTGCGCCGGCTCGAGGAGGCGCTGGGCGACGAGGAGGCGGCCGCTCCCAGGCCCGAGGCGTCCTCCTCGGTCAAGGCCAAGCTCAAGGAGGCGGCGCCCACGGACCTGGCCGCGCTCGGCGGCGACCTGGCCGCGCTCGCCGCCGCCCGGCCCGAGCCCGAGGAGGGCCAGCTGCCCGGGTTCGACGAGGGCGAGACGCTGCGCTTCGCCGCCTACGCCGGAGGCGACCACGTGCTGGCGGGCGAGGCGCCCGGCGGGTTCGCCGAGTTGCTGACCGGCTGGGGCGACCGGCCGGTCGTGGCGCACGACTGGAAGGAGATCGCCTCCAAGGAGGACCCGGCGGTGGCGCCGCCACTGCAGCACGACACCGTCGTGGCCGCCTACCTGCTGGACCCCGCGCGGCGGGGCTACCCGCTGCGCGACGTGGCCGAGGAGCTGGGCCTGGGCGCCGACCTCTCCGGGGGCGAGGACCCGCTGGCCGAGGAGGCGATGCTCACGCGCGCCCTGGCCGAGCGCCAGCGCACCGAGCTCGAGGAGCTGGGCCTGATGCGGCTGCTGGACGAGGTCGAGCTGCCGCTGGTGGACGTGCTGGTCGAGATGCAGCGCGAGGGCGTGAAGCTCGACGTGCCCCAGGTGCGCACGATCGCCAAGCGGGTGACCGAGCAGGCGCAGCAACTGGAGCGCGAGACCTGGGAGCTGGCGGGCGAGGAGTTCACGATCGGCTCCCCCCAGCAGCTGGGCGTGATCCTGTTCGAGAAGCTCGGCCTGTCGCGCAAGCGGCGTGGCAAGACCGGGTACTCCACCGACGCCCGCGTGCTCCAGGCCATCCGCTCCGAGCACGAGATCATCGGGAAGATCGAGACCTGGCGCGAGCTGACCAAGCTGGCCTCGACCTACCTGGACGCGTTCCCCGAGCTGGTGGGCCACGACAGCCGCCTGCGCACCACGTTCAGCCAGGTCACCGCCGCCACGGGCCGGCTGTCGTCCACCAACCCGAACCTTCAGAACATCCCGATCCGGACCGAGCTGGGGCGTGAGATCCGCGCCTGCTTCGTGGCCGAGGAGGGCCACCGGCTGATCAGCGCCGACTACTCCCAGGTCGAGCTGCGGCTGCTGGCCCACATCGCCGGCGAGGACGTGCTCAAGGAGATCTTCCGCAAGGGCGAGGACGTGCACACCGCCACCGCCGAGCAGATCCTGGGCGGCAAGCCAGACCCCGGGACGCGGTCGAAGGCCAAGATGGTCAACTACGGCATCGTCTACGGCCTGTCGGCCTACGGCCTGGCGGACCGCCTCCAGATCGAGCAGGACGAGGCGCAGGCGTTCATCGACGCCTATCTGGACCGGTTCCCGGCGGTCAAGAAGTTCATCGACGACACCATCGCCACCGCCACCGATCAGGGCTTCGTGACCACCGAGTTCGGCCGCATCCGGCGGATCCCGGAGCTGCGGGCCCGCAACTACCAGACCCGCACGCTGGGCGAGCGGCTGGCGGTGAACATGGTCATCCAGGGCACCGCGGCGGACATCATCAAGGTGGCGATGGTGGACTGCCGTGCCGCATTGCGCGACGCCGGGCTGAAGGCCCGCACCGTGCTGCAGATCCACGACGAGCTGCTGTTCGAGGCGCCTGATGCCGAGGTGGAGCAGGCCTCGGAGATCGTGCGCGAGCAGATGGCGAACGCGTTCGAGATGGATCCCCCGCTGGAGGTCGACGTGGCCGACGGCGAGAACTGGCTTGCCGCGAAGTAGCGCGGTACCATTTTTGCGCCATGACCTTGCAGACCGCACGGGCCGCGCTGTGGACCCTGGTGGGTGCGGCCGTCCTGCTTGGAATCTTCTTCTTCGCCCTCGGCGGCGTCGACCCGGCCGAGGCCGAGGTCATGGCGATCCTGATCGTCGTGCTGGGCGTCCTGTGGCTGATCCACTTCTGGCGCGTGCGCCAGGTGACCGGGGACATCCGGATGCAGCGCGGCGACCGCGAGCGGCGCGGTTTCTGATCTCGCGGACGCTCAGGCGGCGGTAGCCGCGCGGGCCCGGGTCCCGGGCGCCGGCACGTGCTTGGGGGCGGGGCCGACCAGGTCCGGCGACGCGATCCGCAGGTAGTGCCGGAAGGCCCAGTTCGTCAGGCGCGGGAAGCGGGCCATGGCCGCGATCAGCGCGCGCAGCGGGCGCGGGCGCAGCCGTGGCACCCAGCGCTGCACACGCAGCATCCAGCGGAACTTCCACTCGTGCGTGTCGTTGAACGCGTGGTAGCGCCGCAGTGCCTCCTCACGCGTGCGCTCGCCCGCCAGCACCTCGCGCAGCTCGTCACCGCAGACCAGGCCGAAGTGCAGCGCGGTGCGGATGCCCTCGGCGGTCAGCGGCAGGCAGTGCCCGGCCGAGTCGCCGGCGAAGAAGATGCCGTCCTCGGTGGAGTCGCGCAGCTTGTGCGGGATCCAGTTGCCCTGGAAGCGGACGGGGTCCGAGCCCAGGTCCTCGGCCAGCTTCACCGTGTTGTCCTTGACGTGGAAGCGCGGGTCGAAGGAGCCCACGCCGATGCGCAGCTCGCCGTCGGCGGGGAAGCTCCAGCCGTAGCCGGCGGGGACGATCTTGCGGTCGATCCAGATGGCCAGGTCCTGGTCCGAGCCGTCCGGGTGGACCTCCAGCCCGCGCGACAGCGGCGCGTCGGGCGGCTGGTAGCCGGCGTCGGTGGCCAGGTTGCGGCGCCAGCCCATGGCGTCCACGATCAGCGGTGCCGTCAAGTCGCCGCGGTCGGTGTGCAGGGTGTGGCCGCTGCGGCCGTTGACCTTGGCGGTCTCGAAGTCGCAGTCGGACTGCTCGCGCAGCAGCTTGCACAGCTCGCGGTAGTCGAAGGTGGAGAACGTCCACGGCAGCGGCCAGTAGTGCGTGCCGAACGGGGTCGACACGCGCAGCTCGTGGAAGGTCTGGCGGTGCGAGCCCATCAGCCCCAGGGCCTCCAGCCACACCGTGGGGATGCCGCAGGCGGAGGTCTGGCGCTCGCCGATCTCGTACCGGTCGATCATCAGCACGCGCGCGCGGGAGCCGTCCGCGCGGGTCGCGCCGGCCAGCTGCCGGGCCACGGCCAGCCCCGCGAAGCTGGCGCCGCAGATCAGGACGTCGTACTCGCCCGACAGGGGGGTGCGGTCTGCGCCGCGCTTGGTCTCTCGACGTGGCATCGACGGGGCAGGGTACCGGGACCGCGGTTTTCCGCGGGGCGTGTGTACCCTGCAAGGTTCGTGACCGAGACCGCAACCCTAACCCCAACCGCCAAGCCCGTAGAGGGCT
>DASQLM010000112.1:0-4534 GCA_035630015.1 Thermoleophilaceae bacterium | reverse complement strand
ATTCTTCGTGACGCAGGTCGTCTACGACATCAACGCGGCGAAGAACCTCGTCTCCGACTACCACTACGAGTGCCAGACGCGCGGGGTGAAACCTGTGCCGTTCGTCTTCACCTTCTCGGTCTGCGGGTCGATGAAGACGCTGGAGTTCCTCCGATGGCTGGGCGTCGATGTCCCGCGCTGGATTGAGAACGACCTTGCCCACGCCGCCGATCCGCTCGAAGCCTCCTACGGTCAAGCGCTCACCACCGCCACCGAGTTGATGACCTACTGCCGCACGCTTGGCGTTCCGTTCGGGATCAACGTCGAGAGCGTGTCGATCAGGCGCGTCGAGATCGAGGCGTCGGTGCGACTCGCCGGGCAGCTACGAGCGCACCTGCGTTGAGCGGCGCTACCCGGGCTTGGTGGTCATCGCCCAGATGGCCACCAGGTAGGCCACGAGCATGATCGAGACGAGCACCGTCGCGAGGCGCGTCGAGGCGCTGCCCATCCCGCCGTCGCGGCGGGCCCTGCGAAGCGCGAACCCGCCGATGACCAGCGAGATGATCAGGAACAGCCCGCTGGCGTCGGAGATGATGTAGCCGATGCCGATCCAGTCCGGGATCGCATCGTCGGGGAGGTCGGAGTAGCCCTCCTTGTCGGCGACCCACTCGGCGGCGACCCGCATGACGATGAAGGACGGCAGCGCCGCGTAGAGCAGGACCCTGAAGCCGGACGTGGCGCCCTCGAGCGAGCCGCCCCGCCAGGCCGGCACCAGGTAGACGACCGCCAACACCAGTGCGCCGACGAGCACCATCGCACCGAGGACGTGGACGAACAGCGGGAGCTCCCACTCGCCCAGCCGGTTGGCAGCCAGCAGGGTCACGCCCATGGCTTGAAAATCATGTCGAGGAGCAACAGCAGGATCGCGACCGTGCGCAGCCAGTGGAACGTGGTCGGAGAGAACATCGTGGCGCGCGGCGGGCCGGGCCCCTCAGCCAGCTCAGGCTGATAGGCAAACCGCGCCTGCATGCCCTGGAAGGTCGCAACAAGCCACAAGCCGAGCGCGATCAGGATCCAGGCGTCGAAAAGCGAGTAGTCGTCGAGCGCGAGCCAGATCCCGAGTACCAGGGTGCCGAGGCCGCCCACGTCCCAGAGCCGGTCACCGACGAAGAGCGCCTGCTTGGTCGCCGGCCCGCCGAGCGCAAAGGCGGTGTACATCACCACCGTGCCGACGAGACAGAACGCGAACAGGACGTGAAAGAGGAGGACGTACTCCACGCGCCGGAAAGCGTACTCACTCGACCGGGCGCAACCCAAGCCACTCGCAGCTTCGGGCCACGACTCCGCCCCCACGACGTAGCTGTCAGTACCGGATCGTCACAGGAGTTCCGGGGGCGACCCGGCCAGCCAGCCACGTGATGTTCGCGTTGGCCAGGCGCACGCACCCGTGCGACGCCGTGGATGGCGACCTGGCCCGGGCCGCCCCCGAACTCCTTCAGAACGTTGGAGCGGGCGCTGAGCGCCAGGGCATAGGGCCCGCCCGGCGCCCCCGGCGCCATGCGGACGCTCTCCTCGACGAAGAACGGTCCTCGGGGCGTGGGTGTAGAGGGCTTGCCGACCACGGCACGGAAGTTGCGCACCAGGTGGCCACGCCGGTACACCCGGACGCGGCGCTTCGCGGTCCTGACGACGATGCGCCACGCGGTGGTGCTCTGGCGGGTGTCCCGCCGCGCGATCCAGCCGGCCCGGCCGTTGGGCCGCCCCGGTACACGCACCTTCAGCCAGCGGATCCCGTCCTTCGTGGTGCGGTGCCCGAGCACGGGGAGAACCGTGGGCCCTCCGGTGATGGGCCGCGTTGCGGGTAGCCGCCTGCCCCGCGCGTGCCGCGCGTCGAGGGACCAGACCACCTTGTGTGCCCTGAGAAGGGTTGTGACGGGCGCAGAGGCCCGGACCGCGGGTGCCTTCGCGGTGGCGGGTTGCGCCCCGGGCCCGGGCGCGGCGGAGAGCGCCGCCAGGCCTGAGAGCAGGGCCACGGCCCGCATCAGCGGGCCGCGTAGCGCACGTGGCCGTCGTCGTCGAACTGGGAGACGACGAACTTGGTCGTGGTGCGCTTCACCACCGCGGTGCACGAGAAGGTCCGGCCCTTCGCCTGGTGGACGCCCGAGGGGCAGCTGACGCGGGGCTCGATCCCGCGCTGGGCGAGGCTGCTGGCCTCGATCGCCCGCTCGACCTTCTCGGTGTTGAGGATGGTCGGCGCCGAGGATCCGCACCCGCTCATCCCGATGCCAGTGGTGAGCAGCGCTGCGCAAAGCGATGTGCGCGCGGAGGAGGCCATGTCAGTCGAGCTTCTCCAGCACCACGGAGGCGTTCACGCTCGGCGCGGTGCCTCCCGCGTTCGGCTGGAGGCCCACCGCCGCGGCGGAAGAGTGGTTTCGCAGGGTGAGCACGGCGCCCGCAGGGATCGCGACGATCGCTTGACCGTTGTTCTGCTGGGTTCCGGCGCCCGAGCCGTACGTGGTGCCGTCGACGACGACCCCGTCGAGGAAGAGTGCGAACTGCCCCGGCTCGGTGCCCGAAGTGGCGAAGCTGACCTTGTAGGTGCCTCCGGCGGAGACCGTGATGTTGGCGCTCGGCGCCGCGTGCGAGATCCCCGATGTCGTTGCGCCCGTGCCGTTGAAGACAACGGGGGCCTCGATCGCCACCGTCTCAGCCGCGTCGTTGTAGATGTAGCCGTACTCGGACAGGCCGTTGGGAGGGCCGGCTGGCCCGGTTGCTCCGTCGGCGCCCGCTGGGCCGATTGCCCCGGCCGCGCCGGCGTTCCCGTCGTTTCCTGGAGCTCCGTCGATCCCGTTGGCGCCATCGGCCCCGGGGGCGCCATCGGCCCCGGTTTCACCGGTCAGCCCGGTGAGGCCCCTATCACCCTGGGCGCCTGTGGCACCAGCCGCGCCCACATCTCCGTCTGCACCCGCAGGCCCGTCGGCACCCGCAGGCCCGTCGGCACCCGTCGCGCCGGCAGCGCCATCGTCGCCGTCCGCGCCAACTGCGCCCCGAGCGCCCGTCGCACCGTTGGTTCCGGCCGGGCCCTGCGGCCCGGTCGGCCCGCGGGCACCCGTGCCGCCGCGGGCACCGGTGGTGCCGGTGACGCCGTGCAGGCCGCGGGGGCCGCGGGGGCCCCTCACACCCTGACGGCCCCTCGGGCCGCGCTTGGTGGTGGTGCAGGAGGGCGCCTTGCGGGCGCACTGCGAAGAATGAGCCCTCACGCTGCCGGTGAAGGCGGCGGGGTTGCACGGAGGAAGCGGACGTGGACACGCGGCCGCCGCGACTCCCGCCGGGACCAGGACGACCAGCGTGGTCGTTGCGGAAATCAGGAACTTCCTGGTGCGGTGAGTGCGCATGGTTACGCCTCCCCGCCAAGCGTTGCGAGCGCAGACGGCCACTGGGCCGACGCCGTCATCTGCGCCGGGTAGCCGACGTGGTAGCCCTGAACGAAGTCCACTCCGAGCGTGCGCAACAGCTGGAGCGTGGGTTCGTCCTCGACTCCCTCGGCGACCGTCTTCATGTTGAAGTTTCGCGCAACGGAGATGATCGATTTCACCAGCCGCTGGTCTGTTGGGTACTCCGCCAGTCCGCGGACGAAGTCGATGTCGATCTTCAGTTCCGTGACTGGGAGGTGCTTGAGGTAGGTGAACGACCCGTACCCGGTCCCGAAGTCGTCGAGGGCCACTCCGAAGCCAAGCGAGGTGAGTTCCTCCACGAGCTCATGTGCACCTTCGAGGTTCTGCACGGCGGCGGTCTCTGTGATCTCGAAGATGACGTTGCCGGCCAGCGCGCTGTCCCCGAGTGCCGCCTTGAGGTCGGTGATGAGCCGGGAGTCCTGCAGGCTCTTTGCTGAGAGGTTGATCGCGACGGGCATCGTCGCCGCGATCTCGAGCCCGGTCTTGACCGCCCAGCGATCGATCTCGGTAATCAGGTCGCAGTCCTCGGCGTGTGGAAGGAAGTGGTTCGGGGTGATCACGCTGCCGTCCAGGTCCATGCGCAGCAAGAGCTCGTGATGGTGGGTCGCCCCGGTGTCCGCATCCACCACGGGCTGCCCCCAGAACATCAGTCGACCCTCGGAGAGGGCGGCTTCGATGCGGCCTCGCCATAGACGTCCCTCCTGGTCCTGCAGTTCCCGTTGCTCCCGCGCATGACGTTCGGTGAGGTCATGGGCGCTTGTGCACACACCGACGATCTCGCCGGAGAGGTCCCGGACCGCGAAGGCGCTGATCGAAACCTCCAGCACCTCTCCGCCCTTGCGCAGGCGCTGGGTCTGCAGCGCCACCGGATGGCCCTCGACGACTTCCTTGGTGACAGCGGCCATCTCGTCAGCGTGGTCGGGGGGAATGATCAAGCTCACGACTGGCTGGCCGATGGCCTCTTCCGCCGTGTGCCCGTACAGGCGCACCGCCCCCGTGTTCCATGCGGTCACGTTTCCTTCCAGGTCCTTGGAGATGATCGCGTCGCCGGACGACCGGACGATCGCCGCGAGCCGCGCGTTCTCCTCCTCCTTGCGCCG
>DASQLM010000111.1:0-14359 GCA_035630015.1 Thermoleophilaceae bacterium | reverse complement strand
AGCTGGGCGCCCTGGTTCTGGAAGACGTCCTCGACCTCGATCTCGCGAGCGATGGTCACGCCGTCGTTGGTGATGGTGGGGGCGCCGAACTTCTTGTCGAGCACGACGTAGCGGCCCTTCGGTCCAAGTGTGACCTTGACCGCGTTGGCTACCGCGTCGACACCCTCCTGGAGCGCCTGGCGGGCGTCCTGGGCGTACTTCAGCTCTTTGTGAGCCATGTGTTCTCCTCTTCCTTCGGAAGTTGGTTAGGCGACCTTCGCCAGGACGTCTGACTCGCGCAGCACGAGCAGGTCATCGCCCTCGACGTTGATCTCGGTGCCGCCGTACTTGGAGTACAGGACCTCGTCGCCCTCGGCGACGTCCAGCGGGATCCGCTTGTCGCCGTCCTCGTCGAAACGGCCGTCACCGACCGCCAGGACCTTGCCGCGCTGCGGCTTCTCCTTGGCGGTGTCGGGGAGCACGATGCCGGAGGCAGTCGTCTCCTCCTCCTCGATTGCCTTGACGATCAGTCGATCGCCCAAGGGCTTGAGCTTCAATGCCATACGTAATCCTCCGTCTGAAGCGGGTTTTCAGGGTCTGCTTGGCACTCTAACAGTGAGAGTGCCAAATGACCTTGCGGTCATTTGGCACGTCAACGGACCTAGCGGCCGTGTCGCGGCTGCCCGCCGTTCAAGAAATGGGCACGATGCCCATTTCTTGGCGCTAGTTCTGGGCCGGGCCGGGCTGCATGCGCTCGGCGAGGGCCGGCGGGCGGTCCGAGATCTGGCTGAAGCGGACCACCGTGACCACGTCGTCCTCGGCCACCTTGCGGCCGTAGATCTGCTCCAGGAAGTGGACGGTCTCGTCCAGGCGGCGGAACTCGGGGTTGTCGTGCTCGATGTCGCGCGGGGACAGCTCGGACACCCGCTTGACCTCGACGGCGTCGATCACGGCCTCGAAGATGCGCTCGCGGGGCGAGTGCTGGAAGCCGACGGTGACCAGGATCACCTCGCCCTTGCGGTACTTGCTGGCCTTGTCGCCAAGCCGGATGGTGGCCGTCTTGCGCCCGCGCTTGAGCTGGTCCACGAAGACCGGCGAGTAGAAGTTGAGGACGAACACGAAGTGGGGAGACTACTTCGCAACCGCTTCGAGCGCCTTCGCGGCCATGCCGGCCTCGCCCTTGTAGGACAGCGCCGCGGGGGCGTCGGCCAGCGGCATCCACCCGGCGTCGACCACCTCGTCGTCGTGGTCGGCGGTATCGCCCGATACGTACTCGAACTGGAAGAACGTGACGGTCTTGAGCACGCGCTCGCCGGCGAGCGTGTACCAGTAGCGCACGTCGCCGAGCCTGGTCACGGGCTCGGCCACCAGACCGGTCTCCTCACGCACCTCGCGGGTGGCCGCCTGCTCCAGCGTCTCGCCGGGGTCGGGGTGGCCCTTGGGCAGGGCGTTGACCCCGGGCCGGGGCTGGACGTAGGCCACCTCGCGCTGTCCGTCGGGCCCGCGGAGGACGACGCCTCCGGCGGAGTGCTCTCGCTTCACGCGCCGCCCTCGACGAGCGGCACGAAACGCACGGGGGCAACGCTCTCCAGGACTCCGTGGCGCATCACGGCCAGGTGCTCCTCGCCGTCGCGGTCCAGCGGGCACACCAGCGGCGCGCCCGGCGCCAGCTGCTCGACCAGCGCGGCCGGAGGCTCGGTGCCCGCCGCGGACGCGGTCACGCAGATGGCGTCGAAGGGGGCCCGGTCGGGCACGCCCGCGGAGCCGTCGCCGATCCGCAGCTCCACGTTGCGCACGCCCTCGGCCTCCAGGGCGCGGGCGGCCTCGCCTGACAGCGCCGGCAGCCGCTCGACGCTCACCACGTGGGCGCAGACCCTGGACAGCACGGCGGCGCCGTAGCCCGATCCCGTGCCCACCTCCAGGACGCGCTCGGGGCCCTCAAGGGCCAGCAACTCGGTCATCCGCGCCACGATCCAGGGCTGGGAGATGGTCTGGCCGTGCCCGATGGCCAGCGCGCCGTCGCGGTAGGCGCGGTCGGCGGTCTCGGGCGGCACGAAGCGCTCGCGCGCCACCGAGGCCATGGCGGCAAGCACGCGCTGGTCGCGGATCCCGCGCCTGCGCAGCTGGCGGTCCACCATGCGCGCGCGGCGCAGGGGGAACTCCGCGTCAGTGGATGTAGTTCCGGAGCCGGTCGGGCTCATGCACCGTGACCTTTCCCCGTCCGAGCCGAACCACACCTTCCCGCTCCAGGCTGGCCAGGAAGCGGCTGGCGCTCTCGCGCGAGGTGCCCGCCTGCTGGGCGATCTCGGCCTGGGTGGCGCGCACGACGATGTCGCCCGCCTCCTCCTGGCCCTCCTCCTTCTGGCGCGCCACCACCTGGCCCAGCAGCGTTCCGGCCACGCGGCCGGAGACGGTCTGGAACGACTGCTGGAGCAGGCGCTCGTTCGCGGTCCGCAGCCGGTCGGCCAGGCCGGCCAGCATCTTGAAGGCGATCTGGGGGCTGGACTTCATCACGCGCTGCATGTCGGAGGACAGCAGCACCACGACCGAGGTGTCCTCCAGCGTCTCGGCGGTGGCCGAGCGCGTCTCGCCGCCGAACATGGCCAGCTCTCCGAAGAAGGCGCCGGTGCGGAACTCGGCCAGCGTCAGGCTGCGTCCCGAGCCGCTCGCGTGGTCGCGACGGATGATCACGGCGCCGCTGCGGACCACGTAGCAGGAGTCGCCGGTGTCCCCCTCGCGGAACAGGATCTCGCCGCGCTCGAATGCCCGGGGCACGGCGACGCTGGCGATCTCGGCGAGCTCGCGTTCCTCCAGATCGGCGAAGACGTCCACGCTGGCGAGGAGCGCCGCCGTGTCCTCCCCCGGCTGCATCCGCCGACCTTACCGACAGGCCTACATCTCGGGGAAGGGGCCTCCGACCGTGACGGCGCCGGACATGACGTCGTCGATCTCCTTCAGGTCGTCCTCGTCGAGCGCCACATCGGCCGCGGCGGCGGTGCCCTCGATGTGGTCGGGGCGGCGGGCGCCCACGATCGCGGCGTGCACGCCGGGCTGCGCCAGGGTCCAGGCCACTGCCAGCTGGGCCACCGTGTGCCCGTGCGCCTCGGCGATCTCCTTCAGCTGCTCCACCACCTCGAGGTTGCGCTCGAACGCGTCGCCGGCGAAGAGGTCGGTGCCGCTGCGCCAGTCGTCGCCGGGCAGCTCGTCGCCGGGTGAGAAGCGGCCGCTCAGCAGCCCGTGCGCCAGCGGGCCGTAGACCAGCACGCCCACGTCGTGCTCGCGGCACCAGGGCAGCTCGTCGCGCTCGAAGTCCCGCCGGAACAGGTGGAACGGCGGCTGGGTGGTCTCCACGCTGATGGCGCGGTCCAGCTCGGCCATCTGCTCGGTGGAGAAGTTCGACACGCCGACGTGGCGGATCTTGCCCTCGCGGACCAGGTCCGACAGGACGCCCGCGGTCTCGGCGAACGGCGTGTCCGAGTCGGGCCAGTGCACCTGGTAGAGGTCGATGTGGTCCACGCCGAGGTGGCCCAGGCTCTCCTCCACACCCTGGCGCAGCCACTCGGGCGAGGAGTCACGCAGGAGGTCGTCGCCGTCGGGCCGCAGCCCGCCCTTGGTGGCGATCACCACGTCGTCGCGCCGCTTCCTGAGCTCGTCGCCGAGGCCGTCGCGCAGCAGCTGCTCGGCCTGGCCGAAGCCGTACCCCTGCGCGGTGTCGAAGAAGTTGATGTCGGCCTCGCGCGCGCTGCGGATGGCGGCCAGCGCCTCGTCCCGGTCGACCTCGCCCCAGTCGCCCCCGAACTGCCAGGTGCCGAAGCAGATGCGCGAGACCAGGAGGTCCGTCCTGCCTAGTCGAGTCTGTTCCATGGCAGGGGGGCTACCCCAACCTGGCGTGCGCGACACGGATCGGCCTGCCACCATGGCGCCAGATGCGGTTCCTGATCTGTGCAGCGGCGCTGGCGGGCGCGCTCGTGGCTCCCGCCGCGGCGACCGCCGCCTCCTCGCCGTACCTGTGGGCCACGGTCAACCACTGCGACGTGGCCGGGTCCTCGGTGGGCATCAGGGCCAGCATGCCGGGCAACGGCACCTCCCAGCGCATGTACATGCGCTTCTCGGCCCAGTACCGCAACGCGGCCGGCCGCTTCGTCGAGACCGGCTCCAGCACGCGCTGGATCAAGGTCGGCACGGCCCGCACCCGGTCGGTGCAGTCGGGCTACGACTTCGTGTTCGCGCCCCCGCCCGCGGGCACCGCGCACACGTTCCGCGGCACGGTCGACTTCCGCTGGACCGCTCGCAGGGGCAAGCGCTGGCGCGTGGTGCGCACCGCCGAGCGGCGCACCAGGGCCGGGGTCAAGGGCGTCGAGGGCAGCGTGCCCAGGGGCGCCTCGGCGGCCACCTGCGCGATCGGCCGTTAGAGGATCGCGTCGCGGCGGCGGCGGCGCACGGTGCGCGCGGCCAGCCAGGCCAGCAGTGCCAGCGCGCCGACCGGGATGGCGACCCCGAGGGCGCGCACCAGCAGCTCGACCGAGTCCGACAGCGAGCCGAGGGCGTCGTCCAGCGCGCCGCCCAGGCCGTCCCCGCCGGCCCCGGCCGCGCCGCCGTTGTCCTCGCCCGAGGTCAGCGTGACCGAGACCGCCGCGTAGTCGGTGCGCACCCGCAGCTCGCGGAGCTGGCTGCGCAGGCCCGACACCTGCCGGGCGTTCAGGTCCAGCTGCCGGCGCAGGGCCTCGGCCCCGGTCTGGTCGCCGGCCCGCTCGAGGCGCCGCAGGAGGCTGCGGCGCTCGGCGCGGGCGGCCTGCAGGCGGTCGGCGGCCGACACGTAGCCGGCGGTCACGTCCTGGCCGTTCTGGCTCTGCGAGCGCACCGTGCCCAGGCGGCCCAGGTCGCGCAGGGCGTCGCGCAGATCACCCGCGGGCACGCGCAGCTCGTAGGTTCCGCCGGCGTCGTCCTGGCCGGTGCCCAACGATGAGCTGAGCACGTAGCCCCGGTAGCGCTCGGTGGTGTTCACGATCTCCTGGCCTACCTTCTCCAGCCGGTCGCCAGGGGCCTGGAGGGTCAAGCGCGCGGAACGCTCGATGCGGCGCTCGCGGCCGGGGGCGAAGGAGCGGTCCGCGGGCGGAGGCGTCGGGGACGGCGCGACGGTGGAGTTCGGGGCCTTCTCGGCCGCGCCGCCACGACTGAGCGGCACGTCTTCGTGCTGGTCGGACCGATCGAGGCCGACCACGCTCACCGCCACCACCGCACACGTGGCCACCGCCAGCGCCGGCAGCAGCTTGCGCCGCGACGGCAACCAGGAGCGGCGCTCGCGCGGGAACCCGGCGTCGACGCGCTCGCGCAGCTCCTCCTTGAAGCCGGGCCGCGCCACCGGCGCCTCGGCGGCGAGGGCAACGGCCAGCTCACGGTCCATCGCGTCCTCAGATCCGGTCAAGGCAGGCCTCCCGCAGTTTCGTGATGGTCCGGTTCAGGCGGGTCGAGGTGTTGGACTCCGAGATGCCGACCACCTTCGCGATCTCGGTGTTGCTCAGCCCCGCCATGTACTTGAGCGCCACCAGCTCGCGCTCGCGCGGATCGAGGGTGTCCAGGGCGGCGCGCACGGTCTGGCGCCGCAGCGCCGTCTCGGCCACGTCATCCAGCGGCTGGGCGTCCAGGTCCTCCGGATCGGTGGCCAGATGCGCGCGCCGCTTGCGCCGGCGCAGCTCGTCGAGCGCCGCGTTGCGTGCGATGCCGAACAGCCACGCCTCCGTGCTGCCGCGGCCCGGCCGGTAGCTACGCCGCTTGCGGTAGGCGCGCTCGAAGGCCTGCGCGGTCACGTCCTCGGCCGCAGCCCGGTCGTGCAGCATCGACTGCACGTAGGCGTACACGCGGTCGAAGCTGCGCTCGTACAGGTCGCCGAAGGATTCGGTCGCGGTGTGGGTGTCCAGGCCGGCCAACGGCTCGATCGTCGCCTCGTTCACGTCCCCACTACGAGCGGGGACGCCATCCGTCACACCGTGACGGCGTCGGAGAGTGCGGACAGGAGGGCGGCCACGGCGGGCGGGTCGGGTGGGTCGCCGTACGTCGCTGCGTAGATGTGCCGCTGTGAGTCACGCAGCTCGGTCGCCACGATGCCCTCGCTGCCGTGTGCGCGCAGCGCCAGCCCGGTCTGGGTCGTGACCCCGAGCCCGGCGGCGACCAGCGCGTGCATCACGACCATGTCGTCGGAGCTGTAGCGGATCCGCGGCTCGAACCCGGCGTCGGCGCAGACGGCGAGCAGATGGCTGCGGCAGCGCGTGCACCCGGCGATCCACGTCGCGTCGCGCAGGGCGCGCAGCCCGCGCTCGCGGCGCTTGGACAGCAGGTACACCGGGTCGTCCAGCAGGTGGTGCAGGCGGACGCCGGGCGGCTCGGGCTCGGTCTCGTCATAGCGGAAGATGATTGCGACCTCCACCTTGCCGGCGCGCAGCAGCTCCAGCGCCTCGGGCGGGTGCGTGTCGGTCAGGCTGACCTGCAGGCCCGGATGCCTGCTCTCCAGCGCCGCCAGCGCCTGCTGCACCAGCGATCCGATCGCGGAGGCGAAGGCGGCCAGGCGGACCTGCCCGGCGGTGAGTCCCACGTGGGCGGAGAGCTCGGCGTCGGCGGCGTCGATGCGGCCGATGATCTCCGCCGCCCGGTCCGCCAGCAGCTGCCCGGCCGGGGTCACCCGGATGCCGCGGCCGACCCGCTGCAGCAGCTGCGCGCCGGTCTCCTCCTCGAGCCGCCCGATGTGGTGGGTCACCGATGGCTGGGAGTAGTTCAGCTCCTTCGCCGCCGCGGTGACCGATCCGTGACGTGCGACGGCCTCGATGACGCGCAGACGGGTGACGTCCAGCATGCATCAACCCTATCTATGAATCAGCACGAATGTTGGCATTGGACGCATGAGTCGCGAAGGCGGATGCTTCCCTGCATGAGCGCGACCCAGACTCACCCCGACATCCAACTGACCGAGCTGGTCGCCGGCGTCCGCAGCGCCGTCGACGCCCACGCCGACTGGTCGGAGACCGCGCAGCTCGTGGCCGACGAGCTGCGCCGGAACCTGCCCGGCCCGGACGTGCTGACCGGCGAGCAGCGCCTCGGCTCACCCGACGACTACAGCGCGACCAACCTGTACGTCGAGCCCGACGGGTCGTTCTCGATCGTCGCCCTGGTCTGGCGCCCCGGCCAGCTCACGCGGATCCACGACCACATGACGTGGTGCGTGTTCGGCGTCATCCAGGGCGTCGAGCACGAGGACCTCTTCGACGCCGACCTGAACCTGGTCGGCAGCAGCGACAACCACGTCGGCGACGTCGAGGGCTTCGCGCCGCCCGGCGACATCCACCGCGTCCACAACACCGGGGACGCGACCGCGATCTCCATCCACATCTACGGCACCGACATCACCCGCATCGGCTCCAGCGCCCGCCGCTACTACGACTGACCGACGAAACCCGACCACCGGAGGACCACCAGCCATGTCACTCGCCCGCGTCCACAACTTCGCCATCTCACTCGACGGCTTCGGCACCGGTGAGGGCCAGAGCGCCACCGCGCACTTCGGCCACGCCGGAGAACGGCTGCACGAGTGGATGTTCGCCACCCGCTGGTGGAAGGCCGGCGGCAGCGGCGGCGTGGACGACGCCTTCGTCCAGCAGCACGACCCGGGGATCGGCGCCGAGATCATGGGGGCCGGGAAGTTCGGCCACCCCGGATGGCACGAGGACCCCGAGTGGACGGGCGCGTGGGGCCCCAACCCGCCGTTCCACACCCCGGTCTTCGTGCTCACCCACCACACGCGCCCGTCGGTCGAGATGGAGGGCGGGACCACCTACCACTTCATCGACGCCTCGCCCGCCGAGGCGCTCGAGACCGCCCGTGAGGCCGCGGACGGCAAGGACGTGCGCATCGGCGGAGGCCCCACGGTGGTCCGCGACTTCCTGGCCGCCGGGCTCGTCGACCACGCGCACATCGTGGTGGTCCCGCTCCTGCTCGGCCGGGGCGTCAGCCTCTGGGACGGGCTCGAGGGCCTCGAGAAGGACTACGGGGTCGAGGCCACCTCCTCGCCGAGCGGCGTCACGCACGTGACGCTCACCCGTGCGGGTGTCTAGCCGAACAAGCGCGGGTTGTTGGTGATCACGGCGTCCACGCCCATCGCCTCCAGCCGCGCGATCTCGGCCGCGTCGTCCACCGTCCACACGTACAGCTGGCCGCCCGCGCCCTGCACCTCGCGCACCAGCCGGCGGCTGACCAGCAGCCGGTGGGCCATCAGCGCCTCGCACTCGCCGCGGCGGAGGGCGCGCGCCGCCTTCGCCGGCAGGCCGGCGCGCCACCAGCGCAGGATGCCGTAGGCGGGCAGCACCAGCAGGCGGCTCTTGGTGTAGTCGCGCCTGGCCCTGGGCACCGACCAGCCGCGGCGGATGTGCGGGGCCAGCCGGCCGATCGCGGCCAGGCTGTCCGGGTAGGTGGAGCTGATCAGTGCCCGCTCGTCGAGGCCGCGCTCGGTCAGGGCCGCGACCACCTCCGCCTCGTATCCGGGCAGCTTGAGGTCCACGTCCAGCTCCACGTCCGCGTAGGCCGACCCGGCCAGGTGGTCCAGCCCCTGCGCCAGCGTCAGCGTGTCGCGCTCGGCGGCGTCCTCGTAGTCGTGGGCCAGCACCAGCGGCCCGTCGGGGTGGGGCACCGGCAGCACGTCGAACTCGATCATGTCCACGCCGCACTCGAGGGCGGCCTCGAAGCTGGCCGCCGTGTTGCCGGGCGCCACGTGGTCGGCGCCCTTGTGTCCGACCTTGAGCATGGGCCCAGCCTAGGGAGGACTACCCTGCGTGCGCGTGACCCAGCCCGCCGTCACCGTACGCGCGCTGCGCAAGTCGTACGACTCGTTCGAGGCGGTCAAGGGGATCGACCTCGAGGTCCGCCACGGCGAGGTGTTCGCCTTCCTGGGCCCCAACGGGGCGGGTAAGACCACCACCACCGAGATCCTGGAGGGCTACCGCGAGCGCAGCGGGGGCGAGGTGTCCGTGCTGGGCGTGGACCCGGCCCGGCCCACACGTGCCTGGCGATCGCGGATCGGCATCGTTCTGCAGGCCGCCAAGCCCGAGCACTTCCTGACGGTGCGCGAGACGGTGGCCGAGTACGCGGACTTCTACCCGCATCCGCGGTCGGTGGACGAGACGATCGCGCAGGTGGGCCTCTCGGACTCGGCCGGCAAGCGCGCGGGTCAGCTGTCCGGCGGCCAGCAGCGGCGCCTGGACGTGGCGCTGGCGCTGGTCGGCGATCCCGACCTGATCTTCATGGACGAGCCCACCACCGGGTTCGACCCGGCGGCTCGCCGCAACGCGTGGGGCATGATCGGCGGCCTGCGCGACCTCGGGAAGACGATCTTCCTGACCACCCACTTCATGGACGAGGCCCAGGCGCTTGCGGACCGCGTGGCCATCATCCGTGAGGGCGTGATCGTGGCCCACGGCCCGCCATCCGAGCTGGGCGGCCGAGGCCGGCGCAGCTTCATCCGCTTCACCCTGCCCGAGGGGGTGGCCGTCGGCGACGTCCCGGTGCCCGCCCGCGAGGAAGGCGGGCGCGCGGTGATCGAGGTGGAGCAGCCGGTCCGGCCGCTGGCCGCCATCACCGCCTGGGCCATGGAGCGCCGCTACGAGCTGCCCGACCTCGAGGTGGAGCGCCCCAGCCTGGAGGACGTGTACCTGGAGCTGACCGAGGAGGGCGCGTGAGCACCGCCCGGCTGGCCGCGCGACAGGTGCGCTACGCGACGCTCTCCTACGTCCGCAACCCGCCGGCGGTGTTCTTCGGGCTGCTGATGCCGGTGCTGTTCCTGGTCATCTTCGCCACCGTGTTCGGCAACGACACGATCGAGTCCCGCGGCGGCATCAGCCAGTCCACCTACTACGTGCCGGGGCTCGTGGCCCTGGGGATCGTGTCCACGACCTTCGTGAACCTGTCCATGAGCCTGGTAGTGCTGCGCGAGAACCGCGTGCTCAAGCGCCTGCGTGGCACCCCGCTGCCGGCGCCGGCCTTCCTGGCCGGCCGCGTGGCCACGGCCATCGGCATGGCCACCGCCCTGACGGTGGTGCTGCTGGTCATCGGCCGGCTGGCGTACGGGGTGGAGCTGCCGGGCGGCACGGCGCCGGGCGTGGTGTTGGCCCTGGTGGTCGGCGCGGCCAGCTTCTGCTCCATGGGCGTGGCCTTCTCGACGCTGGTGCCCAACGAGGACGCGGGGCCGGCGGTGGTGAACGCGGCGGTGCTGCCGCTGTACTTCATCTCGGGCGTGTTCTTCCCGACCGACGAGGCGCCGGGCTGGCTCAACGACGTGGCCAACGTGTTCCCCGTCAAGCACCTGGCCGAGGCGCTGCTGGAGGCGTTCGAGCCGGGCTCGGCCGCCCCCGGCATCGCCTGGGGTCACCTGGGCATCGTCGCGCTCTGGGGCGTGGCCGGCGCGCTGGCCGCCGTGTCCACCTTCCGCTGGACGCCCAAGGGCGAGTAGCCCTCAGGTCTGGCAGCCGGGGCACCAGAACGTGGTGCGGTTGTCGTCGCCCTGCCCGCGCGCCCGCACGAGCGTCCCGCAGCGCCGGCACGGCAGCCCGGCGCGCTCGTAGACCCAGGTGGCGCCGGGCCGGTCGCCGGGGAACGTGGTGATGTGGCCGCCGCGCTCCGCCGACGCGGCCATCAGCGGCCGGATGGCGCGCACCAGGCCCAGCAGCTGCTCGTCGCCGACCCGTGCTGTGGGCTTCCAGGGATCCAACTCGGCCAGGAAGCACGACTCGGCCTTCCAGATGTTGCCGATGCCGGCGAGATTGCGCTGATCGAGCAACGCGTCGCCGACGCCGCGCGTCTGGTCGTCCTCGCGCACGCGGGACAGGAACTTCGCCTCGTCGAACTCGGCGGCCAGAACGTCGGGGCCCAGCCCGGCGATGCGCTGGTCGAAGCGCGTGCGTGAGTCGGTGGTCAGCTCCAGCACCGGGCCGTCGAACTGGACCACCTCGTGCTCGCCGGTGCGGATGACCAGCCACGCCCGCCGGCGCGCCCGGCGCCAGCGCTCGCCGTGGCGGTAGACGCCCCACTTGCCGGTCATGCGCAGGTGCGAGTGCAGGGTCAGGTCGCCGTCGAAGCGGATGAACAGGTGCTTGCCGTGGGCGTCGACTCCGCGTACCCCGCGGCCCGCCAGCTTCTCGGGCCAGCGCTCGCCGCGCGAGCGCGGGTGGGGCGTCTCGATCGACTCGATCTGCCTGCCGGTCAGGGCCGCGCCCACGCGCTTGGCGGCGTAGTGGATCGTGTCCCCCTCGGGCATGCGTTGATCGTAGGCGGCGCGGGCCGCGGTTCGGGGCTAGGGTGGGACCGGGAGGCGCCGGCTCGACCGGAAAGGCCGCATGCGCCGCGCAGCACTCGCCGCAACGATCGTCTCGCTCGCCCTGGCGCCCGCCGCCCGAGCGGAGTCGTGGGAGCTCGTGGGCCCGCAGTGGGCGCAGGTGAACCAGTGCGCGGGCAGCACGGCCGGCGTGCGCGCCAGCCAGCCCGGCGATGCCCATCGCCGGCCCATGTTCAGCCGCTTCGGCTACCAGTGGCGGGACGCCGCGGGGGCGTGGCGGCCGGTGCCCGGCGCCGGGTCGCCCTGGCTGGCGGCCGGCCCGGGACCGTGGCTGAACCGCGAGACCGGTTGGACCCGGACCTTCGCCTCCGGCGCGGGCACCCGAGTGCGTGGGGTGGTGGAGCTGCAGTGGCGCTCGGCGTCCGGCGCCGTGGCCATGAGCCGCACCCTGGTAACACCGGGTTCCTGCCTGCTCGGGCCGGGGTAGCACGCGTATACACGCAGTACGACGAGGAGGAGAGAGCATGGCTGACAGCAGTGTCTACCGGGTCACCGAGGTGATCGGCCTGAGCAGCGAAGGCTGGGCTGAGGCGGCGCGGAGCGCCGTCGAGACCGCGGCCAAGAGCGTGCGCGACCTGCGCGTTGCGGAGGTGGTGCGCCAGGACGTGACGATCGAGAACGGCTCGATCGTGAACTACCGGGTGCGCCTGGCGATCTCGTTCAAGTACGAGGCCGGCGACTAGCGCCCGGGTGCGGATCCGCGTCGCCGGTGCAGACGACGCCCAGGCGGTCCTGGCCGTCTGGGACGCCGCCCGCAGCGGCGGCGCGGACATGGCCGACGGGGCCGAGGACTTCGTGCGGCTGATCGAGCGCAGCCCCGACGGGGTGCTGGTGGCCGAAGACGACGGCCGCGTGGTGGGCACCGTCATCGCCGTCTGGGACGGCTGGCGCGGGTCCATCGCCCGGCTGGTGGTGCTGCCCTCCCACCGGCGCCGCGGCATCGGCCGGGCGCTGGTCGACGCCGGGGAGGAGACCCTGCGGGCGAAGGGCGCACGCCGGGTCAACGTGCTGGTGTTCGAGGGGGACGAGGGGGCGGGTGACCTCTGGACCACCGGCGGTTACGTGACCGACCCCCGGATCGTGCGCTACTGGCACGACCTCTGAACGGCGCCGGCCCCGCCTCCCTTCTGGGGAGACGGGGCCGTTGTGTGCCGGGACTTCTGTCCTGCCGCGGTTACTTCGTGAGCGTCAGCGTCTTCGAGGTCTCCGACGCCACGCCGGCCAGGTCGCGCGAGAAGGAGTCCAGCTTTACCGACTGGGACTTCTTCAGCGCCCTGTAGGCCTTCCTGCTGAGCGTGAACGTCACCTTGCCCGAGCGGCCGCCCCGCACGATGAACGACTGGCGGGCGATGACCCTGCGGCCCTTGCGCAGGATCAGCCGGCCCTCACACAGGCCGTTGGCCCGCGGGCAGCTGACCCGCACCGAGACCTTGCGGCTCTTCTTGCCGGCCTTGGCCCTCCGGGTGCTGACGGTGACCTTGCGGGTCGTGACCGAGGACGGCGAGAACGTGCCCGAGGTGCCCTGGGGGCCCTGGCCGCCCTGGGCTCCGGTCTGGCCGGTGGCTCCGGTGCCACCCTGGCCGCCAGCGGAGCCCTGCGGACCCTGGGGACCGAGCGGACCCTGGGGACCGAGCGGGCCCGGAGGGGGCGCGGGGGTGGACGACGTGGCCGAGACGTTGTCGATCAGGAAGCCCTTGTCGGCGTTCGCGGGCACCGCGGTGCCGCTGACGCGGTAGAGCATCGAGTCGGTGGTCGGGACGAGGTTGTTCCGGCCGGCCTGCTCGCTGCCGTCGCGGTAGTAGTCCTCCCACGTGTTGCCGGTCGCCTCGAGCACCCCGTCGACGAAGACCTTCACGACGTCGTTCTCGCGACCGTCCTTGTAGTCGATCTCCATGCGGATGGTGTGAGCCTCGTCGCGGTCGAGGTTGGTCGCGATGCCCGTGCTCTCCACGAACTTGTCGTTCGCGTTACCGGGCAGGTCCTCGTCGTACTCGACGAAGTCGACGGCAAGGCCGCCGACGGCGTCGCGCATGCGCACGAAGCTCATGCGTGACCCGGCTCCGTCGTCGGGGCTCGCCGACACGGCGAGGCCGGTCTGCTCGGCGCCGGGGGACTGCGAGGAGAAGCTCCACTGGGACACGAACCGCGTCTGGCGTGAGCCGCCGGTCTCGCCCAGGCCGGCGGCGAAGGCCTCACCGGCCTCGTCGGTCAGCGGCCTCGAGATCGTCTGGTCGCCGAAGCTGCCACCGGTGATCTCGTTCGAGATCCGCAGGCTCTGGCCGCCGAAGGCTGCCGGAGCGGTGCCGTTGGCCTGGACCTCGGCGTCGTACGGGCCGGTCTTCTTCCAGCCGTCCTGGCCGTTGATGTTCCCGACCGTGAACGTCGGGGCCTCGAAGTTGGAGGTCACGGTGTCCGCGGACGCGGCGGTGGTGCCGAGGCCCATGCAGGCAGCGGTGATCGCCAGCCCGAGGCCGTACTTGCTGCTTCTCATTGAGTTACTCCCCTGAAGTTGCGCGGCGTCCGGCCGCTGGAAGAAAGATGGGAGGGGTTCCATCCCCTGCCCGACACGTTGTCCAACGTACGACCGTGTCCCACTTCCCGCCAATCGACTTGGGGGTACCCCGTTTCTCCCCCCAGGGGGGAGGGCCGAAGCCCTAGCGGACGTCGGCGCCCGCGGGGTTCAGCGCGTCGTTCACGAACGGCGCGCAGCCCTGCTGGGAGTCGCGCACCGTCGCGCCGCGGCCGAACACCTCGCCGGCGCCTCGGAGCAGCGAGCAGGTCACCCGCTCGCCCATCGTCGGCGAGACGTTGAAGAAGTAGTTGTCGTTGTCCAGTGGTGAGACCTGGTCGCCGCGCTGGTTGAAGAACGTGCGCCGGATCGGCTCGGGGTAGGCCTGGTAGGGCGCGATCAGGTACCCGAGCTGATCGCCGGCCAGGCCGGCCGTCATGTGGCCGCGGGCGGCCACCAGGTCGCGCACCTTCAGCGGGATCTGGGGGTAGGCCTCGCCC
>DASQLM010000110.1:0-5924 GCA_035630015.1 Thermoleophilaceae bacterium | reverse complement strand
GGACACCGATTCCTCCCGGCTCGACGGCTGGTGGCAGCGCATCAAGGGCTGGCAGGAGAAGTACCCCCTCGGCTACGAGCCCGGGGAGGACGACGAGATCAAGCCCCAGCGCATGGTCGAGGCCCTGTACGAGGCCACCGGCGGGAACGCCGTGGTGACCTCGGACGTCGGCCAGCACCAGATGTGGGCCGCGCAGTACTTCCACTTCGGCGCCCCGCGCGACTGGATCAACTCAGGCGGCGCGGGCACGATGGGCTTCGGGCTGCCGAGCGCGATGGGGGCCAAGGTGGCCCGCCCGGACGACCAGGTCGTGTGCATCGCGGGCGACGGCTCGATCATCATGAACATCCAGGAGATGGCCACCTGCGTCACGGAGGGCATCAACGTGAAGGTGTTCATCATGAACAACGGCTACCTGGGCATGGTCCGCCAGTGGCAGGAGCTCTTCTGGGACCGGCGCTACAGCTCGGTCGAGATGGGCCCCAGCCCCGACTGGGTCAAGCTGGCCGAGGCCTTCGGCGCCAAGGGCATGCTCATCGAGAAGGAGACCGAGCTGATGACCGGCCTCAAGGAGTGCCTGGACCACGACGGCCCGGTCGTCTGCGACGTGCGCGTCACCCAGGAGGAGAACTGTTACCCGATGATCCCGGCCGGTCAGGCCGCCCGGGACATGGTGGGCTGAGCGATGGGCGAGCCCGGGACCAAGGAAGTGCTGAACCTCGAGGAGCTGCAGGCCACCGGCCAGGGCAGGACGGGCCGCCGGCACGTGCTGTCGCTGCTGGTGGAGAACAAGCCGGGCGTGCTGGCCCGCATCTCGGGCCTGTTCGCCCGCCGCGGCTACAACATCGACTCGCTGGCCGTCGGTGAGACCGACGACAGCACGATCTCGCGCATCACGCTGACGGTCGACGGCGCCAGCCACTCGATCGACCAGGTCACCAAGCAGCTGCACAAGCTCGTGAACGTGATCAAGATCCGCGACCTCGAGCCCGCGGAGGCCGTGTCGCGGGAGCTGGCGCTGTTCAAGATCGCGGTCGACGGCGACAGCCGTGGCCAGATCATGGAGTACGCCGAGATCTTCCGCGGCCGGATCGTGGACGTGTCCAAGCGCTCGGTGACCGTCGAGGTCTCGGGCGCCGACGACAAGATCGAGGCGTTCGAGCGCATGTGCCGCCCGTTCGGCCTGATCGAGATGGTCCGCACCGGCGAGATCGCCGTGTCGCGCGGCCGCGGCGCCACGTAGTCCTGGCGCGATCCCCCACGGCCCCCTAGGTTGGTTCGTAGGCAGTACCCAGCAAGGGGGAGACATGGCGCACCGAGTCCTACTGAGCCTCGTTCTCGCGGGGATCGCCGCGATGACGGTGCCGAGCGCGGCGATGGCCCGCAATCTGGTGGTTGGCGACGGCGGCCCGGGCTGTCGCGACGCGCGCTACGCGACGATCCAGTCGGCCGTCGACGCCGCACGCCCCGGGGACGACATTCCGGTCTGCCCGGGTACCTACCGCGAGGCGGTCAGCGTGAGGACGGACATGCTCAGGATCTTCTCACGGGTGCGCCACCAGGCCGTGGTCGAGCTGCCGGCGAGCGACGACACCCGCTTGACCGGCATCGGCCTGGATGCACGCGGCGTGCTCGTGCGGGGGTTCACGGTCACCGGCGTCCGGCCCGGGAGCGGCTGCGGGCTGGGTGAGGGAACCGCGATCAGCAGCGGCGGGGGGGCCGCGACGATCGACTACAACCGGATCGTCGACCTCGGCTGCAACTCCTTCGAGCGGGGCGTCCTGTATTCCGACGACGCCACGTACCCGGGCCTGGTGAGCGTGGCCCACAACGAGATCTCCGGGTTCGAGCGCTACGGCATCTTGGCCTTCGGCTCGCCGGACACCGTGCACGACAACGTGATTCGCGGTGGACGGGTCGGCGTGCAGATCCGTGGCGGCAAGGGAGCGATCCAGGCGAACACGATCGAGGACGCCGGCGACTGCGGTATCTGCACCTATGCGTTCGAGGCCTCGTTCGACTACCGGATCGCCGGCAACCGGCTGCGCAGGAACGGCAACGGGATCCACATCGCCTACGTCGGGTCCCCCGCTCCCCCTGACGCGATCGGCCGATTCAACGCCCACATCGAGGCCAACGACGTCCTGGACAGCGTTCGCGACGGCATCACCATCGAGTTGAGCAGGGGGTTCGTGTACCGGAACGCCGTGCGGCGCAGCGGAAGGTGGGACTGCCTCATGCAAGACGGCTTCGCGGTCTGGAAGGACAACATCGGTGCCACCGACAGCCCGAGCAACCTCTGCCGCGCGCCCTAGGGCCACCGGGCAGCCGGCGCTGGCGACATCTCGCGCCGTCCCGTAGGTTGGTTCCCACCGGCCCATCACAAGGGGGATGCACGTGCACCGGATCGCTCTCGTCGCCGTAATCGCGGGACTCGCGATGATGGCGCTGCCCGGCGCCGCCCTGGGCCGGACGCTGGTGGTGGGGGACGGCGGTGCCGGCTGCCGGGATGCCCGCTACGCCACGATCCAGTCGGCCGTGGACGCCGCCCGACCCGGCGACGAGATCCCGGTCTGCGCGGGGACCTATCGCGAGGGTCTGGTGGTGAACACGGACCGGCTCAAGATCTTCTCGCGGACCCGGCACGCGGCCGTGGTCCAGGCTCCGCAACACCGGTCCGGCTTCAACCTGGGCGCCCCGGGCACCCTGGTGCGCGGCTTCACCATCGCCGTCGACCCCACCGTCCCCTGCGACGACCACGGTGGCGACGGCATCTACGGCATGTATGGGGCGACGATCGAGGACAACAGGCTGCGCCCGGGCGGCTGCCACCAGTTCCAGGACGGGATCTCCAACTCGTTGCCGATCACGGGGCGCTTCTGGGTCGTCCGCAACGACATCAGCGGGGTTCGCGGCGCGGCCGCCCGCCTTCAGCACGACGGGGTGGCCAACTCGAACACGATCCGCGATGCGGGCACCGGCATCCTCGTCGAGGGCGGTACCGGCCTGGTGCAGGACAACACGATCGAGCAGTCGGGGTCCGGGATCTACGCGAATGGATTCGAGCAGGGCTCGTTCAAGCTCCAGGTGCGCGGCAACCGGCTGCGCAGGAACGGATCCGGGATCGTCATCTTCGGCGTGAACCTGGGTACCGACGCGCCCAACTCCGCGTTCAACGTCCAAGTGGTGGGCAACGGCGTGCAGGACAGCGCCGGGGACGGGATCGTCGTGGAGAGCAGCGCCCAGACCACCATCGCCGGAAACCGATCGCTGGGCAGCGGGCGCTACGACTGTTTCGAGACGGTGCCCAGCTTCCGCGCCGCGATTTGGAAGGACAACATCGGCGTGACCGACAGCCCGTCGAACCTCTGCCGGGCGCCCTAGACGAATCGAAGGAGGACACCATGCCGCGCCAGACCGTTCTGAGCCTCGTCCTGGCGGCGGTTGCGCTGATCGCGGCGCCCGGGATGGCGGACGGTCGCACGCTGGTGGTCGGTGACGGGAGCGCAAGCTGTCCGGACGGCCGCTACCGGACCATCCAGGCCGCGGTGGACGCGGCCCGGCCGGGTGACCACATACCGGTCTGCCCGGGCCGCTACACGGAGACCGTGAACGTCGGAACGCCGCGCCTGCAGATCTTCTCCCGCAAGCGCGATGCGGCCTTCGTCCAGCTGCCGGCGGATCAGGCGTTCCAGACGGCGTTCTCCCTGTTCACCACCGGCACGACCGTGCGCGGCTTCATCTTCGAGCCCGCCGAGCAATCGTGCGAGCCCGCCGGGCGCGTCCTCGAGGCCTTCGGCGGCGCGACATTCGCCCAGAACCGGGTCCAGGGCACTGGCTGCAGCCGCTTCAACGATGGCGTGATCAAGTTCTTCGAGGACTTCCCAGGCGAGTTCTCGGTCGTGGACAACTTCATCTCCGGCTTCGAGGAATTCGGCGTGCGCGCGCGCCGCGGGCGCAACACGCTTAACGGCAACACGATCCTCGGCGGGCGCCTAGGCATGCATCTGGAGGGCGGAAAGACGGTCGTCCAGGCCAACAAAATCGAAGATGCCGGTGCGGGCGTGTTCGCCGACGGCTTCGACAACGGCTCGTTCGACCTCTGGGTGGCCGGTAACCGGTTGGGCGGCAACGGTCTGGGCATCGTGGCCCGGGACTTCGGCGTCGGCTCTGCCACCCGGGTCCCGCTGGCGCTCCGCATCCAGGCGAACAGCGTGCTGAACAGCGTCCAGGACGGCATCACCGTGGACTTCGCGCCGGGCCTGGTCACCGGCAACCGGTCGCTCGGCAGCGGCGGGCTGGACTGCGTCATGCGCCATGGCTTCGCCACCTGGAAGGACAACGTCGGCGTGACCGACAGCCCGTCGAACCTCTGCCGCGCCCCCTAGACCGGGAGAGGATGATGCCCCCGGCGTAAGCTTCGGGGCGTGAGCGTCGCCGCCGAACAGCTCGCGCCACAGAGCCTCGCGATGGGCCGGCTGACCCGCCGGGTCGCGGACGCCGAGCGCCTGGCGCTGCGGCTGGGCCTGAGGGCATTCGCCTCGGTGACCGTGCCGATCGGCCCGGAGGTCGACCCGTCGGCCACGATCCTGGCGGCCCGTGGCCCCGGGGAGCGCTTCTTCTGTCTCGAGCAGCCCGGCCGCGACGGGTACGCCGTGTGCGGGGTCGGCGAGGCGATCGCCGTCACCCGCGCGGGGATCGACCGGTTCGAGGGCGTTGCCGCCGACTGCCGGCGCGTGGGGGCCAGGACGCTGGAGGACGACCAGGCGACCGACCCGGGGCGCCCTCCCGGGGCCGGGCCGGTGTTCATGGGCGGCTTCGCGTTCGCCGACGCCGGCGGGGCCACGCCCGAGTGGTCGGGCTTCGAGCCCGCCCAGATGGTGTTGCCGGAGCTGTCGATCGCCCGCAAGGGCGACCAGGCGCGGTTGACCGTGACGGTGGGGGTCGACCCCCGCGAGGGGGCGGCGACCGAGGCCCTGGAGCACGCACGCCGGCGGGTGCGGGACCTGGAGCCCGCGACCATGCCCCTGCTGGACCCGAGCCCGACCTCGCGCCCGCGCGTCTCGGGCGCAGCGGCGCCATCGCACTACGAGGACGCGGTCCGCCGCGCGGTGGACCGCATACGCGCGGGGCAGATGGACAAGGTCGTGCTGGCCCGCGAGGTGCGCGTGCAGACCGGCCGGGAGATCGACCCGGCGCCGGTGCTGGATGCGCTGCGGGGAGGCTTCCCGGACTGCTACTGCTACTGCGTGGGCGGCCCCGGCGGGACGTTCGTGGGCGCCAGCCCCGAGCTGCTCGTGCGCCGTGACGGCGCCCGCGCCCAGACCGTGGCGCTGGCGGGCACCACCAACCGCAGCGCCGACCCTGCGGTGGACGACCACTTGGGTGAGCAGCTGCGCCAGAGCCCCAAGAACCGCGACGAGCAGGCGATCGTGGAGCGCAGGATCCAGCGCACCCTCGACCCGGTGAGCCTGTGGGTGGCGGCGGCCGACGAGCCCGTCCTGATCAAGGTGCTGAACGTGCAGCACCTGGCCACGCCGATCCGGGCCCAGCTGTCGGACCCGTTGCCCGCGGTCGAGCTGGCCGGGCGGCTGCACCCCACGCCCGCCGTCGGCGGCGAGCCGCGCGAGGTGGCCGAGCCGATGATCCCGGCCCTGGAGGGCCTGGACCGCGGCTGGTACGCCGGGGCGGTGGGGTGGACCGACCTGGCGGAGGACGGCGAGTTCTGCGTGGCGCTGCGCTGCGCGCTGCTGCGCGGCGACGTGGCGCACCTCTACGCCGGCTGCGGGATCGTGGCCGACTCCGTCCCGGCCGATGAGCTGGCCGAGACGGAGTTCAAGCTGCAGGCGCTGCTGCCCCTGCTGGCCTAGCGGCTACGCGGCGGGCACGGCGGTGAAGTTCAGCGTCCCGGCGCAGGAGATGAA
>DASQLM010000109.1:0-3727 GCA_035630015.1 Thermoleophilaceae bacterium | reverse complement strand
CACGATCATGGACACGCTGGACTCGGCCGACCAGGTCCAGGGGATCGCGCCCGGCTGGCTGGCGGCCATGGCCGGCCTCCAGCTGCTCTCAAACGCCTGCCTGTGGGAGCTGCAGCGGATCGCGCTGCGCACGCGGGACATGACCGCGGTGGCCACGTCGCAGCTGGCCGGCAACGGGCTGGCAAAGGTCGCCCCCGGCGGCGGCGCGCTGGGCGCGGCGCTGCAGTACCGGATGCTGGTGCAGGCCGGCCTGCCACGGGCCACCTCGGCCTCCGCCCTCACGGCCTCCAACCTGCTGGTGTTCGCGGTGGTGCTCGCGCTGCCGGTGCTGGCCATCCCGGCCATCGCCGGAGGCGCCGTGAACCACCGGCTGATCCAGGCCACCCTGATCGGCGTGCTGGTCTTCCTGGGCCTGTTCGGCGTCGGCGTGGCGATGCTGGCCTTCGACCGCCCGCTGCTGGCCACCGGGCGGCTCGTGCAGCGGGCCCGGAACCGGATGCGACGCCGGGCCGACCCTCTGCGGGGCCTACCCGACCGGCTGGTGGCCGAGCGCGACCGGATCCTGACCACGCTCGGGAACGACTGGAAGCGCGCGCTGGCGGCGACCGTCGGCCGCTGGGCGTTCGACTACGGCACGCTGATCGCCGCCCTGGCCGCCGTCGGCTCCAACCCCCGCCCCTCGCTGGTGCTCCTGGCCTTCTGCGCCGCGCAGGTCCTGGCCCAGATCCCGGTCACGCCGGGTGGCGTGGGCTTCGTGGAAGCCGGGCTGACGGCCACGCTGGCACTCGCCGGCGTCTCGCCCCAGGACGCGCTGGTGGCCACGTTCGCCTACCGGCTGTTCTCCTACTGGCTGATGCTGCCGATCGGCCTGGGGGCCGTGGGCGTGCACCGCCTGGCGCTCAGGCGCCGGGCAGCGGCCGAGGCCGCATAGGGTCCGCGCCCGTGGGCCGGCTGATCTATTCCGCCATAACGTCGCTGGACGGCTACACCGAGGACGCGACGGGTGATTTCCAGTGGAGCGCCCCCGACGAGGAGGTGCACCGGTTCGTGAACGACCTGACCCGCCCGGTCGGCACCCAGCTGCTGGGGCGGCGGATGTACGAGACGATGGCGTACTGGGAGACCGAACACCCGGGCTGGTCGGACTACGAGCGGGACTTCGCGTCGATCATGCAGGGCTCCGACAAGGTCGTGTACTCGCGCACGCTGACCGAGCCTTCCACGCCGCGGACCCGGATCGAGCCCGAGTTCGACGCCGAGGCGGTGCGCGCCCTGAAGGCCTCGACCGACCGCGAGCTCGCGGTCGGCGGACCCGAGCTGGCCGCCCACGCCATCGCGGCGGGTCTGGTCGACGAGTACCAGCAGTTCGTGAACCCGATCGTGGTCGGCGGCGGCAAGCACTTCCTGCCGCAGGGGGTCCGGATCGACCTCGAGCTGCTGGAGGAACGCCGCTTCGCGGGTGGCGTGGTGTTCCTGCCCTACGCGGCGGTGTAGGTCAGCCGCCCACCCGGGCGTAGACCTCGTCCAGGATCGTGCCCTGGTCCTCGAGGTCGAAGTTCTCCTCGAGGTAGCGCGAGGTCTCCTCACGCGGGGTGCCGTTCAGTGCCATGTTCAGCGCGATCAGGCGGGCGCCTTCGGTGCCATCGCCGGGGGCGCTGGACGTCGGAGCGGGCTCCTGGGCCTCGGGCTCGGCCTCCGGCTCGGGCTCGACCGCCGCCTCGACGGGCGCCTCCTCCTCTGCCACTTCCTCGGCGGGGGGCGGCACCTCCTCGGTGACCTCGACCTCAGGCTCCTCCTCGACGACCGCCTGCTGGTCCTCGGCGACCGGCTCCTGGGGGACCTCCTCCTCGGCGACCGGCTCCTCGGCCACGGGCTCCTCCGCAACCGGCTCCTCCGCGACGGGCTCCTCGGCGGCCGGCTCCTCGACCACGGGCTCCTCCGCGGCGGGCTCGGGCTCGGGCGGGGCCTCCGGCTGGGCCTCACGGACGTCGGAGAGGCCGGCGCGGATGCCCTGCAGCTCCGTCTCCAGCGAGCCCGCGTTGTTGCGGACGCTCTCGGCAACGGTCTCGATGGTGCGGCGCAGCTCGTCGACCAGCCCGCCGAGATCGCTCTCGACGGTGTCGGCGCGCTCGCGCATCTGCCGGGTGGCGGCCTCGACGGCGGAGACGTGGCTCGCGGCGTCGGCCTCGGCCTTCTCGCGCGTGGCGCGCGCGGCCTCGGCGGCCTCTGAGCGCACCCGCTCGGCCTCGGACTTGGCCTCGGACCGCTCCTGCTGAGCGGCGGTCTGGGCCTCCGAGCGCTCCTTCTGCGCGGCGGCCTTGGCCTCCGAGCGCTCCTTCTCCGCGGCGGCCTGAGCGTCGGCACGCTCCTTCTCGGCCTCGCGCTTGGCCTCGCCGACCAGGTGGTCGGCCTCGGCGCGCGAGCTGGACTCGATGTCGTTCGCGCTGGTCTCGGCGGCCTCCACGATGGCGCGGACGCGCTCGGCGGCGGTCCCGGCCAGGGTGGCCGCCTGCGGCTCGGGCTTGGCGTCAGCCTGGGCCTTCAGCTCCTCGACGGCGGCCGCGATCTCCGCCAGGTGGCTGTTTACCTCGTCTGGGTCGTACCCCCGCCGCGCCTGCGAAAAGTCGCTGCGCTCGATTGCCTGCCGGTCCAGTGCCACAGTTTCCCTTCGTGCCGAACGACGTCCCGTAACTGCCTGACCGCAGGAGAGTAGCCCAGATCAGGTCGGAACGGCTACGGGTCAGGCCTCCGCCTCGACCTCGTCCAGCTCGCGCCGCAGGGCCTTGATCTCGTCGCGGAGCTTCGCGGCATATTCGAACCGCAGGTCCTCGGCGGCGGCCAGCATCTCCTCCTCCAGCTCCACGAGCGTCCGCGCGATCTCCTCCGCGGACATCCCGTCCTCCAGCGCCGACTTGCGGCGGGACTTGCGCCCGGGCACCTTCGACTCCTGGGCCAGGAACTCGCCGATGTCCGACACGCCCTTCTGGATGTTGGCCGGCGTGATGCCGTGCTCGAGGTTGTAGGCCACCTGGATCGCGCGGCGGCGGTCGGTCTCGGAGATGGCGGTCCGCATGGCCGCCGTCTCCTTGTCCGCGTACATGATCACCTGGCCCTTGATGTTCCGCGCGGCGCGGCCGATGGTCTGGATCAGCGAGGTCTCTCCGCGCAGGAAGCCCTCCTTGTCGGCGTCCAGGATGGCGACCAGCGAGACCTCGGGCAGGTCCAGGCCCTCGCGCAGCAGGTTTACCCCCACCAGCACGTCGAACTCGCCGAGCCGTAGCTCGCGGATGATCTGGATCCGCTCCAGCGTGTCGACCTCCGAGTGCAGGTAGCGCACGCGCACCCCGTACTCGAGCAGGTAGTCGGTCAGGTCCTCGGACATCTTCTTGGTCAGCGTGGTGACCAGCGTGCGCTCGCCCGACTCGGTGCGCATCTTGATCTCGTTCATGAGGTCGTCGATCTGGTTCTTGGTCTCGCGCACGTCGATGTCGGGGTCCACGACGCCCGTCGGTCGCACGATCTGCTCGACGATCGTCGACGAGTGGTCGCGCTCGAACGGGCCGGGGGTGGCCGAGACGAACACCAGGCTGTTGGTGATCGACATGAACTCGTCGAAGGTCTGGGGCCGGTTGTCCAGCGCGCTGGGCAGGCGGAAGCCGTACTCGACGAGGGTGGTCTTGCGTGAGCGGTCGCCCTCGAACATGGCGCCGATCTGCGGCACGGTCTG
>DASQLM010000108.1:0-4307 GCA_035630015.1 Thermoleophilaceae bacterium | reverse complement strand
AGGAACACGTCGTCCATGGTGGGGGTGCGCACGCCGATGTCGCCGACGCCGACGCCCGCGTCGTTCAGCGCCGTCACGGCCTGGACGATGGTGCCCTTGCGCTGGGCCACGGCCAGCGTGACCGTGTCGCCCTCGTGCTGGGGCTCCTCGGTGCACAACGCGCGAAGCGCCTCGATGGCCTGCGGGGCCTGGGCGGGGTCCTCCAGCGTGACCTCCAGCCGCTCGCCGCCGACCTTGCTCTTGAGGTAGTCGGGGGTGCCCTGGGCGATGACCTTGCCGTGGTCGATCACCGCGATGTCGTTGGCCAGGCGGTCGGCCTCGTCCAGGTACTGGGTGGTCAGCAGGACCGTGGTGCCCTCGGCCACCAGCTGCTCGATCATCGCCCACAGGTCCAGCCGGCTGCGTGGGTCCAGGCCCGTGGTGGGCTCGTCCAGGAACAGCACCGGCGGCTTGGCCACCAGCGCCGCGGCCAGGTCCAGCCGGCGGCGCATGCCGCCCGAGTACTTCTTGACCACGCGGTCGGAGGCGTCGGAGAGGTCGAACTGCTCCAGCAGCTCCTTGCCGCGCTCCTTCGCCCGCTTGCGCTTCATGCCGTACAGGCGGCCGACCATGACCAAGTTCTCCAGCCCGGTCAGGCTCTCGTCCACTGACGCGTACTGCCCGGCCAGCCCGATGTGCTCGCGCAGGCGCGTGGGGTCGCCGATGGCGTCGATGCCGTCGACCACGACCTCGCCGGCGTCGGCCTTGAGCAGCGTGGTCAGCACGCGCACGACGGTCGTCTTGCCGGCGCCGTTGGGCCCCAGCAGGCCCAGCACCGTGCCGGCCGTGACCTCGAAGTCCACGCCGTCGACGGCGCGCACGTCGCCGTAGGTCTTGACCAGGCCCGACACCTTGATGGCGGGGCCTGGGCCGGGAGGTCGTTTCTGTGCCGTGTCCACCGGCACAGCATCCGGGATCGTCGTCGTGATTGGCATGCGGCTAACCGTACGATCCGTTTAGGCCAGTATCTGACCGCAATATGTGGCAGCCTCGATTTCCATGACGATGACCTCGGGACGCCTGCTGCGCCTGCTCTCGCTGCTCCAGGCCCGTCGCTACTGGCCCGGCGACGAGCTGGCGAACCGGCTGGAGGTGTCGGGCCGCACCATCCGGCGCGACGTCGAGCGCCTGCGCGAGCTGGGCTATCCGGTCGACGCCACCACCGGCCCCGACGGCGGCTACCGGCTGGAGGCGGGCACGGCGATGCCCCCGCTGCTGCTGGACGACGACGAGGCGGTGGCCATCGCGGTCGGCCTGCGCACGGCGGCGGGGGCGTCGGTCACCGGCATCGAGGAGACGTCGGTGCGGGCCCTGGTCAAGCTCGAGCAGGTGCTGCCGCCGCACCTGCGCCGGCGGGTGAACGCGCTCGGGTCGGCCACCGCGACGCTCACCCGCGGGTCCGACGGGACGCAGGTGGACTCGGAGGCGCTGACGGTCATCGCCGGCGCGTGCCGTGACCGCGAGCGCCTGCGCTTCGCCTACACGGCCCGCGACGGGGCCGAGACCCGGCGCCACGTGGAGCCGCTGAGCCTGGTGAACCTCGGCCGACGCTGGTACCTGGTGGCGTGGGACTGCGACCGCCGCGACTGGCGCACGTTCCGGATGGACCGGATTCCCAAGCTCCCCACCACCGGCGGCCGGTTCGAGCCGCGGGAGCTGCCGGATGGGCTGGACCCCGCCACGTACGTCAGCCAGAACCTTTCGGGCGTCCAGTACCGCCACCAGGCGCGCGTGACCCTGCACGCGCCCGCGGCCGAGGTCGAGGCCGGCCACCGCTGGGCGCGCGGCCAGGTGGAGCCCATCGACGAGCACTCGTGCAGCTACGCGCCCAGCGACGACTCGCTGGAGTGGCTGGCGCTGCGGATCGCGTTCCTGGGCGTGGACTTCGAGGTGCATGAGCCGGCCGAGCTTGCCGAGCAGTGCGCGGCGCTGGCACGCCGCTTCGGGGCCGCGGCGGGTCAGCCGTCGGAGACCAGCCGGACGCTGTAGCCCTCGCCGTCAAGCAGGCTGACCAGCGCATCGGCGTGGTCGGCTCCGTCGGTCTCCAGTGTCAGCTCGACGCCCGTCTCGCCCACGGCCAGGTCGATGCCGTCGCGCACGTGCTCGATCTGGATCAGGTTGGCCTTGTGGCCGGCGATCGTGCCCAGCAGCTCGGCCAGCCCGCCGGGCTTGTCCGACACGCGGGTGAACAGGCGCACGCGGCGGCCGGCCGCGGTCTCCTGGCGCGTGGCCAGCGCGGCCACCAGGGCCAGGTCGATGTTGCCGCCGGACAGCACGGCGACGGTGGTGCCCTCCGGGGCGGGCTCGACCACCCCGGCGATCAGCGCGGCCACGCCCACGGCGCCGGCACCCTCGACCAGCAGCTTGGAGCGCTCCAGCAGGAACACCATCGCCTCGGCGATCGGGCCCTCGTCGACCTCCACGTGGCCCGTGACCAGCTCCTCGAGCAGCGGCCCGCTGATCTTGCCCGGGCGCTTGACCGCGATGCCGTCGGCGATCGTCTGCTCTCCGGCCGCCGCACGTACGCCGATGACTTCGGCCTCGGGCCGCGCGTCGCGCAGCGCCGCGGCGATGCCGCTGGCCAGCCCGCCGCCACCGACCGGCACCACCACCCGCGCCAGGTCGGGCACGTCGGCGGCCAGTTCCAGCCCCACGCCCGCCTGCCCGGCGATCACGTCGTAGTCGTCGTAGGGGCTGACGAACGTCAGGTCGCCGGCGTCGGCGGCGCCGCGCGCGCTGTCCAGGCAGTCGCCCACGCCGGCGCCGCCGCGGTGCACGGTCGCGCCGAAGGAGCGGATGGCCGCGACCTTGGCCAGGGGCGCGGCCTCGGGCACGTACACCTCGCAGCGCAGCCCGTGGGCGCGGGCGGCGTAGGCCAGCGCCTGGGCGTGGTTGCCGGCGCTGCCCGCCACCACCCCGGCTGTGCGCCCCTTCAGCGTGGCCAGCTTGCCCAGCGCGCCGCGTAGCTTGAACGAGCCCGTGCGCTGCAGGTTCTCGGCCTTCACCGCGATCACGCCGCCGCAGCGCTCGGACAGGCTGCGTGAGGTCAGCACCGGCGTGGCGCGCACCAGATCGGCGGTTTCGCGGCGCACCGCCTCCAGACGCTCAGGCGTCAACTCCGCGGCGGCCTGGATCGGCTCCATCGGAGCATCGTAGGATGCCCGCGATGAGCGAGCGGGCCGCGCACACGGAGGTGGCCACCGCGAGCCGGGGGTGGGGCATGCGCTTCCGCGCCCGCGAGTGGCTCGACCGCAGCTGGCTGGTGGTGCCCGCCGTCTACGTCGTCGCCGCCCTCGCGCTGGGCAAGATCGTGCCGGAGCTCGAGGAGGGCAGCACGTCCGACCCGCTGGCGCTGGACCTGACGGCCGACAACGCGCGCGAGATCCTCAACGCGGTCGCCGGCGGCATGATCGCGTTCACCGGCCTGGTCGTGTCCGTGGCCGTGGTGGTGGTCCAGTTCGGCGCCGGCCAGTACAGCCCGCGGCTGGTGCTGCGCTTCCGGCGCGACCTGCTGGTCAAGCACGCGCTGGGCATGTTCATCGCCCCGGCGCTGTACGCACTGGTCACGCTCGGGTCGGTCGGACAGGGCGACCAGCCCGGGCCGGGAGTCACGGTCGGGCTGGCCATTGCGCTGCTGGTGGTCGCGGTGCTGGCGTTCTTCACGCTGGTCGCGCGGCTGCTGGACCTGCTGCGCCCGCGGCGGCTGTACGCCCGGCTGCTGGCCGGCTGCGAGGGCGCGATCGACCAGGTCTACCCGCTGCCGTTCGAGCCCGGAGCGGAGCAGCCACCGGAGCTGGCGGAGGTCACCCGGACCGTGAACTACGACGGGGGCGGGGGAGTGGTGTCCGCCCTGGACAGGGGACGGCTGGTCGGGGCCGCGCAGAAGAGCGGCGCGGTGGTGGAGTCGGCGCTGGCCGTGGGCGGATACGTGTGGCCCGGCGCCCCGCTGGTGCGCGTCCGCGGCGGCGACGGGCAGATCCCGGAGGCCGAGCTGCGCCGCTCGATCATCGTGGCCGAGGAGCGCACGCTGGTGCAGGACCCGGCGTTCGCCATCCGGGCCATCGTGGACATCTCGATCCGGGCGCTGTCGCCGGCCACCAACGACCCCACCACCGGCACCCAGGCACTGGACACGCTGGAGTCGATCCTGCACCTGCTCGGCGAGCGCCACCTGGGCGCGGGCTACGTGCACGACGAGGCCGGGGAGCTGCGGCTGGTCTACCACGCGCCCGACTGGCAGGACCTGCTCGAGCTGTCGCTCACGGAGA
>DASQLM010000107.1:0-4134 GCA_035630015.1 Thermoleophilaceae bacterium | reverse complement strand
CACCAACGACCGCAATCGCGACGTGGCGTACGAACGGCTGCGCCAGCGCTTCGAGTCGTGGGAGGAGGTGCGCCAGGCGCCGGAGGAGGAGGTGGTGGAGGCCATCCGCCCGGGCGGGCTGGCGCCGTCGAAGGCACCGCGTATCCGGGCCATCCTGGAGGCCCTGGACGGCGACGACCTGGCCCGGATGGAGCACGAGCCACTAGCGCAGGCACGCGAAGAACTGTGCGAGCTGCCGGGCGTGGGGCGCAAGACCGCGGCCTGCGTGCTGCTGTTCGCCTTCGGCCGCCACGACGTGCCGGTGGACACGCACGTGCACCGGGTCGGCACCCGGCTGGGCCTGTTCCGGCCCGGCGCGCCGCTGGAGGAGTGCCACGACGAGCTGCTGCGGCTGTCGGCGGGCGAGGACCCGTACGAGTCGCACATGGCGCTGATCCGCCACGGGCGCCGGCTGTGCGGCGCGCGCGCACCGCGCTGCGGCGAGTGCCCGCTGCGGCGCATGTGCCCGTACGCCCGCGGGGAGCTTTGAAGGCCCAGCTCGCCCTCGTCGGCATCGCCGCGGTCTGGGGCCTGACGTTCGTGATGGTCCAGGACGCCATCGCGGTCCTGCCCACGATGGCGTTCCTGGCCTACCGCTTCGGCTCGGCGGCGGTCCTGGTGGCCGTGATCTTCCGCGACCGGATCCGCTCACTGGGCCGCGACGGCTGGCGCGCGGGGGCGCTGATGGGCGTCTTCCTGTGCGCGGGCTACGTGTTCCAGACGTTGGGCCTCGAGCACACCTCGGCTTCGAACGCCGGCTTCATCACCGGCCTGATGGTGGTGTTCACGCCCGTGCTCGGCGCGATCTTCCTGGGCCAGCGGCTGCCCGCGGTGGCCTGGGCGGCAGCAGCGGTGTCCGCCGCCGGGCTGTATCTGCTCTCCGGCGCGGGCGGCGGGCTGGAGCTGCGCGGCGACGGCCTGGTGCTGCTGTGCGCGATCGCCTTCGCCGCCCACATCCTGGTCACCGACCGCGCGGTCGGCGGGCATGACGTGGGCGCGCTGCTGGTGGTGCAGCTGTCGGTGGTCGGCCTGGTGTGCCTGGTCGTGGCCGCGGCGTCGGGCCAGCTCGAGGTGCCGCGCGGGGCCACCGTGTGGTCGGCGCTGCTGGTCACGTCGCTGGTGGCCAGCGCGCTCGGCTTCTTCGTGCAGACCTACGCCCAGCGCAACGCGCCGCCTGCGCGCACCGCGCTGATCCTGGCCAGCGAACCCGCCTTCGCGGGCCTCTTCGGCTTCCTGCTGGCGGGCGAACGGCTGGGGCCGGTGTCCTGGCTCGGAGCGGTGCTGATCCTCGCGGCCATCGTGGCCGTGGAGGTGGTGCCGCGGCTGCGCCCTCCGCGGCCGCTGCCCGAGGGCTAGGCCGGCTTCGGCGCGTACGCGGCGGCGGCCTCGGTCGCCGCCCAGGCGGTGGCCACGGCCTGTGCACGCGACCTGACGCCGAGCTTGGAGTAGATGGCCTGGGCGTGCTTCTGCACCGTGCGGGCGCTCATGCCCAGCTGCGAGGCCACCTGCGGGGTCTCGGCGCCGCGCGCGAGCCAGGCCAGGACCTCGGCCTCCCGGGGCGTCAGGCCCAGGCCCTCGAGCAGGTCGGGGGCGAGCGTCTGGCGCGCGGGCTCGAGCAGGAGGACCCTGGATCCCGCCTCGGGCCCTCCGACGCAGCGCACGAGCAGCGCGTCGCCGCCCTCCATGTGCAGCATCGAGGTGCGCTCCGTGCCGGTCAGCCCGGGTGGCACGGGCTCGCCCTCGCGCAGCTCACCGGCGGACGACCGCGCCACGAGGGCGGCCGCCTTGGCGCTGGCGAACGAGACGATCCCGTTCGCGGCCACGACCACCACGCCCTGTCCGGCGGCGTCCACCCCGCGGCGGACGTCGTCCAGCAGGGACGACAGCGCGTCCTTGATCTGCGCGTTGCGGTAGGCCTGGATCAGGTGGGGCCGCGCCAGATCGAGCATCTCGCGCTCCGGCTCGCTGAACCGGCTGCCACCGCGGCTGAGCGCCAGGCCGATCGTCAGGTCGGCCGGCGAGGGCAGGACGAACGAGATCTGGTGGTCGATGCCCAGCGGCCGGTAGAGCTCTGCGAACAGCTCCGTGCGGCGGAACTCCTCGGGGTCCACGATGTCGGTCCACTGGTAGGGACGGCTGTCGCGCGTGTTCGCGTGGCGCTGGACCAGGGGGTTCTGGTTCCAGTGGCGTCCCCACGCCTCATGCGCCCAGCCGGGGAGCTCGGGGTCGGCGATGCTGACCAGCGCGTGATCCGGGCCGACCTCGTTGTAGGAGGCGTACTCGGCGGTCACCATGCCGCGCAGGGCGGGCAGCACGAGCGTCCGCATCTCGGCCACGCCGCCGGCGTCATGGACCTCCCCCACGACGTCCAGCACCGCCCGGTACTCCCGATCCCCCAGACCCACGTCTCGATCATGGACCCGCCGCGGGAGGGGCGCAAGCAACCGGACTAGCGCTCCCCGCTCCAGCCCAGCCGCGCGCGTGTCTTCCGCGGCAGCTTCTCCACCACCAGGTCGTAGCTGTCCTCGATCATGTCCACCAGCAGCCGCCGGTCCACCCCGTCCACCACGACGGTGTTCCAATGGCGCTTGTTCAGGTGGTAGCCGGGGCCGATCGCGTCGTAGGCGTCGCGCAACTGCTCGGCCAGACCGGGATCGCACTTCAGCGAGATCTTCAGCTCCTCGGCGTCGAGCGCGCTGAGCGCGAACACCTTCCCGGCCACCTTGAACACCGAGGTCTCCGGGTTGAAGGGGAACGTCTCCTCGCTGCCGTTGTGGCTCAGGCACGCGGCCTTGAGCTGGGCCGCCTTCACCGGTCCAGCCTCCGCTCGAAGCAGCGCGACGCCGGGTGGCCTGCGTAGTCGCCGAAGCCATCGATCTCGGTGTAGCCGGCGCTCGCGTACAGCGCCATCCCCTCGGGCTGGCGGGTCCCGGTCTCCAGCCGGATCACCCGGAAGCTCCGTGAGCGCGCCTGCTCCTCCAGCGCGGCCAGCAGCCGCCGGGCCACGCCGGTCCCGCGCGCGTGCGGGCGCACATACATCCGCTTGATCTCGGCGGCGCCGTCGCCCAGGCCCCTCAGCGCGCCGCAGCCCACGGGCTCACCGTCGTCGTCGCGGGCCACCAGGAGCACCGCCACGTCCCAGGCCGACGGCTTGAACCCCGGCTCGGCGTCGGCCGCGTAGCGCTCCGACAGGTCAGCACCGAGCTCACCGCGCAGCGCCCGTGAATCGGGCGCGTCGAACGGCTCGGGAGCCACGGAAATCAATCGGACACGGGGAGAACGATCTGCCATACTCAGACTTAGATTTTCTACGGAAGCTGAATTCGAAGCAAAGGAGAGACAGCGATGGGCAAGACCATCGGAATCGATCTTGGCACGACCAACTCGTGCATGGCCGTCCTCGAGGGCGGCGAGCCGACCGTCGTCGAGAACGCAGAGGGCGCGCGTACCACGCCGTCCGTAGTCGCCTTCACCGAGGGCGGCGAGCGCCTGGTGGGCGCGCCGGCCAAGCGCCAGGCCGTGACCAACCCCGAGAGCACGATCTTCTCGATCAAGCGCTTCATGGGCCGCAAGGAGGCCGAGGTCAAGGAGGAGGAGACGATCGTCCCCTACACCGTGGTCCGCGGCCCCAACGGCGACGCGCGCGTGAAGGTGGACGACAAGGAGTACGCCCCGCCGGAGATCAGCGCCATGACGCTGCAGAAGCTCAAGGCGGACGCCGAGGCCTACCTGGGCGACACCGTTGACAGCGCCGTCATCACCGTGCCGGCCTACTTCAACGACGACCAGCGCCAGGCCACGAAGGACGCCGGCAAGGTCGCGGGCCTGGACGTCAAGCGGATCATCAACGAGCCCACCGCGGCCGCGCTGGCCTACGGGCTCGACAAGGAGGACGCCGACCAGACGATCCTGGTGTTCGACCTCGGCGGCGGCACGTTCGACGTGTCCGTGCTCGAGATCGGCGACGGCGTGTTCGAGGTCAAGGCCACCGCGGGTGACAACCACCTGGGCGGCGACAACTTCGACAAGGCCATCGTCGACTGGTTGGTCGACGAGTTCAAGCAGGCCGAGGGCCAGGACCTGTCGCAGGACAAG
>DASQLM010000106.1:0-2595 GCA_035630015.1 Thermoleophilaceae bacterium | reverse complement strand
CACCCGCCCCGGTGACAGAGGAAGCTTCTGGCGGCCATCCGTGGCCGCCGGCGCCATCCGGGCGCCTGAAGGAGAGCCTCCGGCTAACGCCTCGTGCCGAAGGTGGTGGTGTAGGTGGCGCCGCGGTTGCCGGTGGAGACGGGCGCGCTGCTGGCCACGCCGATGCCGATCTCGCGGAAGCGCCTGGTCAGGATGTTGTGGCGGTGGCCCGGGCTGGCCATCCAGGCCCGCACGATGCTGCGCGGGGTGCTGCGTCCGCCGGAGCCCCAGGCCAGGTTCTCGCCGATCATCCAGCTGCGGGCGCCGCTCAGGTAGCCGTTGCGGCGGATGCGGTCGCTCATGTTGCTGCCCGAGCGGGAGTTGTGCGAGAAGTAGCGCTTGCGCACCATGTCGTTGGTGTGCTGCTGGGCGGCGGCCGACAGGCGGCGGTTCACCCGCAGCGGACGAAGGCCACGGGAGCTGCGCTCCACGTTCAGCAGGCACACGGTGCTCGAGGCCAGGGTGGACTCCGACGCCTGGCCGGCACGGGCGTTCACGTTGTCGCAGCCGCCGGCCGTGCGGGCCTTGGCCTTGACCTGGGCGCCGGGGCCCTCGGGGGTGAAGGACGCCATCTTGGCGGCCTCGGCGGGGCCTGTGGCGACTGCCAGGACGGCGAGGGTGGACAGGGCGGCGGGGAGGATGTTCTGGGGGCGCAGGTTCATGACACCCCTCTTGTCGCCCCACCCCCTGCGACGCCGGACCAGAACCGCCGGGGATTGGACAGATGGTGGACAAATGGCCCCCAGAAGCCAGAATCCATGCGGTGTCAGACCCTCTGGACAGCTATCGCGCGAAGCGCGACCTGGACCGAACCCCCGAGCCCGGGGGCAGCGCGGAGCCCTCCAGCGAGGGCGACCGGTTCGTGATCCAGGAGCACCACGCGTCCAGCCTGCACTGGGACCTGCGGCTGGAGCACGAGGGCGTCCTGGCCTCCTGGGCCCTGCCCAAGGGCGTGCCGATCCATCCGGACGAGAACCGGCTGGCGGTGCGCACGGAGGACCATCCGCTGGAGTACCTGGAGTTCCACGGGGAGATCCCCGCCGGCTCCTACGGGGCGGGCACCATGGAGATCTGGGACAGCGGTACCTACGAGACCGAGAAGTTCCGGGACGCCGAGGTGATGATCACGTTGCACGGCGAGCGCGCACAGGGCCGCTACGTCCTGTTCCACACGCGTGGGAAGGACTGGATGATCCACCGCATGGACCCGCCCGAGCCGGGCGTGGAGCCGATGCCCGAGGACGTGAAGCCGATGCTGGCGCGGGTGGGCACGCTCCCGCGCGAGGACGAGGGATGGGCGTACGAGGTCAAGTGGGACGGCGTTCGCGCGCTGGCCTACGTGGAGGCCGGGCACCTGACCCTGACCGGCCGCAACGGCACCGATTTCACGCCGCGCTATCCCGAGCTGCGGGCCATGGCCGCCTCCCTGGGCATGCGCCGGCTGGTGCTGGACGGCGAGGTGGTGGCACTCGACGCGCAGGGCCGGCCCAGCTTCGAGCGGCTGCAGTCCCGCATGCACCTGGCCTCCGAGGCCCAGGTCCGGCGGCGCTCACGGGAACTGCCGGTGACCTACATGGCGTTCGACCTGCTGTGGCTCGAGGGCCGTTCCGCGCTGTCGCTGCCCTACGCCGACCGGCGCCGGCTGCTGGCCGGCCTGGAGCTGGAGGGCCCGCACTGGCGCACCCCGGCCTACCGCGAGGGCGACGGCGAAGCGCTGCTGGAGGCCAGCGTGGCGCAGCAGCTGGAGGGCATCGTGGCCAAGCGGCTGGACGCGCCGTATGAGCCCGGCCGGCGCTCGGGCGCCTGGCGCAAGGTCAAGAACCGCCCGTCGCAGGACGTGGTGGTGGGCGGCTGGCTGCGCGGCGAGGGCGGCCGGGCCTCCACGCTGGGCGCGCTGGCCGTCGGCGTGCGCGACGAGCCGGGCGGCGAGCTGCGCTACGCCGGCAAGGTGGGCAGCGGATTCACCGGGGCCACGCTGTCCTCCACAGTTGCCGCGCTGGAGCCCCTGGCCACGGGCGACTCGCCGTTCACGGGGCGCCAGCCGCCGAAGGGCACGCAGTTCGTCGAGCCGGAGCTGGTGGCGCACGTGGAGTTCGGCGAATGGACCCGTACCGGCACGCTGCGGGCGCCGGTGTTCCGGGGCCTGCGTGAGGACGTCGACGCGCAAGAGGTCGTGCGCGAGGAGGGTTGATGGCCCGCGCCGGGTAGCTTTAGGCCTATGGCTCGAGCGATCTGGAGCGGGGCGATTTCCTTCGGCCTCGTGAACATCCCCGTGAAGCTGTACTCCGCCGTCCAGCGCAAGACGGTCCGCTTCAACCAGCTCGACGGCGCTGACAACAAGCGCATCCAGCAGAAGCGGGTCAACCCGGACAGCGGCGAGGAGGTCCCCTACGACCGCCTGGTCAAGGGCTACGAGATCAGCCCCGACCGCTACGTGATCATCGAGCCGGCCGAGCTGGACTCGCTCCAGCCGGAGAAGACGCGCACGATCGACATCCAGGACTTCGTCGACCTCCACGAGATCGACCCGATCTACTACGACCACCCGTACTACCT
>DASQLM010000105.1:0-17144 GCA_035630015.1 Thermoleophilaceae bacterium | reverse complement strand
TACCGCGGGCTGGTCCGCATGGGCCACAACTCGCAGGGCTCCAAGAGCCACGTCCAGTGCGACGGCCTGATGATGGATCCGTACTCGCGCTCGGACACCTGGCCCGACATCCAGATCCAGAACCCCCACACCACCGTGGCCCACGAGGCCGTGGTCGGCAAGATCAGCGACGAGCAGCTCTTCTACCTCCAGTCCCGCGGGCTGAGCGAGGAAGAGGCCGCCAGCATGATCGTGAACGGGTTCATCGAGCCGGTCACCAAGGAGCTGCCGATGGAGTACGCCATCGAGCTCAACCGGCTCATTCAGCTCGAAATGGTCGGCAGCGTCGGCTAAAGCCGTGTAAACGGGACGCTTGCCGTTCCGGGCGTTCCGTGTTCAAATGCGGGATGCGTAGGGCACCCCGCCGGGGGATATGCGGGGTGGTCGTAGCGCTCGTCGCCTGCTGCGTGTGGGCTGCGCCGGCCGGCGCTGCGGGGCACGTATGGCAGGGACCGAACAACGGGGACTGGTCCAACCCCGGCAACTGGTCGGGCGGCGTTCCGGCCGTCGGTGAGCCCGACCTCGTCATCGGGTTGGCAACCGGCGGCGAATCGAACGCGGACATCCCGGACCTCGAGGTCGACTCGCTCGTGCTTGGGGAGGGCCATAAGGTCGACGACGGCGGGGCCGGAACGCTCGGCATCGCCGACGGCGGGGTGATACAGAGCAGCGGTAGCGGCAATCAGCTCAACATCGACCTCGAGCTCGACAACGCGGCGAAGATCGAGGTCAAATCCACCGGCGGGACTTTCGGCCTCGGAAGCGTCGTGACGGGCGGGGATGAGGTCAAGTTCACCGGCGGGAGCGGGGCCGGCACCGACCTCACGGGCGCGGTATTTGTTCCGAAGTTGGTGGTCGCGTCGGGGAACTTCGAAGGGGAGGCTCCGGCCTCCAACCAGATTGGGGACGCGACCGACGTGACGGTCTCCGGCTTCTTCGCCCTGACCGGTGGCGAGGTCATCAGATCGCTGACCGTGAACGGCGGCAGGGTGAGCATCCCCGCCGTCCTGCGGACGACGGTCGGAGGGGCCACTGACAGCCAACCCGGAGTGAGCCTTGCCGGCGGACGCATCGAAAGCACCGGGCCGCTGATCACGCGCGGTGTGAAGGCGATGCCCGCCGCAGCGCCCGCAGAGATCGACACTCCGATCTGGTCCCAGTTGAACGGCGTTCAGTTCATCGTCGACGTAGCCCCCGGGCTGACCCAGCCTGCACTGAAGCTGAGCCGAGGTGTCAAGAGCAATCAAGGCAACACTTCGGGCGGCATCTCGAAGCGGGGCGGCGGCACCCTGCTCATGAGCGGGAACAACGATCTGCCGGGAATCGATGTGTCGGCCGGCACGCTCGTCCCCGGGTCCCCCGCCCTGAACGTCAACAACCTCAGCTTCGCGTCGACCGGCTCGCTGCACCTCGAGGCCGCGAGCGGGACAGTCCCGCAGGTAAACGCCACGGGCACGGTCACGATCGATCCCGCCGCGCGACTCACCGGGACGATCCCGACGGTGCCTGCCGGCACGCAGCACACGGCAATCGCGAACGACCTGGCGGATGGGGTGACCGGCCGGTTCGCCACCGCGGGAGGCACCGTCTTCACCACCCCACTCGGCCAGCCGTACACGGCCACCACCACGGGCGGCGACGGCAACGACGTGGTGGTCACAGCGGGCGGAGTGCCTTCGGCAGCCGGCAGCGCCGGGACGGGCGGCGGCGGGTCGAGCGGCACCGCAGTGCCCGACCGGACCAAGCCCCGCCTGGGAGCACTCACCTTCTCGGCCTCCACCTTCCGGGCGGCGACCTCCGGCGGGTCCACCGCCCAGCGCAAGAGGCGCAAGAAGCGATCCCCGATCGGCACCAAGGTCGGATTCACCCTCTCCGAAGCCGGCTCGGTCAAGTTCACCGTCCAGCGCAAGACCAGCGGCCGGCGCGTGAAGCGCAAGTGCAAGTCCGCGACGCGCCGCACCCGCTCCAAACCCCGGTGCACGCTGTGGAAGAACGTCGCCGGATCGTTCACGGTCCGCGGGAAGGCCGGCAAGAACACCTTCACCTTCCGCGGGCGCGTGCGCGGCAGGGCGTTGAAGCCCGGCAGCTACCGCCTCAGCGGCAAGGCGACGGACCCCTCGAGGAACGCATCGCTACCGAAGCGAAAGGCGTTCAGGATCGTCCGGTAGCGACGGCATGGGTCCGTGTGCCTCCATACTCCTGACAGCCGTTTCAATCGAGCAGGAGGTCAGGTCATGGTCGAGCCCATTCCATCCGGCTACCCCCGCGTGACGCCCTACCTGATCGTCGATGGCGCGAGCCGGGCGATCGAGTTCTACACGTCGGTGCTGGGAGCCGAGGAACGCATGCGGATGCCGGGGCCGGGCGACAAGATCGGGCACGCCGAGCTTGCGATCGGCGACTCGATGGTGATGCTGGCCGACGAGGCGCCGGAGGTGGACGCGCGCGCCCCAGGGTCGGTGGGCGGCAGCCCGGTCACCCTGCACGTGTACGTGGAGGACGTGGACGCCGTTTTCGAGCAGGCCGTCCAGGCCGGCGCGAAGGCGCTGCGCCCGCCCGAGGACCAGTTCTACGGAGACCGCGGGGGGCAGTTCGAGGACCCGTTCGGCCACCGGTGGAGCATCGCCACACACGTCGAGGACGTGTCGGCGGAGGAAATGGAGAAGCGCATGGCCGAAATGGGCTAGCGCTGGACGGTCCTGGTGGAGCCGACATCGACGACGAGCGCCGGTTCGGCCTCGCGCTTTCCCTTGAGCACGAGGCTCGCCGGCCGGGCGTCGGCGGGTGCGTCCGAGAGTCGGTCGAACAGACGCTCGGAGATCACGATCTGGCCCGGCTTCGCCTCTCCCTGCAGGCGCGCCGCGGTGTTCACGACGTCGCCGAGCGCGGTGAAGTCCTTCACGTCCCCGGCGCCCACGTTGCCCACGTACGCGGGGCCGATGTCGAGGCCGACCCCGAGCGCCAGCCAGGGTTCACCGCCGCCGTGGCCCACGGCGGCGAGCAGCGCACGGGCGTCGTCGAGCATGTCGTCCTGCCACCCGTCGTCCCGGAAGAGCTGCGGCACGTAGAGCGCCATCACCTCGTCGCCCACGAGCTTGTCGATGATGGCCGAGCGGCTGAGGACCTCGCTGGCCGCCCCGTAGAACCGGTTGAGTAACTTCGCCACGGCGTCCGGGGCCATCTGCTCCGCCAGCGACGTGAACCCGCGCACGTCGGCGAAGAGCACCCCGATCTCCATCTCCACGCCGCCCATCGGGGCCTTCTCGAAGCAGGTGTTGCACAGTGTCGGGTTCTTGCGTGAGGGCCCGAAGCCGAAGCGGCTCATGACCCGTCCTCCCGGCCCCCCGAACGGCGCGTTGCACAACCGGCAGCGCGGCTCGGAAGGCAGCCTCCGCATCACCGAGCTGAAGGCCCGTGGGAGGTGGCGCTCCATGAGCTCGAAGAAGTCGACGTCGGCCGGGTCTCCTTGGGGCTTGGGCGCCGGGTTCCGGCCCATGGCACCACTCTAGTGCGCTTCGATGTAGGAGCATGGGCGGCATGGCCACCGTCGCGCAGGACACCCTCCTCTTCAACCCCGCCACCTTCGACGCGTCGGAGTTCGACCCCGAGACGCGGCGGGTACTGCTGGCCACGATCGAATGGTTCGAGTCCCGCGGCAAGCAGGCGCTCAAGGACGCCGACCACGACCGCGCCTGGTACTCCGACTTCCTGGAGTTCCAGGCACGCGAGAAGGTGTTCGCCACGCTGCTGACGCCGGCGGCGGAGGGCGGCAGCGACGCCGACAAGCGCTGGGACACCGCCCGGATCGCCGCGTTCAACGAGATCACGGCCTTCTACGGGCTCGTCTACTGGTACACGTGGCAGGTCACGATCCTGGGCCTGGGACCGATCTGGCAGAGCGGAAACGACGCGGCCCGCGCCCGCGCCGCCCAGCTGTTGGACGAGGGGGCGATCTTCGCCTTCGGCCTGTCCGAGCGCGAGCACGGCGCCGACATCTACTCCACCGACATGATCCTCACGCCCGACGGCGACGGCGGCTTCACCGCGTCGGGCGAGAAGTACTACATCGGCAACGGCAACCAGGCGGGCATGGTGTCCGTGTTCGGCCGCCGGTCCGACGTCGAGGGGCCCGAGGGCTACGTGTTCTTCGCCGCAGACAGCGGCCACGAGAAGTACCGGCTGACCCGCAACGTGGTGAACGCGCAGTCCTACGTCAGCCAGTTCGAGCTGGACGGCTACCCGGTGCGCGAGGAGGACATCCTGCACACCGGCAAGGCCGCCTTCCACGCCGCTCTGAACACCGTGAACGTGGGCAAGTTCAACCTGGGGTTCGCCTCGGTGGGCATCTGCGAGCACGCCCTCTACGAGGCCGTCACGCACGCCTCCAACCGGATCCTCTACGGCAACCCGGTCACCGTCTTCCCCCACGTGCGCCAGTACCTGACGGACGCGTACGCGCGCCTGGTGGCCATGCGCCTGTTCGGCCGGCGGGCCACCGACTACTTCCGCGCCGCGGGCCCCGACGACCGCCGCTACCTGCTCTACAACCCGATCGAGAAGATGAAGGTCACGACCGAGGGCGAGGGCGTGATCAACCTGCTGTGGGATGTGATCGCGGCCAAGGGCTTCGAGAAGGACACCTACTTCGAGATGGCTGCCCGCGACATCCGCGGCCTGCCCAAGCTCGAGGGCACCGTGCACGTGAACATGGCGCTGATCCTGAAGTTCATGGCCAACTACTTCTTCAACCCGGCCGAGTTCGAGCCGGTGGAGCAGCGACGCGAAGCGGCGGACGACCCGTTCCTGTTCGCCCAGGGCCCCACCAGCGGCCTGGGCAAGATCCAGTTCCACGACTGGAAGCCGGTCTACGGCGCATTTGCCCACGTGCCCAACGTGGCCCGCTTCACCGAGCAGGCCGAAGCGCTGCGCGACCTGCTGACCACCGCCCCTCCCGGCGAGGACCAGCAGAAGGACCTGGGCTTCCTGCTCATCGTGGGCGAGCTCTTCACCCTGGTGGTCTACGGCCAGCTGATCCTGGAGCAGGCGCAGATCGGCGACCTCGACACCGACGTCGTGGATCACGTCTTCGACGTGTTCGTGCGCGACTTCTCGGCGCAGGCGGTGACCCTGCACGGCCAGGCGTCGGCCACCGATGCGCAGCGCGAGTGGGCGCTGGGCGCGGTGCGGGCGCCGGCCGGCGACCCGGAGCGCTTCGACCGCGTATGGGGCCGTGTCGCGGCGCTCGACGGCGCGTACGCCATGCGCCCCTAGAGTCCCCCCATGGTCAACCGAACCGTCGTCCTGAAGATGGTGCTGTCCCTCGACGGCTTCGCGACGAGCCTGGACGGGACGCATGACTGGATGTTCGAGTTCTTCGGCGAGGACAGCGGCGAGTGGAACCGCCGCGCCCTCGAGGAGGCCGGGACCCATGCGATGGGCCGGCGAAGCTACGAGCACATGGGGCCGCACTGGATGGCCTCGGAGGGCCCGGTGGCGACGTCCATGAACGACAAGCCCAAGGCGGTCTTCTCCAACAGCCTGGAGAGCGCGGACTGGGGCCCGGCCGAGGTCTTCGGGGGCGACCTCGGTGCCGCCATCGCCGAGCTGAAGGACCGCGGCGACGATGGCACGATCCTCGTGCACGGCGGGCCGACCTTCGCCAGGTCGATGACCAGGCTCGGCCTGGTCGACGAGTACCAGCTCCACTGGGTGCCGATCGCCATCGGCGCCGGCCTCAGCCCCTTCGCGGACCTCGAAGAGCACCTGAAGCTGGAGCTGGTGCGCGAGCAGCGGTTCGCGAGCGGCGCCCTCGGGCAGGTGCTCGTCCCGAAGGCCTGAGCCGCGCCGGCACTCAGCGCGGCTCGAGCACCACCAGCGGGATCTCCCGGTCGGTGCGTTCCTGGTAGGTCGCGTAGTCGCTGTAGGTGGCCACCACCAGGGGCCACAGGCGCGGACGCTCCTCCGCCGTCGCCTCGCGCGCGTGCACGCGGCGGCGCTCGGCGCCCACCTGCACCGTGGTGTCGGGGTTGGCGCGGAGGTTGTACAGCCACGCCGGGTTCTTCGGGAACCCGCCCTTGGAGGCCACCAGCACCAGGTCGCGCCCGTCGCGGGTGTAGATCAGCGGGATCGTCCGCCGTATGCCGCTCTTGGCGCCCACGTGCTCCAGCAGCAGCATCTGCCCCAGGACGGGCAGCCTGTGCCCCACGGCACCACGGGTCATCCGGTAGACGGCCGTGTGCGCGCCGACGACGCGATTCAGCAGCGGCCAGCTGCGGTCGGCCAGGTCCAGGTAGCCCACGAGGGGAGCCTAAGGCCCGGACCGGCCTCCCGCGCTACGGCGTGGTCAGCGACCCGACCCGGATGGCGGTCATGGAGATGTTGCGCGCCTGGCCGCTGCCCACATCGACGGCGCAGGCGACCCGGAGGTTCCCACCGTTGGTGGTCGCCCCCGTGAGGGCCATCATGTGGCCGAACACCGCGCCCGTGGTCCGCACGGTGCCCTCCGCCAGCGGGTTGTTGTTCAGACGCAGATCGCAGCTGACGATCTGGCCGGCCTGGTTGCCGGCGAGGTCCATCGAGACGTTCACGACGTAGGAGCCCGTCGGGACGCTGAGGTTCGTTCCGATCACCGCCGGCTCGAGGGCCGCGCCGATGGCCAGCGGGCCGGCCTGGCGCCTGTTGAACGCAGCCGAGGGCCCGATCGGGCCCTGGGGACCCTGGGCTCCCCGCGCGCCCTGGAAGCCCGCCGCGCCCCTGGGTCCCTGGGCGCCGTTGCCTCCGGACGGGCCCTTCAGCCCACGCTTACCGCGTGGGCCGCGCTTGGCCTTGGCCTTCTTCTTCTTTTTCTTCTTCTGGGCCATCGACGCGCCGTCACCGGTGCCTGGAACCCCGCCGGCCGCCCAGGCGCCACCGCTGGCGGCGACGAACAGGGCGAGGACGGCTACGACGAGTGCGGGAGAGGGACGGCCGCGAAAGCGCATGGCTCTGTTCTAGGTGGGGTGCGCCGCCTGCGCCTCAGGGGACCCCCCTGAACTTTGCTGCCGAATCGTGCACCAGCGGGACGGCCCCGCCCCAGCCCGCACGCAGGACCTCCACCAGCGACGGCGGGGTGATCAGGCGAGCCGGCTGGGCCGGCGGGCGGGCGACGGCGTGGTCGTACCCGCCCGGCGTCCAGTGCAGCAGCCGGTCCCCCGAAACCAGCCATGGCTCGCGGTCGCGCGCGACGAACGCGCCGTCGGGCAGCTCGTCCAGCGGGGCCGCGTGCAGTCGACGCACGCCCGGGGCCTCGAGCCGCTCGCCGTCCAGCTGGAGGTCGATGGCGTCGGCGCCCCGCTGGGCCGGATGCAGCCCGGCCCAGATGGCACGCACGCGGTCGTAGTCGGCCCGCCGGCACAGCGCGCAGGCGCGATGGCCGGCGGCCATGGCCGTGGCCTCGTCCAGGAAGAACAGCTCGGTGAAGCGGCCCGGCTGCTGCATCGGCCCGCGCTGCCAGCCCTTGAACTCCAGCCGGCACGCGATCCACCGCCGGGTCGCGCTGAAGCGCCGGATCCGGCCCTGGCCGTCGTGCAGGCAGCCGCGGTTGCCGTAGACCAGCCCGCGCGCCGGGCCGGCCACCAGGTCGCCCATGGGGGTCACGCGGTTTCGCAGCGACATCGCGTCAGGTTGGCACGCGGAACGCATAGCCTCAGCCGCCATGCCCGCACAGGCCTCCGTGAACATCCCGGTCCGATGGCGCGACCTCGACCTGCTGGGCCACCTCAACCAGGCGGTCTACCACGAGTACCTGGAGGAGGCCCGCGCCGCGCTGATGGCCTCGCTGGGGCCGGATAACCGGTTCCCGTTCGTGCTGGCGCGCGTGGAGCTGGACTACAAGGCCGAGGTGCGCCGCGGTCACGGCCAGGTGGAGGTGGTCGCGCGCGTGGAGCAGGTGGGGACCAAGAGCCTGACCGTGAGCCACGAGGTGGTGCTGCCCGACGGCACCGTGGCCGCGTCGGGCTCGTCGGTGTTCGTGGCCTGGGACGTCGAGGCGCGCGGCTCGCGGGCCCTGACCGGCGCCGAGCGCGCCGCGCTGGAGGGCTGATGGACGACTGGGTGGCCACACACGCGGCGGAGATCGCCCGACGCGCCCCGCGCGAGCTCGAGGCGCTGGTGGCGGTGTCTTCCCCCTCCGGCGACGTGCACGGCGCCGAGGAGTGCGCGGCCCTGTGCGCGGCACTGGCGCCCGAGAGTGCCGAGGTGGAGCGGATCCCGTGCTCATCGCCCGGCCACGCGCCCGACCTGCTGCTGCGCGTGCGCGGCACCGGCGCGGCCAGGGTGCTGCTGCTGGGCCACGTGGACACGGTGGTCACGCACGCCGCCCACCGGCGGATGGAGCTGGCCGGCGGGCGCTACACCGGCTCGGGCACCATCGACATGAAGGGCGGCGACGTGCTGGCGCTGGGCGTGCTCCGCGCCCTGGCCGGGCGCACCGGCGACTTCGCGGAGGCGGCGCTGCTGCTGGTGTGCGACGAGGAGTGGCGGCGCGTGCCCTTCGCGCACGCCGACCGCTTCACCGGCTGGGATGCCTGCCTGTGCTTCGAGGCCGGCGAGCGCGGCCCGGACGGCGGCGACGCCGTGATCGTGCGCCGCAAGGCCGCCGGCACACTGCGCGTGACGGCACACGGCCGCGCCTCGCACGCGGGCGCCAGCCCCGAGAAGGGGCGCAACGCGCTGCTGGCGCTGGCCGCGGCGGCGCGGACGGTGGCCGGCCACCACGCGCCCGACGGGCCCGACCGCCTGACCGCGGTGCCCACCGTCCTGAACAGCGGCGAGGCCCTGAACGTGGTGCCCGCCGCGGGCGAGCTGATGTGCGACATCCGCGCCGACGAGCTGGCGCCGATCGAGGCGCTGATGGCCTCGGTGCCGGACGAGCACGAGGGCGTGCGCCTGGACGCCGAAGCCGTGCGGCTGTGGCCGGGGATGCACACCGAGGACACGGCGGCACCCGTGCTGGGCGCCGCCGCCGAGGCGCTCGGGCGGCCGCTCACGCCCGGCGGCCGCGGCGGGGCCAGCGACGCCAGCCACATCGCGACCGCCGTGCCCCTGACCATCGACGGCCTGGGCCCGCGCGGGGGCAACGCCCATCACCCCGACGAGTTCCTGCTGGCGGAGTCGCTGCAGTCCCGCGCCGAGGTGGCGCTGGCCGTGGCTCAGGCCACCCTGGCCTGAGCCGCCATCCCGTTCCTGAAGCCCTCGCGCCAGGTCGGCCAGATCGGGTTCCAGCCCAGCTCGCGCTTGGCCTTGGCGTTGTCGGCCCCGCGCACCTCGCACATCATCGCGACGGCCGCCTCACCGCCCACGATCCGTCCCAGCAGCCTCGGCACGCGCCGGGGCGGCGGCGCCCCCACGGCCTCGGCCAGGGCGGGCAGCCACTCGGCCACCGGCGCCGGGTCGTCGTCGACCACGTTGTAGAGCCCCGGGGCGCCCCGTTCCACGGCCAGCGCGGTGGCCGCCGCGGCGTCATCGATGTGCGTGAACGTCCAGATGCCCGCTCCGTCGCCGATCACGGGCAGCTGGCGCTTGCGGATGCCCGTGACCTGGCCGCCCTCGGGCTCGGTGGCGATCGAAGTACCCGGCCCGTAGAAGAAGCCGTAGCGCAGCACCAGGCCCTCGATCCCGTCCGCGCCGGTGACCGCCTCCTCGAGGTGGCGGATGGCGGCGTGGATGGCCCGCATGCCCTTGGCCGGGTGCGGGTCCAGCGGCGCCTCCTCGGGCTTCACCAGCGCGCCGTCGCGCGCGAACGGCCAGCCGCCGAAACTCTGGGCCAGGAACCGGCGTGCGCCCGCGTCGCGGGCGGCGGACAGCAGATGGTCGTTGCCCTCGGTGCGCAGCCGGTTCGTGGTCTCGAAGTAGCTGTCGAACCTGCGCATGTTGCTGCCCAGCGTGGCCAGGTCGGTGAGCTGGTTGACCACCACCTCGGGCTCGGCCTCGGCCACGGCGCGGGCCACGGCGTCCGCGTCGAACGCGTCGGCCACCACCGGGGTGGCCCCGGCCTCCTCGATGGCCGCGGCCTTGGCCGGGGTGCGGGTCATGCCCGTGACCTCGTGGCCGGCCGCGACCAGCGCGGGCACCAGCCCGCGGCCCACGGCTCCGGTGGCGCCTGCGACGAAGATGTTCATGACAGATGTCCCAACTTGTCGGGGTTACGGACGATGCGCACCGACTGCACCACCCCGTCGGCCACGTCCAGCGCCCAGACGGCGTCCACTCCGCCCCCCGGGGTGCTGATCACGAAGCCGGGCTGGTGGTTGACCCAGGCCGGGCGGATGCCGTACCCGCCCCTGCGCTGGCCCAGGTCCACTACGCCGGCGATGAACTTGGCGACCTTGGCGGCGCCGTGGATGGGCCTGCGCGCGGCGACCACCTTGCCGCCGCCGTCCCCGTAGGCCGCGGCGTCGGCGGCCAGCATCGAGACCAGTGCGTCGGTGTCGCCGTCGGCGGCGGCGCGCAGGAAGCTCTCGGCCAGCTCGGCGCGCTTGGCGCGGTCGGCGTCGAAGCGCGGTCGGCCGTCCTCGACATGGCGCTTGGCGCGCACCAGCAACTGGCGGCAGTTGTCCGGGCTGCGGTCCACCACGCGGGCGATCTGGTCGTAGTCGTAGCCGAACACCTCGCGCAACAGGAACACCGCGCGCTCGACGGGGCTCAGCTGCTCCAGCAGCACCAGGAACGCCTGCGACAGCGAATCCGAGGTCTCGGCCCGCTGGTCGGGCCCGGGCTCGGGGTCGGTCAGCAGCGGCTCGGGCAGCCAGGGGCCGATGTAGGACTCGCGGCGCACGCGGGCCGAGCGCAGGTGGTCGATCGACAGCCGCGTGACCACGGCCGAGACGAACGCCTGGGGCGATTCGATCGCCTGGCCCTGCTCCTCGGCGCGGATGGTGCGCAGCAGCGCCTCCTGGACCAGGTCCTCGGCCTCGGCGACGCTGCCCACCATCCGGTAGGCGATGGAGAAGGCCAGTGGCCGGAGATCTTCGTGGGCCTCGGTTACGGGCATCTGGGGTTCCAGACGAAACCGCAATCGAGGCTGTGACACAAGACGCTCAGGCGGCAACCAGCGGCTCCGGCGCCGCCGTCCCGGCCGGCCGGCCCACCGGCGCCCCGTCCGGGCGCACCAGCAGCCCTCCTCCTGCCGGGATGCCCAGAGCGCGGGCCGTGATCGCGTCCAGGCGGTGGGTCGCAACCGGAGGCCCGCCGGGCGCCGGCTCCCCCGGCTCGCCGTCCGGGCCGGTCAGCAGCGTCAGGCCCGGGCCGATCAGGTCCAGCGTCGACACCAGGCCGTCGCCGGCAGGCACCCAGGCGTGCCGGATCCGGCCGCCGAGGTCGGCGTCCAGGCTGGCCTCGACGCCCGTGACCGTGGACAGCGAGACGTTGTGGTCGGACACGGGGCGGCGCTCGGACTCGTAGGTGTCCAGCAGGTCCGGGCCGGCCCAGCCGTGCAGCACCCACGCCAGCTTCCAGCCCAGGTCGTGGCCGTCGTGGATCGCGGTGTTCATGCCGGTCCCGCCACGGGGCGTCGCGCGGTGGGCGGCGTCGCCGATCAGGAACACCCCGTCCGACCGGAACCGCTCGGCCATCTGCGCGGCGAAGGTGAAGCTGCCCATCCGCTCGATCCGCGGGCGCAGGCCCGGGTCCCCCGAGGCGACCCGGATGCGGCCGGCCATGACCTCTTCGGTCAGCTGCCCCGCCAGGCCGGACCCGGGCTCGCCCATCACGCCGTAGAGCCAGCGGTCGCCCCGCCCGGCGGGCAGGAAGAGGCCTTCGGCCTCGGGGTGCTCGATCCAGTAGAGGCCGTAGCGTCGCTCGCCGGCCAGGTCCCACAGCGGGGCCCGAAACAGGGCGGTCACCGCCTCGACCAGGTTGTCGGGGCCATGCATCGCGATCCCGAGCGCCTTGCGTACCGCGCTGTGGGCGCCGTCCGCGGCCACCAGGTAGGACGCCTCGACGGTGCGCTCGCCGGCGCCGTCGCGGAGCCGGACCTCCACCCCGTCGGCGCGGCTGTCCACGCCCACGACCTCGGTGCCCAGGGCCACGGTCGCGCTGCCCAGCGTGCGCAGGTGCTCCAGCAGCACCGGCTCCAGGTGGTCCTGGCGCACGCAGGCGGGCGCGGTCGGGCTGATCACGGCGCTCTGCTCCCGCGTGGGGATGCCCAGGTGCTTCACCGAGCCACCCGGCTGGGCACAGCGTCCGCCCGGTCCACTGCTGCCACTTCACGTCGGGCCCGCCGGCGGTGACCTGCTCCTCCAGCCCCCAGGAGCGCACCAGCTCCATCGAGCGCAGCGTGAGCACGGTGGCCCGGGGCAGGCTGGAAAGCTCGCGGCGGCGCTCGACCAGCATGCACTCGACTCCCTGGCGGGCCAGGGTGATGGCGGTGGTCAGGCCGGCGGGACCGGCTCCGACGATCAGGACGGGCACTTCGGAGGGGGTGTCGGAAGTCAACGTCTGCTCCAAGCCATAGACTACGTTTCATAGTTATCTACACTATGGAGCATAGTTATGTCAAGAGATGAGCTCTCCCTGTTCTCGTACGAGATCCTCGGCCTGGTGGGACGGCAGGGCCTGGGCGCGCACGACCTGCTGCGGATGGCGCGCGAGAACCGGCTCATGGCCTGGGCCGGAGAGAGCCAGTACTACGTGGAGCCCAAGCGGCTGGCCAAGCTGGGCTACCTGGAGGCGCGCAAGGAGCCGGGCAGGACGCGCGAGCGCACGGTGTACTCGCTGACCGACCAGGGCATGGAGGCGCTGCGCGCGTACGCCGCGACGCCGGTCGCGTTCCCGGCGGTCAAGAGCGACCCCCTGCAGCGGCTGCTGATCGCCGACCTGGTCGGAGAGGACGTCACCCGCGCCAGCCTGGGCACCCTGCGCGAGGACGTGCTGGACCTCAAGGAGCGGATCGAGGAGATGGAGGAGCGCGCCGAGGCGCTGCCGCACCGGCGCAAGTACCTGCTGATCGTGGTCGCGCACCTGCGCCGGCTGCTGGACGCCCACCTGGAGCTGGTGGACGACGTGGAGCGCCAGCTGGCCCCCTAAGCTCGGCTCCATGCGCGAGATCAAGTCGTGGCTGATGGACATGGACGGAGTCCTGGTGCACGAGAACCAGGCGCTGCCCGGCGCGTCCGAGTTCGTCGGGCGCCTGACCGAGCTCGGGGTCCCGTTCCTGGTGCTGACCAACAACTCGATCTACACGCCACGTGACCTGGCCGCGCGGCTGCACTCGAGCGGCCTGGACATCCCCGAGAGCTCGATCTGGACCTCCGCCCTGGCCACGGCCCGGTTCCTGAGCGACCAGCGGCCCGAAGGCTCGGCGTTCGTGGTGGGCGAGGCCGGGCTGACCACCGCGCTGCACACCGCCGGCTACACGCTGACCGAGAACGCGCCGGACTACGTGGTGCTTGGCGAGACGCGCACCTACAGCTTCGAGCGCATCACCAATGCCATCCGCCTGATCGGCGGGGGCGCCCGCTTCATCGCCACCAACCCCGACGCCACGGGTCCCTCGGGCGACGGGCCGTTGCCGGCCACCGGCTCGGTGGCCGCGCTGATCAGCCGCGCGACGGGCGTCGAGCCCTACTACGTGGGCAAGCCCAACCCGCTGATGATGCGCTCCGCGCTGAACGCGCTGGACGCGCACTCGGAGGAGACGGCCATGATCGGCGACCGCATGGACACCGACATCGTGGCCGGCCTCGAGGCAGGCCTGGAGACGGTGCTGGTGCTCACGGGCGTGACCGCCGAGGGCGAGGAGGAGCGGTTTCCCTACCGCCCCTCTCGCATCCTCGCCGGCGTCGGGGACCTGGTCCCCGAGCTGGGCTGAGCCCTACGGGCCCCCCGGCGCGGGCGCGCCGGGGGGCGGCCCTGCGGGAGGCTTTCCGGGCGCGCCGCGCATGCCGGGCGGCGGTCCGCCGAAGCCACGACCGCCCTTGAGGGCCCTGGGCCGGTCCGGCAGCGCCTTCTTGACCTTCGCCTCGGACACGCCGAGCTTCTTCGCCAGCTTCTCCGCGAAGTCGTCGCGCTGCTCCTTGCGGATATCGGTCAGGGCCTTTCGCAGATCCGCCTCCTTCACGCCAAGCTGCTTGGCCAGGCTGGAGAACATCTGCTTGTGGTCGCGCCGGAAGCGGCGGAACTCGCGCCGCATCTGGCCGTTGCCCGGGGCCCCGTAGGGCCCGGGCGGGCCGCCGGCCGTCGGACCGGGGGCGCCGGTCTGGTTCGCGTTCGCCGACCCGTCGCCGCTCTGGCTGCCGGCCGCGTACGCGCCCGACGCCAGCACGACGGCGCCCGCGAACGCCGCGGATGCCTTCTTTGTCTGTGCGCTGATCACGGGCTCCACCATGCCCGGCCCGGGTGTGAGCAACGTAAGAGCCGCATCCGTTCCCGCCCCTGCCCCGTAGGAACGGGCGTGAGCGACCCGCGCACACCACAGCTGTACTGCCCGGCCGGGCTGGCGGCGCGCACGTCGGGACGGACGCTCTGGCTGGTGCTGGCGGCGGCGGTGGCGTTGCTGGCCACGATCGCGCTGGGCACGCCCTGGGGCCCGCGCGGCGCCCTGATCGCCTTCGCGGCGGGCTGGGGAGCCTGGATGGTGCTCATGCCCGTGGCCGTGATCGCCTCCGCGCTGCGCCGGTAGACGCAGAATCCCTGCATACGGGCGTTTGGACCCGATGTACAGGCCAGGCCGGCGAAGTTTGGACCGTCGTACGTAGGTGGCACACGGGCACGTGGGAACACTCTGGGTATGCGCTTGAGGCGAGGCAGGGGTGGTCCAGCGGTGGCGGCGGTCGCCGCCCCCTTCGGGCGCAACCTGGAGGCCTGCCTGCGCACGGTCGAGCGGTCGGTGCGCAGCGCGCGGTCCCGCGGAGCCGAGCTGGTGGTGTTCCCGGAGTCCGCGCTGGGCGGCTACGTGTACGAACCACACATCGCCGGCACCCCGGTGCCGGTGGGCGCGCCTCCCGCTCTGACCGCCGAGAGCGAGGTGCTGGAGCGCCTGATCCGGTTGGCCGGCGACACGGTGCTCTGCGTCGGGTACACCGAGGAGGGCGAAAACGGCGCCCATTCCAGCGCGGTGTGCGTGAACGGCGACGGCGTGCTGGGCCACCACCGCAAGGTGCACCTGCCGCCCGCCGAGGTCGGCGTGCTGGAGCCCGGCGAGGGCTTCGCCGCGTTCGACACGCCGCTGGGCCGGATGGGCATGCTCATCTGTTACGACAAGGTCTTCCCCGAGGCGGCCCGCGAGCTGGCCCTGGACGGCGCGGGCATCATCGCCTCGCTGGCCGCCTGGCCGGTGTCGCGCCGGTCCCCGGCGGCGCGCATGCGCCGCGACCGCGAGGTGCGCCACTTCGACCTGCTGGACGAGGCACGGGCGATCGAGAACCAGGTCGTGTGGGTCTCCGCCAACCAGACCGGCCGCTTCGGCCGCCTGCGCTTCCCGGGCCACGCCAAGGTCGTGGACCCCGACGGCCGCGTGCTGGCGGCCACCGGCGCCCGCCACGGGATCGCCGTGGCCGAGGTCGACGCACTGGCCGCGGTGGGCAGCGCACGCGGCGACATCTCGCATCTCGGTGACCGCCAGCCCGGCACGTACCTGCTGGGCCAGGAGGCCATCCCCCGCCGGGCCGCAGCCGCGGCCTAGACTCAACCGGATGTGCGGAATCGTCGGTGAGCTGGGTGGACCGTCCCCTGACGAGGGGCGGCGGATGCTGGAGCGGATCGGCCACCGGGGCCCGGACGACCGCGGCGAGATCCAGGTGGCCGACGCGTGGCTGGGCCATACCCGCCTGTCGATCGTGGACGTGGAGAGCGGCCACCAGCCGCTGAGCACCAGCGACAAGCAGCTGTGGATGGTGGGCAACGGCGAGGTCTACAACCACGAGTACGTGCGGGCCGGCCTGCACCACGACACCGAGTACGCCACCAGGTCCGACAACGAGGTGGCGCTGCACCTGGTGCGCGAGAAGGGCCCCGAGCACCTGACCGAGCTGGAGGGCATGTTCGCCTTCCTGATCGCCGGCGAGGGCGGCTACTTCATGGCCGCGCGCGACCCGGTCGGCATCAAGCCGCTCTACTACGCCGAGTCCGAGGGCGTGATGCGCTTCGCCTCCGAGATGCACTCGTTCGAGCCCGACTGGCGCCCCTACGTCCAGGTGTTCCCCCCGGGACACTTCTGGACGCCCGACGACGGCTTCAAGCGCTTTGCGGTCGCCGTGCCACGCCAGCACTCGGCACGCCGGCGCAGCGACGAGCCCTCCGACGAGGACTACGAGGAGACGCGCGACGAGCTGATCGGCTCGGTGCACCGCCAGATGATGGGCGACGTGCCCGTGGGCGTGTTCCTGTCCGGCGGCCTGGACTCGACGCTGATTGCCGCCATCGCGGCGCGCTGGTGCAAGGAGCGCGGCACGCAGCTGAAGACCTTCGCCGTGGGCACCGAGCACTCATCCGACCTGGCCGCCGCCCGGCAGGCATCCGAGTACCTGGACACCGAGCACCACGAGCGCGTGTTCACCGGCGAGGAGGCCGAGGCCTACGTGGCCGAGGTGGTGCGCTCGATCGAGCACTTCGATCCCTCGCTGGTGCGCAGCGCCATCGCCAACTTCTTCCTGGCCGAGATGACCGCCGAGCACGTGAAGGTGGTGCTCACCGGGGAGGGCGCCGACGAGCTCTTCGCCGGCTACGAGTACCTGGGCGACCTGGACGATCCCGAGGAGCTGCACGACGAGATCGTGCGCACCATCGAGAGCCTGCACAACCTGAACCTCCAGCGCGCCGACCGCGTGACCATGGCCCACGGCCTGGAGGCGCGCGTGCCCTTCCTGGACCGCGAGGTCATCGCCCTGGCGCTGCGCCAGCCTGCGCGCTGGAAGCTGTCCCCGCCCGGCACACAGGAGAAGATGCTGCTCCGCAAGGCCTTCGAGGGGTGGCTGCCCGACGAGCTGCTCTACCGCGACAAGGAACAGTTCGGCGACGGCAGCGGCATGGCCGACGCGATCAGCCACCTGATGGAGGACACGGTCACCGAGGAGGAGTTCGCGGCGGAGCGCGAGCGGGTGGACCCGCCCTTCCGCAACCGTGAGGAGATG
>DASQLM010000104.1:0-12311 GCA_035630015.1 Thermoleophilaceae bacterium | reverse complement strand
CAGCAGCGTCAGCGCGGTGCGCAGGCCGCCCAGCTCCTGGTCGGAGAACTCGATCGAGGGCAGGTAGAAGTTCTCGGGCGGGAGCGTGTAGGTCTCCGCCTCGTAGGAGCCCTCGCTCTGCTTGTCGATCTTGAGGTCGATGCCCAGCGAGGACAGCTCGGCCCGGTCGGCGTAGAAGCGCCGGTTGAACGCCTCGTCGCTGGTCATCTGGGCGTAGCCCTCCACGTCCTGGCGGATCTCCAGCGCCGACACGGGTCGCCGCTCCGCCATCAGGAACGAGATCAGCGACAGCTGGCGGATCAGCTTTTCGGTGTCCTTGGCCACGAAGCAGCCAGGATACGCGGGGGCCCGCTCCGGGCCAGGGGGTGGTGGCCGCTATTTGCGGGGTTACGCCGCGCGCGTGGCGCTGAAGTAGGCCGAACCCGACAGCGCGCGGTCGTATCCCGACCACTGCTCGCCCTCGGCCAGGCTCTTCTCGATCCGGTCGAACGTGCCCAGCGTGCCACCCAGGTTGTCGATCATGTGCACCAGCGTGGCCTCGCGGGTGCAGGGGGTCACGGGACTGCCGTGCTCGAGCTTTCCGTGGTGGCTGAGGACGATGTGGCCGACCGCCTGGCAGAGGTCGGGCGGGAAGCCCTCGATGGCCTCCATCTGGCTGCGGACCCGGTAGTAGCCCAGCGGGATCTCGCCCTGGAGCTTGCCGGCGTCGGAGAGGTCGATGGCCCCGCCGGTCTGCTCGTAGGCCTCGATCTTTCCGATGTCGTGCAGCAGCGCTCCGGTGACCGCCACGTCACGGTCGATGCCGGGGAAGGTGGCCGCCATGGCGCTGACGCCCTGGGCCACCGAGAGCGAGTGCTCCAGCAGCCCGTGGCGGTAGGCCTGGTGGTAGACCTTCGCCGCCGGCGCGGCCCGCCAGCGGTCGCCGGTCTCGGTGCCCGCGGCCAGCAGCCGGTCCAGCAGCTCGCGCAGGTACGGGTTCTGCACCGTGCCGACCAGGTTCTCGAGGTCGCCGATCATCTGCTCGTAGGGGATCGGCGGTCCCTCGGACAGCTGGTCGGGGTCGAACTCCTCGGGCTGCGCCGAGCGCAGGCGGCGCACCGTCAGCGTGGAGCCGTAGCGCTGGTCGCAGCTGAAGCGGGCGTACACGCGCACCGCGGTGCCCAGCCGCGCCTCGGCCGCGATCTCGTCCACGTCCTCCCAGACGACCGCCTCGATGGCGCCCGACGCGTCTCCGAGCTGCAGCTTGAGGAACTCCTCGCCGTTCTTCTTCTGGCGCCGCGTGACCGCCCGCACCTCGTACACGGAATCCACGACCTGCCCGTCCTGCAGGTCACGCACCAGGTGGTGCTCGGGCATGAGTGTGGGTTGGTCCATGAGGGTCACGAAGGTAGACGGGGTTTCGGACGGGAATTGAGTCGCGCCGAGTCGGGCATACCTGACATCAATGACCGAGACCGCAGACCAGATCGACCTGCTGCTGCGCACCGTCGCCGACGTGGCGCTGCGCGAGCGCGAGGAGTTCGACCGGCTGGACGACGCCGCCGGCGACGGCGACTTCGGCACCACGCTGGCGCGCGGGGTGGCCGCGCTGGCCGCGAACCCTCCGGGCGGCGAGGCCGCCGAGCGCCTGCGGGCGGCCTCGGAGGCGGTGACCGACGCCATGGGCGGCAGCTCGGGCCCCCTGTGCGGCATCGCGCTTCTGCGCGCGAGCGAGAGCCTCGGCGCGGGCCGCGCCGGCTCCGCCGAGCTGGTCCGGGCCGCCATCGCCGGCATCCAGGAGTTCGGTGAGGCCGAGCAGGGCGACAAGACCGTGATCGACGCGCTGATCCCGCTGGCCGAGGCGCTGGAGAACGGCGCGGACGCGGCCGGCGCCGCTCGCGAGGCGGCCGACGGGACGACCGACATCGAGGCCCGCCGCGGGCGCGCCGCCTACGCCGGCGCCCGCTCCAGCGGAGCGCCCGATCCCGGGGCCGTGTGCGTGGCCGTGGTGGCCGAGGCGCTGGCCCAGGCCGGCGATCCGCCCGGCTGGGAGGAGCTGGCCGGCGGGCGCACCGACCTCGGCGACGGCGACGAGCCGGCCGCGCCCACGGGCTTCGCCGGCGACGCCGATTCGTTCGTCTCGGATGCCGTGGACGGCTACGTGCGGGCGAACGCGAGTGTGCTCGCGCGCGTGGACGGCAGCCAGGCGGTGGTCCGGCGCGACCTGGGCGACGACGATTCGCGCGTGCGGCTGGTCTCGGGCGGCGGCGCCGGCCACGAGCCCATGCACGCCGGCTTCGTGGGCGCGGGCATGCTGGACGCTGCCGTGCCCGGGGCGGTGTTCACGTCCCCATCGCCCGGCGAGGTCCTGGCCGCCACCCGCGCCGTGGGCGGCAGCGCCGGCGTGCTGCACGTGGTCAAGAGCTACACGGGCGACATCCTGAACTTCCGCATGGCCGCCGAGTTCGCCTCCGACGAGGGCATCGAGGTGGAGGCCGTGGTGGTGGACGACGACGTGGCCATCGCCGCCGACTCGGACACGCCGCGCCGCGGCACCGGCGTGACCATCGTGGTCGAGAAGGTCGCGGGCGCGCTGGCCGCCGAGGGCGCCCCGCTGGCCGAGGTGGCCGAGATCGCGCGGCGCGTGGTCGAGCGCGGGCGCAGCTTCGGAGTGGCGCTGCACGACGACAAGATGGAGCTGGGGGTGGGCATCCACGGCGAGCCGGGTCGCGAACCGGTGCCGATCGAGCCCGCGGGAGCGATCGCCGCGGCCATGCTCGACCCGATCCTGGAGGAGCTGCCGCCCGACGCGCCGCTGCTGGTCCTGTTGAGCGGCCTGGGCGGCACGCCGCCACTGCAGCTGTCGGTGCTCTTCGAGCACGTGGCGGCCGAGCTGGACACGCGCGGGCGCGACGTGCGCCGGTCGGTGGTCGGCGACCTGATCACCTCACTCGACCAGGCGGGCGCCGTGCTCACCGTGGTCGCGCTCGACGACGACCTCACGCGGCTGTGGGACGCGCCCTCGTCCGCGCCGGCGTTCACGCGCGGGTAGGCTCGATCGCATGGGCGTTCTCGTTGCCGGCGGAACCGGAGGACTGGGCGGCGCGGTCGTGCGCGAGCTGCTGCACGCCGGCTACGACGTGACGGTGGCCGACCGCAGGGGCGACGCGCCCGAGGGCGCGGCCATGGTCGAGGCCGACCTGCTGGACCCGGCCGCGGCGGCGGCCGCGGTGGGCGGGGTGGCCGAGCTGGAGGGCGTGGTCAACCTGATCGGCGGCTTCGGCATGGGGCCGAAGGTCGAGGCGGCCGAGTTGGAGGAGTTCGAGCGGCTGTGGCGGCTGAACCTGGTGCCGGCGTTCACGCTGGCCCGGGCGGCGATGCCGCGCCTGGCCGCCCGCGGCGGCGGAGCGTTCGTGTGTGTGTCGGCCAAGGCGGCGCTGGAGCCATTCTCCGGCGCGACGGGCTACATCAGCGCCAAGGCCGCGGTGCTGGCCTTCGTGCGCGCGCTGGACGCGGAGTACCGCGACGCCGGCGTCAGGGCCAACGCCATCCTGCCCAGCGTGATCGACACGCCCGCCAACCGTGAGGCCATGCCGGACTCGGACTGGTCGAAGTGGGTCGCCCCGGAGCAGATCGGCCGCGTGATCCGCTTCCTGGTCTCGGACGACTCCGAGGTCACGTCCGGCGCGGCCGTACCGGTGTACGGCCGCGCCTGAAACAGGTCGACCAGCCAAGGGTCGACGGGGGGTGCGGGGGGCGCGAGCCCCCCGCTGGTGTTACTTCGTTCCCTCCTTGCAGGCGGCCTCGGCCTGGTCGCGCTGGGGGCCGTCCGGGATCTGCTTGGCCAGGTTGAGGCACGCGTCCCGGGCGCTGTCCTTGATCTTGCCCTCGTCGCCGCTCTCGGCCGCGTCGCAGAGCTTGTTGGCGCTCTCCTTGGCGGAGCCGTCGAGCTTGTCCGCCTCTTCGCGGCACTTGTCGATCGCCTCGTCCTTGTTGTCGGGCGTGTCGTCGGCCGAGCCCGAGTCCTTCGAGCCGGAGTCGCCGGACTGGGACGAGTTGTCGCCGGAGCCGGATGAGTCGTTGTCGTCGCCGCAGCCGACGGCGGTCGCCGCGAATACGAGGATCAGTGCTGCAACCAGCATCAGAGAGATGCGCTTGGCCATATTGGGTTACTCCTCCTTGAGGTTGTCAGGCGAACGTAACGCCGCTGCCGCGAGCGAGCAGTCTCAGTTGCGTCTCGACCGGGTATCGGTCAGCCGCCGTAGTACTTCAGCGTCCGGTGGCCCAGGTCCTTTGTCGAGCCGCCGTTCTGGATCGCGCTGATCGGGGCGCCCAGCAGCGGGATCATCCGTCCGCCGTAGCGTTTGACCGTCCGCTTTCCCACGTACCGGAGCATCCGGTTGGTGAGCGAACGCTCGCCGGTCCTGGTCAGCTTGGTCTTGACCACGGTCTCCGCCATGGACGCGCCCACGCCGTCCAGCGACTCGCGCGCCTGCGCCGGCGTCTCGTAGACGCCCCACAGGTGCAGCAGCTCGGCCGGGCGCATCGGGTCGTGCGGGTCGTAGCCGTGCGCGGCCGCGATGTAGAACACCATCCGGGCCTGGATCCAGCCCAGCCCGGCCACGTTCGCCGCGCTGGTGACCATGCCGCCCAGGCCCAGCGCCAGCCCCTCTCCGCGCGACAGGTGCACGTGCTTGCGGTAGGCCTTGCGGGCCAGCTTGTCGGGGGTGCCGTGCCAGCGGTGGTTCTCGCCCACCCACTCGGCGGCCGGGTCGGCGAACCGCTTCGCGGCCGCGAGGGCGATCAGCTCGGGCGCGCGCTCGGGCCGCTCCACGATCTGCCGCCAGAGCGGGTTCGGCAGGTGCTCCATCGCCTGGATCTCGAGGGGCTCGGGCATGGCCCGGCGAACTATGTCCGAAACGCTGCGCGGGCGTGCCTACGGCGTGCAGATGCCCGCGGGGGTCGCTTCAAGTCCCCTGTTCGGGCCCCACTTGTTCCCAGTCGTGAAGTACGGGTATCCGGGACGGCCCGAGCCGCTGGCGTCGAAGCAGTCCGTACCTCCGTTGCCCCGGAAGTCGTTCATCCGGATCAGGTTCCCGTTGCTCGCCGCGTTCACGAAGATGCCCTGCTCGGCGTTCGCGAACACCCGGTTGTTGTTCAGCTCGGCTCCGAGCTGCTCGTGCATCGCGATCCCGATCCGATTGTCGAAGATCCGGTTGCTCAAGACGGTCGTGCCCGGGGAGTGGTTGCGCTCGAGGAAGACGCCGATGTCGGTCCCGCTGATCCGGCTCGAGTTCAGGTCGAGGCGAGCTTCACTGAAGCTGTTCACCCCGACCGCACCTCCCGTGATGACGTTGTGATCGAGAACTCCCTTGGCGCCGCTCGTGACGGCAATGCCGTTGAACCCGAACTCGTCGATGGTGTTGTTGCCGACCCGAGCGCGACTCCCGTTCGTGACCTCCACGCCAAACCCGAAGAAGCCGGGACAGCCTTCGCCGGCAGGGGCGATGGTCTGGTCGATGGAGTTGTCCAGCACTTGGGCATTGATCGAAGCGTTGAAGTTCCCGGTCACGAGGACTGCATGGCTGCCGGTGCCCTCTCCGGGCGGACAACCCACCCCGCCAGGGCCCGTGAACGGGCCGACCAGGCGAAAGCGCGAGACCTCGACGCCATCCGCATCCTCGACCTTGACGATCGGGCCGCCGGAGTTCGGCGGCGCCTTGATGGTCGCGCCGTGAACCACCCGCGCCCTGAGCCGCACTCCATCCTTGCCGGCGTCTGTGATCGAGACCTGTTCGGGGTAGACACCGTTGCAGACCTCGACCACCTCTCGGGGCGAGGCCGCATCGACCCCAGCCTGGATCGTGGTGTGTGCCGCAGTCGGACACTGGGCCTTGTCGTTGTCCACCAGTTCCGTCGCGCGTGCCGGAGCCGCGACCGACAGGGCCGCCAACAGTGCCAAGGCTGAGAGGCTCGTTGCTCGCACCGGGTATCCGGACGTCCGTACCACGGTACGCCCGCTCCGAGGGGTGCGCAAGCCGGAGAAAGTTCAGGGCCGTACCCCGAGGCGCTGCGCGCACCCCGTGGATACGTTGGCTCCATGATGCTCCTGAGCCGTTCTGCCGCCGTTCTGTGCGCCGCCTTCGTGCTGTCCCTCGGCCTTTCCGCCGCCGCGGCCGGTCCCGCCGCCGCCGCGGGCCACATCACCTACAGCGTCGGCCAGGGCCCGCTCCTGCGGGTGGAGGCTCGCGCCGGAGCCAAGCCGCAGGACGTCTCGGCCGGGCTCGACCGCCGCTTCCCCGGCGGAGGGGACCAGTTCCTCAACCAGTCGCCCGATGGCAAGTCGCTGATCCTCCAGAGCGAGCGCTTCGGTTGCGGCGGGAACCCGTGCCTCGCGGTCGCCTCGAGCAACCTCCGGAGCGGGTCGGCCCTACCGGGCCAGACCGCCGAGGGCTTCTCCGCCGTGGGCAACGGCGGGCGCGTCGTGGTCTACCCGGCGCAGTCGAGCGGTGGCCGGATCGACCTGTTCGTCACCCGCAAGGCGGGCCGCGGCTGGAGCAAGCCGCGCACCATCACCGGCAAGTCGTCCAAGAAGGTGCACGTCCACCCGGCGATCTCCACGGACTCCAAGCGCGTGCTCCACGACTGCGGCAACGCCCCCGACCCCTCGGCGGGCACGCTCTCCATCTGCGAGACGCGCCTGAACGGCAAGGGCACACGGGTCCGGATGAGTCCGAGCGCGGGCCGCAAGCCGGTGGACGGCGTCTTCGGCCCCGGAAGCCTCCATCACTCCGACTACCTCGGGCGTGGCAAGGGGATCGTGTTCGAGGCCCAGTGGTGCTGCAAGGGCGAGTCGATCTGGTGGCTCCCGAAGGGCAAGCGCAAGCCCCGGAACGTGCGGGGAGCGAGCGCGAACAACGTGGCTCCGTGCGGACTGCCGGACGGTCGCGTGGTCAGCCTCGACCTCAGCCGCCCCGCGGGAGGCGGCGCCCACGAGCTGATGATCACCTCGCCGACGTCGAGGAAGCGCACCTTCGTGCTGCGGCCCGGGATCGACGTGAACGACATCGGCATCGGCTGCGGGGCCTGACCGATAGGGCTCGCGCGGGCGGGGGCCCGCAGAAGCGGTGACGCACCCGACGACGCGTGCTCTGCACGCGAGGAGGGGAGGAGCCGCTTATGCGATGCCACCGTCCCGCGAGTGGCGAGAGCCGGACTTGAACCGGCGACACCACGATTTTCAGTCGTGTGCTCTACCAACTGAGCTACCTCGCCAAGCGGCCGACATCGTAGCTTCATGGCATGGACCCGGTCCGCGCCCGCCTGGCCGCGCAGCGGTTGTCTCCCTCCGTGAGGGCCGGCTCCGCGCTCGAGGCCGCCCGCGCGGTGTGCGGGGTCCAGGCCCAGGACGTGCGCTCGTCCGCCCTGGCGCTGCGCTCGCGGGTAGCCGGGCTGACGCGCGCGGAGGTGCGCGAGGCCGGGCTGGTGCGCACGTGGACGGTGCGCGGGACCCTGCATCTGATCGCGCCCGAGGACCGGGCATGGCTGCACGCGCTGTGCGCCCCGCGGTTCCTGCCGCGGATGGAGCGGGCGCTGGAGCAGCGCGGTCAGGCCGAGGTGGCCCGGGGGATGCTGGACGACCTGCTGGAGCTGGTGGCCGAGCGCCCGCGTGAGCGGGCGGAGCTGCTTGAGCGCCTGGCCGAGCGCGGCCACCCCGAGCTGGGCGGGGGCGCGGTGAACGTGCTGATGCCGTGGGTGGCCCTCCAGGGCCTGGTCGTGGGCACGTCGGACGGGCTCTGGGCGCGCAGCGACCCGCCGCCGGCGGTGGACGAGGACGAGGCGCTGGCCACGCTGGCCCGCCGCTACCTGGAGGGCCACGGGCCGGCCGGGGACCGGGACCTGGCGGCGTGGTCGGGGCTCCCGCTGGGCCGTGCGCGGCGGGCGCTGGAGCTGGCGGGGCCGGTGGCGCCGGCCGAGCCCGCCGAGCCCCCGGAATGCGCCCTCCTGCCCGCGTTCGATCCGGCGATGCTGGGCTGGGCGTCGCGCGACTGGGTGGTGCCCGCCGGCCACGACCGGGATGTGCTGCCGGGCGGCGGCATGTTGCGGGCGGTGGTGCTGGCGGGCGAGCGGGTGGTGGGCACGTGGCGCGGGAGCGGGGCGGAGACCACCTGGTTCGGGCCCGAACCACCCGCCGGGGCGCTGGCGGCCGAGGTGGCGGACGTGGGTCGGTTCCTGGCATCCTGACATAGATTGTGGAACAATCATCGCCTCATGCAGCCGGACGCCTCACCCGCCCGCGCCCAGGTGCTCCTGGCAGCCGTCTGCTTCGGCACCTCCGGCACCGCCCAGGCGCTGGGCCCCGGCGGCGCCCCCACCAGCGTGGGCGCCGTCCGGATCGTGGTCGGCGCGCTGCTGCTGTGGCTGATCGCCCGTGCGCTTGGCGGAAGCGGGGGCATGGCACCAACCGGCCTGGCCTGGCTGGCGGGCGTGGGCGTGGCCGCCTACCAGCTGGCCTTCTTCGCGGCCGTCGACCAGACCGGCGTCGCGGTGGGCACCGTGGTGGCCATCGGCTCGGGCCCGGCGGCGGCCGGCCTGCTGTCCCGGATCGTCAACGGTGAGCCGCTGACCGCCCGCTGGGCCGCGGCCACCGGCCTGGCGTGCGCGGGCATCGTGCTCCTGGGCGCGGGCGGCGGCTCGGCCTCCGTCGACCCCGCGGGCGTCGCCCTGGCCGTGGCCGCCGGGCTGGGCTACGCCTCCTACACCGTGCTGGCCAAGCGCATGATCGACAGGGGAGCGGCGCCCGAGCGGGTCATGTCGGCGGCGTTCGGCCGCGGCGCGATCCTGCTGTTGCCCGTTCCCCTGGTCGCCGGACTGGGCTGGCTCGGCTCGCCCGAGGGCGTCGCCCTGGCGCTGTACCTGGGCGCCGTGCCCACCGCGCTGGCCTACCTGCTGTTCGCCCGCGGCCTGCGCCGCCTGAGCGCCGGCGAAACCGCCACGCTGACGCTGGCCGAGCCGCTGACCGCCGTGATGCTCGGCGCCCTGGTGCTCGGCGAGCGCCCGGGCACGGTCGCCATCGCGGGGGCGGGTCTCGTGCTGGCCGGACTGCTTGTGCTGGCCGCCCCGCGCGGGCGTCCCACGCCCCGGCCGGCGCTGGCCGCAGAGGCCCAGGGGTGAGCACCGCCCGCCGGGCGCCCGGCGGCTTCGCGGTGGAGCAGCTGACCACCACGCTGCGCACCCGGATCCTGGACGGCGACCCGCCTCCCGGCGCGCGGCTGGTGGAGCGGGAGCTGGTCGAGGCCCACGGGGTGGCCCGCCACACGCTGCGCGCGGCGCTGCGGGCGCTGGCGGCCGAGGGCCTGGTGGAGATCGTGCCCAACCGCGGCGCCCGCGTGGCCGACATCGGCCGCGAGCAGCTGGCCGGGCTGTTCGACCTGCGCACCGCCCTGGAGGTCGAGGCCTGCCACCTCGCCCTGGAGCGGGACCCCGAGCGGCTGCGGTCGGCGGTCAGGGCCGCGGCGGCGGACCTGCGGGCCGTGTGCCAGGCCCCCCACCCCGGCTGGAGCGACGTGGTCGAGGCCCACGCCCACGTGCACACGGCGCTGGTGGACAGCGCCGAGAGCCCGCGCCTGGCCGCCGCCTACCAGGCGCTGGACGGCGAGATGCGGCTGTTCCTGATGGCCATGCGGCCCGCATGGACGCTGGAACGCATGGCCGACCATCACGATGTGCTGGCCGACGACCTCGTGTCGCACGGCGAAACGGCCCTGCGCGCCCACCTGGCCGACGGCCGCAGGAGCGTGTTAGGGGACGGTTGACCAGGGATCTCCCCGATTGCGCGTTCGCTTGGCGTCATTACACTGGCGCGCCAATGGACTCTCTCGCTCGCCGTGCCTTCGCCTCTGTACTCCTCGTGGCCGCCATCGCGGTCCCCGTCGCCGGTTGTGGGGGCGGCGAGTCGGGTGACAGCGGCGAGAACCCGCTGGACAACGCGCTGGGCTACGTGCCCAAGGACACGCCCTTCGTGGCGGTGATCGAGACCGATCCCAACAGCGCCCAGTTCAAGAACGCGACGGCCATCGTCAAGAAGTTCCCGTTCGCCGGGCAGCTGCAGCAGCAGCTCGAGCGCGGCCTGGGCTCGGGCGACACCAACTACGAGCGCGACATCAAGCCGCTGCTGGGCAACGAGTTCGTGGTCGGCGCGACCAACATCAAGACGTTCGTGGACAGCGACTCCGGGACCGACACCGACAGCGAGGACTTCATCGCCGCGATCCAGGTCAAGGACAAGGAGAAGCTGACCTCGGCCATCGAGAAGCAGAAGCCCAAGGAGCTGGAGGAGAAGGACGGCGCCAAGCTCTACCAGGACGACGACTCGTTCGCCGCGATCAAGGACGACGTCCTGGTGGTGGCCAACTCGCGCAAGGAGCTCGAGGCCGGCCTGGACCGCCGCGGCAGCGACGACCGCTTCAGCGAGGAGGACTTCGACGACGGCACCAAGGGCCTGCCCAAGGACGCTGCGGTGCGCACGTACTTCAACCTGCAGCGCCTGATCGCCACCGATCCCGACACCGCGGACGCCCGCAAGGTCAAGTGGGTCGACGCCCTGCGCACCTTCGGCCTGAGCGCCTCGGCGGGCTCGGACAACCTGGACGTCGACTTCACCATGAACACCGAGTCGGGTGACCTGTCCGACGCCGACCTGCCGCTGGCGGCCGGCGACCAGAGCCCCGAGGTGGCGCAGCGTCCCGGCGAGGTCGGGCTCGGCCTCCGCGGCATCGACCAGATCGTGAACTTCGCCGAGAACGCGGCCCAGGCCGTGAACCCGTCCGAGTTCGGCTCCTACGAGACCGCCAAGGGCACCATCGAGAAGCAGCTCAAGCTCGACCTCGAGAAGGACGTGCTCGAGCAGCTCAGCGGCGACATCACCGCCAGCGTCTCGCCCGCCGGCAAGTTCGGGCTCAAGGCCGAGGTCAAGGACCCCGACGCCTTCAGGAAGACCCTGGCCTCCGTGACCCGGGTGCTGCCGGCCATCGCGCAGAGCAGCGGCGGCCAGAGCGTGCGGATCAGGAAGAGCGGCGACCTGTACAGCGGCACCGCGTCCGGCGGCAGCATCGCCTACGGCCTGGTCGGCGGCGACGAGTTCGTGGTCTCCGACACGCCGGCCAGCGCCCGCGCCATCGCGGCGGCGCCCACCGAGCCGGTGGACGGCGCCGAGGGTGCCTTCGCCATGAAGGCGGATGCCGCGCAGCTGGTGACCCGCGCGATCGCACAGCTGGGGGCCATGGGCAGCAACCAGCTCGGCGGCGCCCTGGGCGCTCAGCTGTTCGTCGGCCCGCTTGGCGACCTGACCGGTTCGGTCAAGGCCAGCACCGACGGCGTGGGCGGCAAGATCACGCTGACGTTCAAGTAGGCAAGCGCTTCGGTCAGCCCGCTGCTGCCCAGCTCTCGAGGAGCGGCAGCGGGTCGATCGGCTTGCCGCCGGTGTACCAGCCGCGGCCGTCCCAGATCTCGAAGTGCAGGTGGGCGCCGAACGAGCGCCCGGTGTTGCCCACCTGCGCAAGCTGCTGGCCCGTGGCCACCGTCTGTCCCTCGGTGACCAGCGTGGTACCGGTGGCCAGGTGCATGAACACGTAGTCGCGCTCCTCGCCCGCGCCGTCCAGCACGACGTAGTGCCCGGCGCCGGCGGCCTGGTAGCGCACCGCCTTCACGGTGCCCGCGTGGGGCGCCACGACCGGCGTGCCCTCGGCGGCCGCGATGTCCTGGCCCTGATGGGTGTGGCCGCTGCGCCCGGCGCCGAAGCGGCCGTCGGCGCCGCCGAAGTCGTAGGTGCCGCGGACGGGGAAGACGTGCGTGCCCAGCGGCGCCGCCGGGGGAGCGGGCGGCACGGGCTTGGGCTTGGGCGGCTTGGGCACGGTGACCCGCTTGACCGAGGCGATCCCGGCGGTCCGGAGCTGCTTCGCCGTGATCCGGACCCGGTAGGAGCCGGCGGCCAGGCCGGTCCGCGACACGATGATCTTGTGCACCTTGCCGGCCTTGCGGGTGCCCAGCTTCAGCGTCTTCACGGCGTTGCCCCTGGCGTTCAGCAGCTGCAGGCGCACGTCCCTGACCGCGAGCTTGGAGGCGATTCGGAAGCTGACCGTGGCGGTCAGCGTGGGCCGCGACACGGTGAACGCCTTCAGGTGGGGCAGCGCGGCCAGCCCGTGGACCTTGGGGGTCTCGCCGTAGTGGGCGCCGCCCTCGGTCGGCGTCGCGGCCCCGCCCGACGGGGTGCTCGATCCCACGGCCGCCGCGGTGGCCGGGCACAGGGCCAGGCCGGCGAGGCAGGTGACGAG
>DASQLM010000103.1:0-8837 GCA_035630015.1 Thermoleophilaceae bacterium | reverse complement strand
CTCGCGGTCGTCGCCGCCTCCGATGTGCTCCACCAGGGCTGGATCGCCGTGGACAAGCACTCCTGAGTCGCGCGCTCAGGCCACGTACTGGCCGCACGCGGACGGGTCGCCGCTCTGGAAGCCGCTGTTCCAGGCGTCCTTACGCTGCTCGGGCGTCCCGTGGTGGCTCGGGTTGGTCGCGTCGAAGTCGCCCACGGCGAGCGCGGCGTCCAGCGCCTCCTGCACGTCACCGTCCTCGAGCCGGTTCTCGTCGTATGCGCTCTTGGCCCATGTTCCCGCGTAGCAGTCGGCCTGGAGCTCGATGTCCACCGTGGCGGGCCGCTGCCCGTCCTGGAGCAGGCCCAGCTCGCCCTGCACCTGGTGGGCGTACTCGTGCGCGACGATGTACGCCACGGCGAAGTCGCCGACGGTCTTTCCGTAGCCCTGCGAGCTGCCGGGCAGCGCACGATCGAGCGTGCCGTTGTAGATGTCGGTCGCGAACTTCTGCGAGATGTAGAGCGTGTCCTCGCCCGGGCAGTACGCGGCCGCCTCGTCGCCCATCGTGCCGCTCTCGTCCCCGCACGCGCTGGCGGCGGTCTGGCCGGCGGGAATCCACTCGTAGCTCACCGTCGGCTCCGGCAGGCCGGAGTCCGCGAACACCTTGGTCCAGTAGCTGTCGACGTCCTCGGTGACGGAGGTGAGGAACTGCTCCATGGTCTCCGGCCGGGCGCCGTCCTGTGTGCCGGGGATCAGCCCCTGCGCAGTGGACGCGGAGGCCTCACTCGGCCGAGCGTCGGCCTTGGCGGAGTCGAGCTTCTGTGTGGCGACGGCGGCTACGGCCAGGGGCAGTGACAGGAATGCGGCGGCGGCGAGCAGCCGGGAACGGCGGGGTAAATGCATTCGGAGGACCGTGGCCGCCGTGAGTCAACGCCGGCTAAAGGGTTGCGGCGAGCGCGCCTAGAGGCGCTTGAACTTCGCGGACGACGACGTTCGCGTGACGTTGCCGGCGGCGTCGGTCGCCCGGACGGTGATCTTGACCTTGCGGCTCTTGCGGCGCAGCGCCCGGCGCAGGCGTGCCCGGTCCTTGCGGCGCACCTTGAGCGTCAGCTTGGTGGCCTTGCCCGCCCGCGCGTTCTTCTTCACCGAGCGCAGGCGGATGGGCTTCCTGGCGGCGGTGTTGCCCACCGAGACGGTCGCGCCCGCGCGCAGCGTGCACGCCTCGTTGGGCGTGACCACCAGGCTGACCGACGTGCGGCTGGATGCGGCCTTCGCCTTCTTTTTGCGCAGTTTGGGCTTGGTCGCGTCCTTGGGCCCGCCCGTCGGCCCGTTGGGGGTTCCCCCACCGCCACCGCCGCACGCCCCGCCGGCCGTGTCCTGGGACTCGTCGCCGAGGCCGTCGCAGTCGCGGTCGGGCTCGAGGCGGGCGGAGACGTTGGCACGTACGTTGAAGGGCCCGCCCGGGAAGGTGCCGACGGTGCCGGTCACGAGGTCGCCGACACGGTTGCGGTAGACGTCCCCCGCCTGGCCGTTGGGTTGGAAGCACGAAGCCGGGTGGGTGGCGGCGTTGGCGCCGAGGCCGAGGCCGAGCATGTCGCCCGCCGCCACTGCGATGCGGGTCGGGAACGTCCGGGGACCCGCGTCGGAGACGTCCCTGAAATCGCTCTGACCAACGGCCAGGAAGTTGCCTCCAGCCTGCGCGCGGTAGACCTTCAGCTTCAACACGGTGCCGTCACTGGTGGAACGTGCGTTGTGGGACCACGAGGTGATGACGCCGGCTGACGGAGCGGCAAACGAGTTGTGCCCGGGCGCGACCGCCAGCTGCACGGTGTTGTTGTTCGCGCCGTCGCAGGCCTCGTTGAGGCTGGTGGCGGTCTCGCCGACGGTGACCGCGCCCTGCGCCGGGGAGGCGGCCGCAAGTCCGGCCGCGAGAGACAACAGTGACCAGGCCAGTCCGCGCCGCATCGCAGGGCCAGACTAGGTCAGGGTCGCGGTCCTCGCCAGCGCGGCGGGTACGCCATAACGCGTAGGGCCACTACCCCTCGGCCAGCACCCTCTGCGCGACCTTGAAGGCGGAATTGGCCGACGGCACGCTGCAGTAGACCGCGCACTGCATCAGCACCTCCTTGATCTCGTCCGGAGTCAGGCCGTTGTTCAGGGCACCGCGCACGTGGGTGGCCAGTTCCTCCAGGTGGCCGCCGTGGACCAGCGCGGTCAGCGTGATCACGCTGCGGGTGCGCCGGTCCAGGCCGGGCCGGTTCCAGATCTCGTCCCACGCGTAGCGGGTGATCAGGTCCTGGAAGTCCTCGGTGAAGGCGTCGGCGCCCGCCACGGCGCCGTCCACGTACTCGGATCCCAGCACCTCGCGCCGCGTGCGCATGCCGTCCTCGTGACTCATCCGGCCTCCTCGAAGTGGTCGATCAGCAGCTCGGTCACCCGGTCGGGGTGCTCGACGTTCAACAGGTGCCGCGCGCGCTCGAGCTCGACCACCCGCGCGCTGTCCACGCGCGAGCCGATGAACCGAGCGTGGTCGGGCGGTGTGGACGGGTCCTGGTCGCCCACCACCACGAGCGTCGGCGCCGTGATGGCGCCCACCTGTTCGCGCAGGTCGTGGGCGGCGATGGCCTCGCACGAGGCGGCGTATCCCTCGGCCGGCGTGTCCAGCAACCCCTGGCGCACACGCTCGACGGCGTCGGGCCGCTCAGCGGGGCCGTCCGGCGAGAACCAGCGCTCGATCGAACCGTCGGCCATGGCACCCATGCCCTGCTCGCGCACCGTAGCCGCCCGCTCGTGCCACTGCTCGGCCGGCGGCATGTGGGTGGAGGTGGAGCACAGCGCCAGCCGGTCGATGCGCTCGGGTGCGTTCACGGCCAGCCACATACCGGTCATGCCGCCCATCGACAGACCGCAGAAGTGCACCCGCTCCAGGTCCAGGTCCTCCAGCAGCGCCAGCACGTCACGGCCCAGCTCCTCGATCGCGTAGGGGCCCGGCGGCACCTCCGAGCGCCCGTGGCCACGGGAGTCGAAGCGCAGCAGGCGGAAGCGCTCGGCCAGCGCGGGCGCCTGGTCACCCCACATCTCCAGGGTGGTGCCCAGCGAGTTGGAGAGCACCAGCACGGGCGCGTCCTCCGGCCCCTCGAGCTGGTGGTGCAGGCGCGCGGGCATCAGCCCCGCGCCTCGTACCGGGCGACCACGCGGTCGATCAGCTGCCCGGACGCGCCCAGGTAGTTCGCCGGGTCCAGCGCGGCGTCCACGTCGCCCTCGGACAGGCGCCCGTCCGCCACCAGCCCGGCCCGCAGGTCGCCCCCGCCGCCGACCAGCGCGGCGACCATGTCGTGTGCCTCCTGCCGGCCGGCTCCGGCGCCGACCAGCGCGGTGACCACCGCCTCGGTCATCACCAGCCCACCGGTCAGCTCGAGGTTGGCCCGCATGCGCTCGGGGTGGACCTCGAGCTCGCGCAGCACGCCGCGCGCCGCGGCCACCGCGCCGCCGGTGGCCGCGAGTGCGCCGGTCACGGCCTGCCACTCGGCCTGCCACGGGCCGGCTGCCCGCTCGTGGTCCTGGGCCATCGTTCCCAGCAGGACCGAGGCGTGGCCCCGAGCCGTGTGCGCACACGCGACCGCCCGCGCCGACCCGGCGGGGTTGCGCTTGTGCGGCATGGTCGAGGAACCGCCGCCGGCCCCGCCCTCGGCCACCTCGCCGATCTCGGTCCGCGCCAGGGCGATCACGTCACCGGCGATCTTCTCGGCGGTCCCGGCGGCCACGGCAAGCGCGCCGCCCAGCCGGGCCACCCGCCCGCGCGCCGTGTGCCAGGGCAGCACCGGCTCGTCCAGGTCCAACCCCGCGGCCACCAGGCCCAGCACCCGCGGCCCGGCGTCGCCGAGCGAGGCCATCGTTCCCGCCGCGCCGCCCAGCTGGGCGGCGAACGGCACCGCGGCCAGCTCGTCCTGCGCATCGAGCAGCGCGTCCAGCCAGCCCGCCGCGCGCAGCCCGAAGGTGGTCGGAAGCGCCTGCTGGCCCAGGGTGCGGGCCACCATCGGCGTGTCCCGGTGGGCGTCGATCAGCCGCGCCGCGTAGCGGCAGGCATCGTCGAGCTGCTCGCGGATGAGCGCCACGCCCGCGCGGGAGACGATCGAGCAGGCGCTGTCCATGACGTCCTGGCTGGTGGCGCCGAAGTGCACGTACGCGCGTGCGTCGCCCTCGACCGCCGCGGTCAGCGCGCGCACCAGGGGCGCGGCGGGGTTGCCGCCGGCCCGGCCCGCCTCGCCGAGCTCGGACACGTCGAAGCGGTCGGGCGCCGCGGCCGCCGCGGCGATGGCCTCGGCCGCCTCGGCCGGGATCAGCCCGGCCTCCGCCTCGGCGGAGGCCAGCACGGCCTCGAACGTGAGCATGGCCTCGACCCAGGCACGGCCGGACACCGCCAAGCGCATCCGCTCGGGCACGAACAGCGAACCGAAGAGGTCGTCAGACGTCAAAGAACACTGTCTCGCCATCGCCCTGCAAGCGCACGTCGAAACGGTACGCGTCGCCGTCGCGCCGTGCCACGAGGGTGCCGCGCCGGGCCGCGTCGACCGCCGAGAGCACCGGGTCGGCGGCGTTGGCCTCCGCCTCGTCCTCGAAGTAGATCCGCGTGGCCAGGCGCTTGAGCAGGCCGCGGGCCAGCACCGAGACCATCAGGTGCGGCGCCTGCATCGTCCCTCCCGGTCCCGGCACGGGCCCGGGCTTGAGCGTGACGAACGCGTACGAGCCGTCCTCGGGGTCGGTCTCGGCGCGGCCGAAGCCCTCGAACCCCTCGTACACCGGCAGGTCCTCGCGCGGATCGTCGGGGTGGACATAGCGGCCGCTGGGCGCCGCCTGCCAGATCTCCACGAGCGCGTCCACCACGGGCGCGCCATCGCCGTCGTAGACCACGCCCTCCAGCCGCACGGCGCCCTCGGTGCCGGGCGCCACCAGCTCGGTCGGCTCGCCGCGCATCCCGATGTTGAAGAACGGCCCGACGGTCTGGGAGGGCGTCGGGATCACCGGAACAGGCCGTCCACGTAGTCGGCGCCGATGCCCACCTGGTCGTAGTGCTCACGGCAGAGGGCGATGTAGTTGTGCACGTCGAAGAAGTCCTCGGCCTCGCCGTCCTCGTCCAGCCAGATCAGCGGCCCCTTGACGTTGAAGTGCACCTTCATCGGGTCCTCGTGCTCGTGCGCGACCAGCGTGTGGGCCTCGCCCGGCGTCTCGTAGACGAAGTCGCCGGCCGTGGCCACCCAGTCGTGTTCCAGGTAGCTCCACTGGCCCGAGATGGTGTAGGCGAACACCTCGTGCGGGTGGTAGTGGCGGTTCACCAGCCCCGCCTCCTTCGCCATCAGGATGTCGCACCAGCGGTTCTGGCCGGGCGAGATCCACAGCGGCCGGGTGGACACCGTCTCGGTCAGCGGTACGTAGTAGCGCTCGTCGTCCGTGGCCGCGTCCGGCAGGTAGACCTCGGGCTTCGCGTCCGTCTGGAAGACCTTGGTGATGGGCTTCAGGTCACGCCAGAACTCGGCGCCTTGCTGGGTCGCCATGGTGGCTCCTCTCCTCGTCTCACGCCTCCACGGGCGTCGCGTCACGCCCGCGGAGGACGATGTCGAACTCGTAGGCCAGCGCCCACTCCGGCACGGTGTGCTCGAGGTCGAAGCGCGAGATCATGAGCTCGCGCGCGCCCTCGTCGCGAACGGAGTGGAAGATCGGGTCCTGGAAGAACAGCGGGTCGCCGGGGAAGTACATCTGGGTCACGAGCCGCTGCGCGAAGGCACGGCCGAACAGCGAGAGGTGGATGTGCGCCGCCCGCCAGGCGTTGTCGTGGTTGCGCCAGGGGTACGCGCCCGGCTTGATGGTGATGAACCGGTAGCGGCCCTCGCCGTCGGTCAGCGCCCGGCCCGCCCCGCCGAAGTTGGGGTCCAGCGGCGCCGGATGGCGGTCCACCACGTGGCGGTAGCGCCCCGACGCGTTGGCCTGCCACAGCTCGACCAGCGTGTCGGGCACGGGGCGGCCGTCGCCGTCCAGCACGCGCCCGTGCAGGATGATCCGCTCGCCGACCGGCTCGCCCTCGAACTGCCGGGTCAGGTCGTGGTCGTTCTCTCCGATCCGCTCGTGCCCGTACACCGGGCCGGTGATCTCCGACAGCGTGTGCGGCACCGGCACCAGCGGCTGCTTCGGCGCCCGTGTGCGGGTGGCCCGATAGTCGCCGTGCAGGTAGGGCGGGTCGGCGTTCTCGCGGTCGTAGCCCAGCAGCGTCGGCCGCGCGCTCAGGTCCGGGACATCCATCGCTACCCCCTCTCCTCGACCATGCGCAGGACGTCGCGCAGATACAACAGGTGGTCCTTCATCGCCCGCTCGGCGCGGGCGGAGTCGCCGCGCTCGATCGCCCGCAGCAGCGCCTGGTGCTGCTCGATCACCGCCGAGTGCACCACGGTGCCGTGGATCTTTGCCACCAGCTGGGGCTGGAGCACCTCGAACACCCAGCCGGTCAGCGCCTGCAGCATCCGGTTGCCCGAGGCCGCCGCGACCGTGCGGTGGATCTCGGCGTCGGCGGCCCCCAGGACCTCGGCGTCCTCCTGGTCGGCCGCGGCCTCGGCCTCCACGGCGGCCCGCAGGCGGACTTTGGCCTCGTCGTCGGCGTTGTAGGCGGCCAGCCCGGCCAGCGGGGCCTCGAGCAGCAGCCGAGCGTCCAGCAACTCCTCCAGCGTGGCGCTGCCCGTCTCGAGCATCATGGCGATGGCGTTGCTCAGGCTGACGCTCATGCCCTGGTCGGCGGTGTGGGCCACGAAGATTCCGCCCCCGGGGCCCTTGTTGGCCCGCACCAGATTGCCGCTGGCCAGGATCCGCAGCGCCTCGCGCAGCGTCGGGCGGCTGACGCCGAAGTCCTTCGCCAGGTCCTCCTCGCGTCCCAGGAAGTCACCCGGCGCCATGTCGTCGGCCTGGATGGCGTGCTGGATCTGGATGGCCACCTGCTCGCTGGCGCCGCGCACCCGCTGCCCGCGCGAACGCGTGCGCGATGCGCTGCGGCGCCTCGTGCTCACCGGGCGGCCCATGACTTCCTGCGCTCGTCGACCACCCGCCGCGACTTGCGCTCGGCCCGCGGAAGCGTGCCCGGCGCCACCGGCACCACGCGCACGCGCAGGCCCAGCTGCTGGCGCATCAGCTCCTGCAGCGCCCGCGCCTCCGACCCGCGCTCGAGCTCGACCTCCAGCTTGATCTCATCCATGCCGCCGCGCTCGGAGTAGAAGGTCACGCGGAACTCGCCCGAGCCGTCCACGCGGCGCACGGCCTCCTCGATGGCGGAGGGGAACACGTTCATGCCGCGGATCACGACCATGTCGTCGGTACGGCCCAGGATGCCGCCGGGCAGCCACCGGTCGGTGCCGTCGCCGGGCGGCCGGGCCATGCTGTTCTCCACCACGTCGCCGGTGCGGTAGCGGATCACCGGGAAGCCGGTGCGGCCCAGCGCGGTCAGCACCAGCTCGCCACGCTCGCCCGAGCCCACCGGCTGCAGGTCGGGGCCCAGCACCTCGCAGACGAACTCGCTCTCGTCCACCAGCAGGCCGCCGCCCTCGGGGCACGGGTAGCCGAAGTTGCCCACCTCGGTCAGGCCGGCGTGGTCCACGCAGCTGGCGCCGAAGTCCTCCTCGATGCGGGTGCGCACCGCCGGCAGCGACGCGCCCGGCTCGCCCGTGCAGATGACCAGCCGGATCGATTCCAGGGTGCCTTCCAGGCGCTCCTCGACCGCCACCTCCATCAGCCGCAGGGCATAGGTGGGCGTGCACAGCAGCGCCGTGGCCTCCATCTGGGCGATCGTCTGCAGCCGCTGGACCGAGGTCATGCCGCCCATCGGGATGCCCATGGCGCCCACGCGCTCCAGGCCCTCGCGGACGGCCCAGAAGTGCACGTGGGGGCCGAACGAGAACGCCATCGCGGCCCGGTCGGAGGCGCTGAGGCCGGCGGCGCGGAAGGAGTGCGCCAGGCAGTCGCCCCACCACGCCCAGTCCTCAGCGGTGTCCAGCACGCGCAGCGGCGGGCCCGTGGTCCCCGAGGTCTGGTGCACGTGGGTGTAGCGCTCCAGCGGGTAGGTCAGGTTGGTGCCGAACGGGGGGTTGCGGGCCTGGTCGGCGATCAGCTCGGCCTTGCTGGTGGTGGGCAGCACCTCCAGCGGCGTATCGCCGCTCAGGTCCAGCCCGGCCAGCCGGGCCTGCTGGAAGGGGTTGGTCTCGAGGACCTGCTCGAGGAGTTCGTGCAGCCTCACGCCGCTGTGGTCTCCTTGCGCTTGATCGACCGGTACACGTGCCCGCGCAGCTGCGCGAACTCAGGCAGCTCCTTGGTGTCGATCTGGTCGCGCGGGCGCGGCAGGTCCACGTCCAGCGTCTCCTGCACCTCGGTGGGCGACGGCGTGAGCACCACGATCCGGTCGCCCAGGTACACCGACTCGTCGATGTCGTGGGTCACGAACACGATCGTCACGCCGTACTGCTCGCGCACCTGCAGCACCAGGTCCTCGAGGTCGGCGCGCGTCTGCGCGTCGACCGAGGCGAACGGCTCGTCCATGAGCAGGATCTCGGGCTGGTAGGCCAGCGCGCGGGCGATGGCCACGCGCTGCTGCATGCCGCCGGACAGCTCCCAGGGGTAGCGGTCCAGGAAGTCGGTCAGGCCGACCGACTCGACCGCCTTCTCGACCGGGCCCTCGGTGTCCTTGCGCCTGGCCAGCGGGAACGAGACGTTCTGGCGGACGGTCATCCACGGGAACAGCGAGCGGCTGTACTCCTGGAAGACGAGGGCCATGTTCTCGGGCGGGCCGTCGATGACCTGGCCGTGCAGCGTCACCTGACCAGTCGTGGCCG
>DASQLM010000102.1:0-2364 GCA_035630015.1 Thermoleophilaceae bacterium | reverse complement strand
CACCCGCCAGGCCTGGCCGAGCTTGCGTTCCGCCTCGCTCCAGACCACGGTGGGCTGCTGCGGGTCATAGACCAGGTACCCCCCGGTCGTGACCTCCACTCGGTTTCCTCCCGGCTCGTAGCCGTAGAGGAAGAAGCCCTGCGCGATCGCGTGCTTGGACGGCGCCGCCTCGATGTGCACCCCGTGCTCCAGGAACAGGTCCGCGGCCCGCAGCACCTCCTCGCGCGTGTCCACCCAGAAGGCCAGGTGGTGCAGCCGGCCGTTCGCGCGGTGCGCATCGCTGGTGTAGATCAGCTCGTGCGCGGCGATCGTGGCGCTCAGCCACGCGCCCGCCTCGCGGCCGTCCTCCAGCTCGACCCGCTCGTACAGGCGGTAGCCCAGCGCGTCGGTGGCGAAGTCCCGGCACGGGCGCACGTCGGCGGCCAGCAGGTTCACGTGGTCCAGCCGCTTGACCGCGCAGCCGCGGCCCACGTAGCGCTGGGGCTGGTTCTTCAGCGACGGCGCCAGCTCGGGCGGCGCCTGGTAGCGCTCGCACTCGTCGTAGAGCACCATCGCGTGGCCGTCGGGGTCGCGGAAGCGGTAGCAGCGGCCCAGGCCGCGCTCGCCTTCGCTCCAGCCCTCGCCCAGGCCGGCGGCGTCCACGGCCGCGACCCGGCGCTCCAGCGCGTCGGCGTCCCAGGCCCGGATGCCCATCCAGGCCAGGCCGGAGGTGGCCGATTCGGTCAGCTTCAGCGACCAGCGCTGGTAGTCGCCCCAGCCCCGCAGGTAGGCCGAGGAGCCCTCGCGGCCCTCGACCTCCATGCCCAGCACGTCCACGAAGAAGGCCTCGCTCTCGGCCGCCCGTGGCGTCAGCAGCTCGACCGGTCCCAGGTGGGCCACGTCACCCACGCTCGACCACCTTGCGCAGGCCGTCCAGGTCGTAGGACAGCCGGCCGTCCTGGAGCTTGGCGCGCTTGTCGGCCTCGCGCCGCTCTCGCTCGAGGGCGGCCGCCAGCACATCTTGCGCGCGCCCCGCGGGGACGACCGCCGCACCGTCGGCGTCCATGACGACGATGTCGCCGGGGTTGATCTCGGTACCAGCCACGTTCACCGGTACGTCCAGCTCTCCCACGACGTTCTTGGTCGCGCCACGGACCCGGACCCAGCGCGCCCAGACGGGCAGGCCCAGGTCGCGCAGGTCATCGGCGTCGCGCACCGCAGCATCCACCAGTACGCCGGCGGCGCCGCGGCCCTTGGCCTGGGTCAGAAGCAGATCGCCCACCAGCGCCACCGGAGCGGCCTCGGGCATCGTGAGCACCAGAACCTCACCCTCCTGCAGCGCGGCCATCGCCGCGTGCACCATCAGGTTGTCGTCCTGGCCGCAGCGCACCGTCCGTGCCGGGCCCGCCACCGCGGTCCCGGGGAGCACCTGGATCAGGTCGGCGTCCACCAGGCCCTCGCGCCCTGCCGCCTCGTAGACGGTGGCGGTGCCCAGGCGCCCCAGTTCGGCGCTCACAGTTGCTCGACCACCTGGGGAATCACTCGCTGGAAGGCCTCGGCCTGGCGGACGTCCTGGTCGCCCGAGGCGCGCCGGGCGTGGTTGCCGCGCTGGTCGGCGCGCTGGGCGTAGTAGGTCTGCAGGTAGTTCTGGGCCTTCATCTCGGCCATGGCCTGCTGCTTGGCCTCGAACACGTGGGTGATGTCCACGAACGTGGTCGGGGTGAAGTTGCACAGCTCGGGCTGGTGGGGCTCGAACAGGAACAGCGCCGGTGGCTTGATGGTTGGGAAGGCCGAGCTGACCCCCGCGCCCGCGGCCAGGCTGCGCGCGCGGTCCACGGCGCCGTGGGCGACCGGGTGGTCGGGGTTGAACGGGTCCAGGTCGGTGTGGGTGATCAGCACGTCGGGGCCGAACTCGCGGATCACGTCGGCGATACGGAGCAGTTCGTCGGTGCCGATCTGCAGCGGGTAGTCGCCCATGTCCAGGCATTGGAAGGTGGCGCCCAGCCCCTGCGCGGCCCGCTCGGCCTCGCCGTGGCGGATCTCCTTGACCCGCTCGATCGTCTGGCCCTCCTCCTTCCACAGCTCGCCTGACTCGCCGCGCTCACCGTAGGACAGGGCGATCACCTCGGCGGTGCCGCCGGCGGCGGTGGCCACGGCGATGGCGCCGCCCGAGCGCCAGACGAAGTCGGCCGAATGCGCGCCGATGACCTGGACGCGGCGGCTCACGCCGGCTCGCCCCACAGTCGGCGCGCCACCTGCACGGCCAGGCGCAGCTTGGCCTCCTGCTGGGCCTCGTCCAGCGGGTAGTTGCCGATGGCCGACTCGAAGCCGCACTGCGGCGAGATGCCCAGGGCGTCGAAGGGGTGGTGCTCGGCCGCCTCGTGC
>DASQLM010000101.1:0-5797 GCA_035630015.1 Thermoleophilaceae bacterium | reverse complement strand
CCAGATCGATCACATCGACGAGTACCTGTCGGCCTGTCAGCTGGGAATCACCATGGCCTCGCTGGGCATCGGCTTCATGGGCGAGCCTGCCATCGCCAGCCTGATCGAGAAGCTGCTCGGCGATTCGGTCTCGCACGGCGTGTCGCTGGCCATCTCCCTGTTCTTCGCCTACCTGATCACCACCGCCCTGCACATCACGGTCGGCGAGCAGGTGCCGAAGATCTACGCCATCACCCACCCCGAGTCGGTTGCGCGGCGGGCCGCGCGGCTGCTGCAGGGGTTCCGGGTGGCGCTCAGGCCGCTGATCTGGGCGCTGAACACGGCCTCGAACGCGATGCTGCGCGCCATCGGCGTCGACCCCAAGGCCGAGTTCGAGGAGATCTCGGGCGCCGACGACCTGAAGATGATCATCGCCCGCAGCCAGAGCGGCGGCAAGCTCGATCCCGGCGAGGCCGGGATGCTCTCCGGCGTGTTCCACCTGCACGAGCAGGAGGCGCGCCAGGTCATGACGCCGATCCCCGCCGTGGTCACCGTGGACGTGGCCGAGAGCGCCGAGGACGCGCTGCGCCGGTGCGTGGACTCGGGCCACACCCGGCTCGTGGTCACGGAGGACGGCAACACCGACCGCATCCGCGGCATCGTGCACAACAACTCGCTGGCCCGGCGGCTGATGAACGAGGGGCCCGCGGCGTCGATCGAGCCCAGCGTCAAGGACGCGCTGATCGTGCCCGAGACCAAGCCGCTGGACGACCTGCTGGCCGACCTCCAGCGTGAGCGCGCGTCGGTCGCGGTGGTTGTCGACGAGTACGGCCGCACCGCGGGCATCGTGTCGGTGGAGGACATCGTCGAGGAGGTCGTGGGCGAGATCGCCGACGAGACCGACCCGGCGGTGGCGGGCGTGCGCCGCCTGGGCAACGGCGACTGGTGGGTGCGCGGGCACGTGCCGATCGACGACCTGGCCGACTACGGCCTGGGCATCCCGCACGACTCCGACGCCTACAACTCCGTCGGCGGGTTCGTGTTCGGCGAGCTGGGCCGGCTGCCCAAGCGCGGCGACATGGTGCGCGTGAACGGCTACTCGCTGCGCGTCGAGTCCGTGCGCGAGAACAGGATCGAGGCGGTACGCATCCGCGACCATGGCGACTCCGTGTCGCCCGCCTCCCAGATGGACACCGACGACGAGCCGCGCGAGGCCTCCGAGGGCGCCTAGGCCGGCGCCCGGCGCACGAGCAGCGCCAGCAGGGCCAGGGGGATCAGCACGGTCAGGCCGAGGGCGACCACGTTGCCGACGGTGTCGGCGGTGTCATAGGGGCCGAGGTTGCCCAGGTGGTAGAGCACATGGGGCACCGCGAACAGCAGCCACGTGATCAGCGCCGCCAGCGCGAGCCGGCGCTCCAGCCACACGGCCGCCATGAGCATCAGGGCGCCGGTGGCCACGAACAGGGCGCCCACGTCGGCCAGCAGGTGCGAGTTGTAGGCGGGGATGGCCTCCACCCACCCGCGTCCCAGCGGGAAGTCCTCGTAGAAGCTGCGTGGCCAGAAGAGGGCGTACAGCCCGTTCGTGAGCTGGATCAGGCCCAGGCCGGCCAGGCCCAGGCGGAACAGGGTCGGGTGGGGCACGGGGCGGTCGTCCATCACAACCTCCTGACGAGAGCGCCCCGGCTCCTGTGACGCAACGCTACTTCTTCGGGTACTCGTAGAACCCGGCGCCGCTCTTGCGGCCCAGGTGGCCCTGGTCGATCAGGTCGTAGACACGCCGGGGCACGTCGGCGCCGACCTGCTCGCCGATGGCGGCGGACACATCGAGCCCCACGAAGTCCAGCAGCGCCAGCGGCCCCATCGGGTGGCCGGCGCCGAGCTTCATGCAGGAGTCGATGTCGGCGGGCTTGAGGCCCGTCTCCTCGGCCAGCTCCACGGCCTGGAAGGCGAACGGGAACAGCAGCCGGTTGACCACGAAGCCGGGCACGTCGGGCACCTCGACCACGGTCTTGCCCATCGCCTCGCACAGCTCGGCGGAGGCGGTGCGGGTCAGCTCGTCGGCGTCGTCGGGAAAGGCCAGCTCGACCAGGTCCATCCGGTGGACGGGGTTGAACACGTGCAGCCCGGCGAACTTCTGGGGCCGGCCGCTCTCGTCCGCCAACTTGTTCACGCTCAGCGACGACGTGGTGGTGGCCAGGACGGCGTCCTCGGCCAGGTGCTGGTTAATCTCCGTGAGCAGCTCCACCTTGGTGTCGTGGTCCTCGGCGATGGCCTCGACGACGTAGGTGCGATCGCCCAGCTCGCCAAGGTCGGTGACCACGCGGACGTTGTCGTCCAGGCGGCCGCGGGCGCGCTCGGCGGACTCCTCGCTGCGTGCGCGCAGGACGGTGTCCACGTTGGGTCCGGCGGCCTTCGCCAGGCCGACCGCGATGGCGCCGCTGCCCGCGATGCCCAGGCGTATGTTGGGGTTCGGTTCGCTCATTTGGGGCGCAGACCCAATCACACCCCGGGGTCCCTGCGCGCTGCCGGTCAGGCGCCCGGGCGGTCCAGCTCGCCCGCGACCACGTAGCGCAGTACCGCGCCCACCTGCTCGGGCTCGCGGCACACGGCCAGGGCGGCGCGGTCGACCTCCTTCAGGGCGTGGTCGTGCTCGGCGGGGTGAAGGGTGATCAGCGGCGTGCCCGACGCGGCGGCGTAGCCGGCGTCGAACGCGGCGTTCCACTGCCTGTACTGCTCGCCGAAGCGCACCACCACGATGTCGGCCCTGGCCATCTGGGTGCGGGTGCGCACCGCGTTCACGCCGGCCCCCAGCTGGTCGCGGAAGAACTGTTCGGCGGGCTCGCCGAGGATGGCGGCGCCGGCGTCGTCGCTGGCGGAGTGGTCGGTCACGGGGGCGGTGAAGACCACGTCCAGGCCGGCGGCGCTCTGCTCCACGCGGTCACGCCAGTCGGTGTGGATCTCTCCGGAGAGGTGCACGGTCCAGGTCATCCGCCCAAACTAGCCGGGAGGGGGTGTGCGGCCACTTCGGGCTACGGGGACCTAGCCTGTGCCCGATGAATCCGGACGAGCTCATGGCCGGCCGCTACCGGCAGCTGCGTGCGATCGGCACCGGTGGGATGGCGCGCGTCTTCCTGGCCGAGGACGAGCGGCTGGGCCGCCAGGTGGCGGTCAAGGTCCTGCACGCGCACAGCCCGGAGGAGGCCGCGCGGCGGTTCCACCGCGAGGCGCGGATCGGGGCGTCGCTGAGCCATCAGAACCTGGTCGTGGTCTACGACGTGGACACCGACGGCGAGTCGGTGCTGATCGTCATGGAGTACGTGGAAGGCACCACGCTGGCCGACGAGCTGCGCACCGGGCCGCTACCCACCGAACGCGCCATCCGTGTCGTGCGCGACGTGGCCGCCGCCCTGGACTACGTCCACGCCGAGGGCATCGTGCACCGCGACGTCAAGCCGGCCAACGTGCTGCTGCGCAGCAAGGACGGGATGGCCAAGCTGGCCGACCTGGGAATTGCCACCGCGGCCGAGAGCACGCGGATCACCGTCAGCGGCACCGTGATGGGCACGGCCGCCTACATGGCGCCGGAGCAGGTGGAGGGGGCCGAGGTGGGGCCGGCAGCCGATGTGTACGCCCTGGCCGCCGTGGCGTTCGAGGCGCTGTCGGGCAGTAAGGCGCGCCAGGGCGACACGCCGATGGCCATAGCGCACGAGGTCACCACCGAGCCGGCGCCGGACCTGCGCTCCACCTGGCCCGGAGCCGACCCGGGCGTAGTGGCCGTTCTGGAGCGGGCAATGGCACGAGCCCCGGAGGACCGCCACCATCGCGCGGGCGAGCTGGCGGCGGAGCTGGAGGCCGCCCTGAAGCGCTCCGTTGCCCCGGCGCCTACCACCGCCGCCACCCGCCCCGTTGCGGCCGCGGGCGCGCCCGCCGGCCGGCGTTTCGGCAAGCGCGCGATGGCGGTCGCCCTGGCGGTGGTCCTGGCCACCGTGGCGGTGGTCGGGTTCGCCACGCGCGACGACGGAGGCTCGGACCCGCGCCCCGCCACCGACGACCAGGCCCAGACCACGCCGCGCGAGGAGGCCCCGGAACAGACCGAGACCCAGGCCGAGGCTCCGGCGACCACGCCGGAGACGCAGGCGCCCCAGACCACCCCGACCGCGCCCGACCAGCCCGAGCCGGCGTCGGCCGACGGCTCCGAGCTGAACCAGCAGGGCTACGCGCTGCTGCAGCGTGGCGACGCCGACGCCGCGGTCCCTGTGCTCCAGCGGGCGGTGGCGGCGTACCCCCAGGAGTCGAAGAGCCTGGACTACGGCTACGCGCTGTTCAACCTCGGCTCGGCCCTGCGGCAGGCCGGCCGGCCCGCGGAGGCCATCCCGATCCTGGAGCGGCGCCTGGCCATCCCCAACCAGACGAAGACCGTCGAGAAGGAGCTGAAGATGGCGAGGAAGGAGGCCGGGCGCTAGTCCACGGCCGGCTGGCGGCTCTCGAGCCGCTGCACCAGCTCGTCGAGCTTGAGCTCCTCGAGCCCCTGGCCCACGGCCTCGAGCTCGGTGGCGCAGTAGTCCACGAGCTCGCGGCCCTCGCGCACCAGGTCCAGGGTCTCGCGCAGGCCCGCCTCGCCGGAGTCCAGGCGCTTGATGATCTCCTCGATCCGCGCGGCGGCGGTCTCGTAGCTGCGGGGCTGCTGCTGGTCTTCGCTCACTCGTCCTCGATCCTCGCCTGGACACGATCGTCGCGGAAGCGGACGGACACCTGCCCCGCGGCGCGGGCGGCCGCGGCGGTGGTCACCAGCTCGTCGCCCGCCGTGACCAGGGCGTAGCCGCGCTCGATCGTGCGCTCCGGGTCGTGGGCGGCCAGCGCCAGGCGCAGCCGCTCCAGGTCCTGGCGGCTGCGGGCGGCGTCGGGCCCGGAGGCCGCGGCGGCCTTGCGCTCCAGCACCATCAGCCGGGTGCGCATGTCGCGCCGCCCGTCCGCCGTGCGGCGTGACCCCACGGCCCGCAGCTCGCGCAGCTGCTGGTGCAGCCGGCGGCGCTCGCGCGCCAGGTGCTCGGCCGGGGCGCGGGTCAGCTCCGCCAGCCGGCGGGCGCGCTGGACCACGGTGCGCCGGCCCGCGTCGCGCAGGCGGGCGCCGGAGCGGGCCAGCTGGGTGCGGGCCTCGTCGCAATGGATGCGCACGGCCTGCTCGGCCGCGTGGGTGGGGGTCGAGCAACAGACCGCGGACACATCGTCGATCAGCGTGCGGTCCGTGTGGTGGCCCACCGAGGAGATCACGGGCACGGACAGCAGCGCCACGGTCCGGCAGAGCGTCTCGTCGCAGAAGGCGAACATGTCGGCCAGCGAGCCGCCGCCGCGCGCCACCACGATCGTGTCCACCTCGCCCGTGGCGGCCAGGTCCTGCAGCGCGCGGGTGATCGCCGGCGCGGCACGGCGGTCCTGCACCGGTGCGAACGCCCACACCACGCGGCCCCGCCAGCCCCGCCGGGCCAGCCCGGCCAGCACGTCGTCGCGGGCCTTGCCGGTCTGGCCGGTGACCACGCCGATGGTGCGCGGCAGCGCCGGCCGCGGCAGCCGCTTCTGGGGGTCGAACAGCCCCTCGGAGTCCAGCTGCTTTCGCAGCCGCGCCAGCTGGGCCAGCAGGTCGCCCTCGCCGGCCACGCGCAGGTCGCGCACCAGGAATGTGAACGAGGGCGACGAGGTGCGGCTGCCCTCGTAGTAGTCGGTGCCGCCGCCGACCACGATCTGGGCGCCGTCGGCCAGCGCCTCGCGGTCCAGCTTCAGCTTCTCGAAGTCGGTGCGCCACATCGAGCAGGGCAGCGCC
>DASQLM010000100.1:0-5561 GCA_035630015.1 Thermoleophilaceae bacterium | reverse complement strand
TCGCGGCGGGGGTCGTCCTCGGCGAGGTAGTCGCGGACCATCGAGACCAGATCGTTGAACGAGTCGTTGGCGGCCACCGGCTTCTCCGGCGCCTCGTCCTCGCCGTCGGCCGGCTTCATGAACAGGAAGTTCAGCGCGTAGCGCGCCGGCCACCGCCGGGCGAAGTCCGCGTAGGCCAGGCCGGAGCGGTTCAGCCGGTCGGCCGGATCGCTGGCGCCGGCGGCTCCCCGGCGGACCGCGTCACGGAACTCGGTGAAGCAGCGGTCGATCATCGCGGCAACCAATTCGTCCCGGTGTGCGAAGTGAAGGTAGAAGGCCGTCGGGGACACGCCCGCCCGCTTGGTCACCGCGCGGATGGACAGGGCGGCTGGGTCGGTGCCCTCGTCGATCATCGCGATGCCCGCATCCACCAGGCGGTCGCGGAGCAGGTCGCCCTGTCCGCGGGGGTTGCGCTCGGGGGCGGTGGGGGAGGCCATGACGCCAACCTACACGCTCGCTTGACATCTGTACATATACATCTGTAACTTTACGCTCGTTAACCAAGCACGAGGTCGCCACCATGCTCTCTTCACTCGCCAACCGCATCTCCGCCCGCCCCCGCCGCGTCCTCGTGATCGCGGCGCTCTTCACCGTGTTCGCGGCCGCCGTGGGCGGACCCGTTGCGGGCCTGCTTGACGCCAGCGGCGGCTTCACCGACCGCGACTCCGACTCCGCCCAGGCCGTCGAGCGCCTGGACGCGGCCACCAAGGAGCGATCCGACGCGTCCGCCGTGCTGCTGGTGCGCCCGGGTGGCTCCGTGCGATCGGACACGGCACGGGCCGAGGTGGCCGGCCTGGCCCGCGAGGCCCGGCAGGTGCCGGGGGTCTCCGCGGTCGCGTCGGCCGCGACCAGCCGCGACCCGCGGTTCGTGTCCCGCGACCGGCGCAGTACCTACCTGGCGGTCACGCTGAAGGCGTCGGCCGACGAGGACGCCGTCCGGGCGGCGCTGACCAAGCGCTTCGAGGGTAGTGAGGGCGTCACGCTCGGCGGGCAGCTGTACGCAAACGACCAGCTGGGCACGCAGATCTCCGAGGACCTCGGCCACGCCGAGCTGCTGGCCTTCCCGATCCTGCTGGTCCTGTCGATCTTCTTCTTCCGCGGAGCGCGCGCGGCGGTGCTGCCGCTGGTCATCGGCGCCTCCACGGTGCTGTCCACGTTCCTGCTGCTGCGCGTGGTCGACGGGTTCCACGACCTGTCGATCTTCTGCCTGAACCTGGTAATCGGCATGGGGCTGGGCCTGGCCATCGACTACACGCTGTTCCTGCTCCACCGCTACCGCGAGGAGCTGGAACGCAGCGGGCCCGGCGCGAAGGCGGTGCGCGACACCATGACCAGCGCCGGCAGGACCGTGGTCTTCAGCGCGCTGACCGTAGCCATCGCGCTGGCCACCCTGCTGCTGTTCCCGCTCAACTTCCTGCAGTCGATGGCCATCGGCGGCGCCGGCGTGGCGCTTGTGGCGGCGGCCGCGTCGTGCCTGATCGCCCCGGCGTTCTTCGCGCTGTGGAACGTCAAGCTCAAGGCCCGCGACCGCGCCGAGCGCGCCGACGCGCGCTGGTACCGGGTGGCCCAGGCGGTCATGCGCCGCCCCGGCGCGGTGGCCGCGGTGACCGCGGTGGTCATGGTCATGCTGGCGCTGCCCGCGCTGCGCGCGGAGTGGACGCCGGTGGACATCAAGACGCTGCCCGAGGGCCTGAGTGCCCGCACTGTCGGCGACGAGCTGGCGCGCGACTTCCCGGGACAGGACAGCAGCCCCGTGCAGCTGGCGGTCGAGGCCGGGAAGGGCGATACCGCCAAGGTGCGCGCGCTGGCCGCCCGGGTGGCGAAGGAGCCGGGCGTCGCCCAGGTGGCCCCGCCGCAACAGCTGGACGGGTCCACATGGCAGATCGAGGCCATCGCCGACGGCGACGCCGCCGGCGCCCCCGCCCGCCAGGCGGTGGAGTCCATCCGCGCCTACGACGCCGGGCTACCGGTGCTGGTGGGCGGCGAGGCGGCCGACTTCATCGATCAGCAGAGCGCCATCGGCTCGCGGCTGGTGCCGGCGATGCTGATGCTGGCCGCGCTCACGTTCGCCGTGCTGTGGCTGATGACCGGTTCGGTGGTGCTGCCGATCAAGGCGCTGGTCATGAACGTGCTGACCGTGGGCGCGACGCTTGGCGTGCTCACGCTGATCTTCCAGGACGGCCGACTGGAGGGGCTGCTGGGCTACACCGGCAACGGGGGCATCGAGCCGACCGACTTCCTGGTCACGGCCACGCTGGTGTTCGCCCTGTCCACCGACTATGGCGTGTTCCTGCTGGGCCGGATCAAGGAGGCGCGCGACCGCGGACTGCCCGACCGCGAGGCCGTGGCCGCCGGGCTGGGGGTCACTGGCAGCGTGGTCACCGCCGCGGCGATCCTGCTGGCCGTGGCCATCGGCGCGTTCGTGACCTCGGACGTGCTGTTCATCAAGCAGATCGGCCTGGGCACCGCGGTCGGCGTGCTGATCGACGCCTTCGTGGTGAGGGCGCTGCTCGTGCCCTCGCTGATGGCGCTGTTGGGCCCGTGGAACTGGTGGTCGCCCCGGCCGCTGCGGGCCCTGCACCGGCGGGTGCACCTCGAGGAGCCCGCGGCCTCGGCCTGTTGACGGAGGCAGCGAATCGAGCGACGGTGGCGGACGTGAGGCCACCGTCGCACCCCGCGGTCGTGCTGCGCCCCGCCGGGTCCGGCGACTGGGGGTGGATCGTGTCCCGCCACGGGGCCCTGTACGCGGCCGAGTACGGCTGGGACGAGCGCTTCGAGGCGCTGGTGGCGCGCATCGTGGCCGACCACGTGGAGTCACGCGACCCGCGCACCGAGGCGGCGTGGATCGCGGAGCTGGACGGAGCTCGGGTCGGCTGCGTGCTCTGTGTGCGCGAGGACGAGCGCATGGCGAAGCTGCGCCTGCTGCTGGTGGACCCATCGGCGCGCGGCGCCGGCGTGGGCTCACGGCTGGTGGAGGAGTGCGTGCGCTTCGCGCGCCGCGCGGGCTACGAGCGAATGGTGCTGTGGACCAACTCGCCGCTGGTCTCGGCCCGCCGCATCTACGAGGCGGCGGGCTTCCGGCTGGTGGCCGAGGAGGACCACCACAGCTTCGGCCACGACATGACCGGCCAGACCTTCGAACTCGATCTGGCCGGCCCTGCCGGGTGAGGAACCGGATGCCCTAGGACTGCTCGCCCGGGCCGGCCTGCTCCTCCTCCTTGCCGGGGGAATCGCGTCCGTCTCCGCGCCGCGACTCCCGGTCCGAGTCCGAGTCGGACTCGGTCTGGGTGCCCGTCTGCTGCACGTCCTCGCAGGAGCCGTCGGGGTTCTCGGCGGTGGCGTCCGCGATCACGTCGCCCGCGTCCAGCTTGGCGGTGTCGTCGCCGGCGCCGCACTTGACCACGTCCTTGGTGCCGTCCTGGGCCTGGACCACGTCGTCGCCGCCGCCGGCGTTCACCGTGTCGCGGCCCCTGCCGGCGTTCACGCGGTCGTCGCCGCCGCGCGCCTTCACGCGGTCGTTGCCGCCCTTGGCCTTGATCGCGTCGGCCGAGGCCGTGCCGCTCAGGCGGTCGCCGGCGTTGGTCCCGGACAGGGACTTGGCCTGCACGCCGGTGGCCAGGGCCAGGCTGGCCACGACCGCGCAGAGTGCTGCTGTGAGTGAGGTCCGCATTCGCTGCTCCTTCGGTTTGGGGTCGTCGGGTAGACGGCCCCGGCGGCCCGAACCTGGCGGCGTATTATCGAACCCTTACGCTGGCGGCATGCTGATCGAGCACAGGGGCAAGTCGCCGACCGTCGACCCGAGCGCCTACGTGGCGCCGACCGCCGTGCTGTGCGGCGACGTGCGGGTGGGGCCGGAGGCGCGCGTGCTGTTCGGCGCGGTGCTCACCGCCGAGGACGGCCAGGTCGAGATCGGGGCGCGGTGCGTGGTGATGGAGAACGCGCTGCTGCGTGGCCGCGGCGACAACCCGGTGACCCTGGGCGACGACGTGCTGGTGGGCCCGCACGCGCACCTGAACGGCACGGAGGTGGGGGACGGGTGCTTCCTGGCCACAGGCGCCTCGCTGTTCCCGGGCTCGCGGGTCGGCCGCGACGCCGAGGTGCGCATCAACGGCGTCGTGCACGTGAACTCTGTGCTCGAGGACGGCGCGGTGGTGCCGATCGGCTGGGTGGCCGTCGGCGACCCGGCGCGGATCCTCGCCCCCGGCCGCCACGAGGAGATCTGGCGGGTGCAGGAGACCCTGGACTTCCCCCAGACCGTCTACGGCCTGGGGCGGGAGGCGTCCAGCCGGGAGCGCATGGAGCTCCAGACCGACTGGTTCGCCTCCCACCGGGACGACCGCCCCCTGTCCTGAGCGCTACTTCAGCTCGGCCGAGCTCTTGCCCAGCAGCTGCCGGGCGATGATCAGCTGCTGGATCTGCTGCGTGCCCTCGAACAGGTCCAGGATCTTCACGTCCCGGGCCCATTTCTCCAGCAGCTCGGTCTCGGTCAGGCCGAGCGTGCCGCACAGCTTCACGCAGCGCAGCGCGATGTCGGTGGCCGCACGGCCGGCCTTGGCCTTCGACAGCGACGCCTCCACGGAGTTGGGCTTCGAGTTGTCGGCCATCCACGCCGCCTGCATGGTCAGCAGCCGGGCCGACTCGAAGTCGGCCTGCAGCGCCAGCAGCTCGGCCGCGGCGGCCGACTGCGCGATGCCCGGGCGGTCGTAGTCCACGGCGATGCCCGCGGCCTCGAGATGCTTCTCGGTCTCCTCGATGCACGCGCGCGCGACGCCGACGGCCATGCCGGCCACCAGCGGCCGCGTGTTGTCGAACGTCTTCATGGCGCCGCCGAACGACTTCTGCATGTCGATCTCGGGCGAGCCCAGCAGGTCCTCCTTGGGCACGCGGCAGTCCTCCAGGATGAAGGCGGCCGTGTCCGAGGCGCGGATGCCCAGCTTGTGCTCGAGCCGGTCCAGCTTCAGGCCCGGGTTGTCGCGGTAGACCACGAACGACTTGATGGCCGCGCGGCCCGCGTCGCGGTCCAGCGTGGCCCAGACCACGAGCACGTCGGCCCGCTCGCCGGAGGTCACGTAGATCTTCTCGCCGTTGAGCACGTACTCGTCGCCGTCCAGCACCGCGGTGGTGCGGATGGCGGCCGAGTCCGAGCCCGCCTCGGGCTCGGTGATGGCCATGCCGGCCCAGAGGCCGTCGTAGCGCTCTGCCTGCTCGGCGTCCGCCACCGCGGCGATGGCGGAGTTGCCCAGGCCCTGGCGAGGCATCGAGAGCAGCAGGCCCGTGTCGCCCCAGCACATCTCGGCGATCGAGAGGACGGAGGCGAGGTTGGCGCCGTTCTTCACGGTCCCCTCGTCCTCGTTCTCGTCACGGCGCACCCCCGTCGCCCCGGCGCCCTCGGAGGCACCCGAGTCGGACAGCCCGTCGATCATGGCGGCGAGCATGTCGAGCTCCTTGGGGTACTCGTGCTCGGCCAGGTCGTACTTGCGCGAGATGGGCCGGAACACCTCGTTTGACACCTGGTGGGCCTG
>DASQLM010000099.1:0-4941 GCA_035630015.1 Thermoleophilaceae bacterium | reverse complement strand
CAAGGTCGTCACCTTCGGCGCGTTCGTCGAGATCATGGACGGCGTCGAGGGCCTGGTGCACATCTCCGAGCTGGCCCACCACCACGTGGAGAACCCGCGTGAGGTCGTGGAGCCCGGCCAGGACGTCAAGGTCAAGATCCTTGAGATCGACTCCGAGCGCCGGCGCCTGTCGCTGAGCGTCAAGCGCGTGGCCGGCAACGAGCCGCCCCCCGGCAGCGAGGGCTCCGGCGGCGATCCGGGCCCGCGCGGTGGCGGTGGCGGCGACGACGTGTTCGCCGGCCCCAGCGTCAGCGGCCTCGGCGACCTGCGGGCCGCCATGGACGCGCAGGCGGCTGCGGCCGCCGACGAGGCTCCGCCGCTCGAGGACGCTTCCCCGGTGGAGGAAACTCCCCCGGCCGAGGAGGCCCCTCCGGCCGAGGAGGCCCCGCCCGTCGAGGCTCCGCCGGGCGAGGACGCTCCGCCGGTCGAAGAGGCCTCGACCGAGGAGGCCCCGCCGGCCGAGGAGGCTCCGGCCGAGGAGGCCGCGGCCCCCGACGAGCCGGAGGCCGAGGCGCCCGCCGAGGATGCGGACGCACCGGCCGCCGAGCCCGAGTCCGACGAGTCCTAGAGACCGCATCCCGTTCGTAGGGCTGACCGGGGGCATGGCCTCCGGGAAGTCCACGGCGCTGGCCGCCCTCGCCGATCTCGGGGCGGCCACGATCTCTTCGGATGCGGTGGTGCACGAGCTGCTGGGCAGCGACGAGGTCCGCGACGCCGTGGCCGGGCGCCTCGGGGATGAGGTGATCGGCACCGACGGTGCGCTGGACCGGGCCGCCATGGCCGGGAAGGTGTTCGCCTCGGACGCCGACCGCGAGTGGCTGGAGCAGCTGCTCTGGCCCCGCGTGCGCGAGCGGGTGGCCGCGTGGTACGCCGCGCTGGACGGCGTGCCCGCCGCGGTGGTGGAGGTGCCGCTGCTGTTCGAGTCCGGCCAGGAGGCCGTCTACGACCACACGATCACCGTCGTGGCCGAGGAGGACGTTCGCGCCGAGCGCGCCGGGGGCCGGGGCCACGAGGCGGTCGAGGGCCGCACCGGCCGCCAGCTTTCCCAGGACGAGAAGTCGCAGCGAGCGGACTTCACCGTGCGCAACGATGGCACCAGAGAGGAGTTGAAGGCAGAGTTGTCCCGTGTCCTTGCCACCATCGGGAGGGACTGAGTTTCGTGGCAGAGGCAGCACGTACACGCAGCCGGACGCGCACCCGCTCGGCGCCCTCGCGCCGGCGCGGTGGCGGCAGGCGTAACGCGGTGCACCGGCGCCGGCGGATCATCGCCGTGCTCGTGGCGGCCTCGATCGGGGCCTTCGCCGCCGCCAGCGTCGCCGGCCTCGGTCCGCTGGGGGAGACGGTGCGCGAGGTCACGCTGCCCCTGCGCCACGAGGACATCATCCGCCAGCAGGCCTCCGACAAGGACCTGGACCCGGCCCTGATCGCCGCGGTCATCTTCGAGGAGTCGCGCTTCCGCGACCAGACCTCGCACGCCGGGGCCCGGGGGCTGATGCAGATCACGCCCGCCACCGCCCGCTTCATCGCCCGCGACTCGGGTGGCACGGCGTTCGTGGAGGGCGACCTGGCCACACCCCAGGTGAACATCTCCTACGGCTCGTACTACATGCGCTACCTGCTGCGCCGCTACGACGGTGACGTCACGCTGGCGGTGGCGGCCTACAACGCGGGCGAGACCAATGTGAACAAGTGGGTCGACCGTGCCGGTGGGCGCGAGGCGTTCGACGCGGAGGACGACGTGCCGTTCAAGGAGACGCGCGACTACGTCCGGGACGTCATGGAGAAGCGCCAGCAGTACCGCGACAACTACCAGGACGAGCTGGGGCTCTGAGCCCGGCCGCTAGTCGTCGATCCGGCTGCGGAAGGGCTCCGACGGGAACACCGTGGCGCCCAGGGCGCTGACCCGGTCGCCCAGCCAGCGGTCGGAGGTCACCACCTGGATCGAGCGCGGGTTGGCGTCGGCCTCCACGATCTTCACGATCTCGAAGTCGGCCGCGTCCGGACCGCGCTTGCGGGCGTGGGCGATCTGGATCACGGTCGAGCGGATCGGCGGGTTGGGCTTGCGCTCGAACACCACGGTCACGTCGTCGCCGGTCTCGGCGCTGTAACGCTCCAGCCGGTCCACCAGCCGGGCCATGGCGGCATCGCGGTCGCGCCACCAGCCGTCGGGGCGGGTGCCGATCACGTTCATGGCGTCCACGACCCAGCGCATGTCAGGACAGGTCGCGGCCCAGGGCGCGCAGGGCCTCCAGCGCGAACGTCACGTCCTCGGTGCGGGTGCGGAAGTTCACGAAGCACACGCGCAGGCAACGGTTGCCGTCCACCACGGCGTCGGCCAGGAACACACGCCCGTCGCGCTGGGCGGCGTCCGCCAGCGCCGCGTTGTGGGCGTCCAGGTCGGCCACCCCGTCCGGGGTGTGGCGGAAGCAGACCGTCGACAGCTGGGGCTCGTGCAGCAGCTCGAACTCGGCGTCCTCGCGCACGCGGCGCGTCAGCTCGGCGGCCAGCTCCAGCGTGTGCTCGATCCAGCGCCGGAACTCCGCCGCGCCGTGGGTGCGCAGGGCCAGCCACAGCTTCAGCGAGTTGATCGGCCGCGAGTACTCCAGCGTGCGCTCGACCAGGTTCACGGTGCCGGTGCGGCGGATGTAGGACTCCTCGTGGCCGAAGCTGCGCTCCAATGCCCCCGCCTCGCGCACCAGCACCACGCTGCAGCCCTTCTGGATGCCCAGCCACTTGTGCGCGTCCAGCGTGACCGAGTCCACCCGCTCCAGGCCGGCGAACAGGTCGCGAGCGCGGCGGGTCGCGGCGGCCGGCAGGCCGTAGGCCCCGTCCACATGCAGCCAGACGCCGGTGTCGGCGCACACGTCGGCCAGGCCGCCGAGCGGGTCCACCGAGCCGGTCAGCGTGGTGCCGCCGTTGGCCACCACGGCGATGGGGGTGAAGCCCGCCCCGCGGTCGGCCACGATCGCCTCGGCCACGTCGGCCGGCCGGACGCGGCGCTGCGCGTCGATCGGCAGCTTGCGCACGCCGCGCTCGCCGATTCCGGCGGCCTCGGCGGCACGGACCACCGAGTGGTGCGCCTCCTCCGAGCAGTACACCGCCGCCTTCGTGCCATCGAAGCCCTGGGCGCGCGATCCCGGCAGCGCGTGCTCGCGCGCCACCAGCAGGGCCGTCATGTTCGAGGTCATGCCGCCGCTCGTGAACGCCCCCTCCGACAGCGGGAAGCCGATCAGCTGCGCCACCCACTGCAGCGCCTGGGCCTCGACCAGGTCGGCGGCGCGGGCGGTGGCGGCCAGGTTCACGTCGTAGGTGGCGGCCAGCGCGGCGCCGAGCACGCCGACCTCGAGCCCGGTGGAGCCCACGTAGCCCAGGTAGAGGGGCCGAGCGGGCGAGTTGCTCTCGTCCAGCACCCGGGCGGCGTCGGCCAGCGCCGCCTGGGGGTCGGTGCCGTGCTCGGGAAGCGGCTGGGCCAGGCGCTGCTCGAGCTCGCGCCCCAGCCCGGGCTCCTCCAGGCGGGGGCGGTCGAACGAGTCCCACGCCGCCCCGATCAGGCGCTCGAGCTCGGCCAGCAGCGCCCCCCGGTCCGCCAGGGGCGGGTATGCGGGGAGCGACTGCGGCGGCTGGTCCACGCCGTCAGGCTACGCCTGCGGCCTCGTTCTCCTCCGGCTCGGCGATCATCGGCCCGTCGCCGGAGGGGTCCAGGATCCCCTCCTCGATGAGCGTGTAGCGGCCGTCGAGCACCTTCATGGCGGCCGCGTGGTTCTCGTCGTCGTCGTTCTGCCACAGGTCGCGGAACAGGTCGTTGGCCCGCCGGCGTGCCTGGGTGCAGAACAGGTCGGCCAGCTCACGGGCCTCCTCAGCCCGGTCCGGCTGCTCCTCGGCCAGGGTGTTCGCGTACACGCACGCGGCCGAGATGGCGAACAGCTCGGCGCCGATGTCCACGATCCGGCCCAGCCAGGCCTGGCGCTTCTCCAGCCCGGCCTGCCAGCGGCTCATGCCCCAGAACGTGGACCGCGCCAGCTTGCGCGAGGCACGCTCGGCGAAGCGGAGGTGCTTGGCCAGATCGCCGAACTCGTCGTAGGACTGCGGGTTCTGGCCCTTGCCGGCGGCCAGCTGGGGCAGCCACTTGCCGTAGAAGGCCCCGGCGGCCACGGCCGACTTCGCCTTGTCCTTGAGCTCGGTGTCCGGGTCCAGGATGTCGCCGGCCACCGCCAGGTGCTGGTCCACGGCCTCGCGGGCGATCAGCAGGTGCATGATCTCGGTGGAGCCCTCGAAGATGCGGTTGATGCGCATGTCCCGCATCACCTGCTCCACCGGCACGGGCTTCTCGCCGCGCGCCTTCAGCGACTCGGCCGTCTCGTAGCCGCGGCCGCCGCGGATCTGCATCAGCTCGTCGGTCACCTGCCAGCCGAGCTCGGAGCCGTACAGCTTCAGCAGCGCGGCTTCGATCCGGAAGTCGTTCTTCTTGTCGTCGGCCAGGCGGCTGCCCACGTCCAGCGTGGCCTCCAGCCCGAACGCGGTGCCGGCGATGAAGGCGATCTTCTGCGCCACCGCGTCGTGCTTGCCCACCGGCTGGCCCCACTGGACCCGCTCGGCGGCGAACTCGCGCGCCACCTTCGTGGCCCACTTGGCCACGCCGAGGCAGATGGCCGGCAACGCCAGGCGGCCGGTGTTCAGCGTGGTCAGGGCGATCTTCAGCCCGTCGCCCTCCTTGCCGATCATCTGCTCCCTCGGCACGTACACGTCCTCGAGCAGCGTGACCGAGTTCTCAATGCCTTTCAGGCCCATGAACTGGTTGCGGTGCGTCACGCTGACGCCCTCGCTGTCGTAGGGCAGGATGAACGCGCTGATGCCGCCCTTGTTGTCCTCGCCCTTGGGGACCTTGGCCATGCACACCACCAC
>DASQLM010000098.1:0-2629 GCA_035630015.1 Thermoleophilaceae bacterium | reverse complement strand
AAGAAGTTCGGGATCATCGACGAGGTGCCCTCGGAAGAGGACCTGATCCGGTGACCGGTGCCCGGGCGGTGGCGGATGCGCTGGCCGCCGAGGGCACCGAGGTCGTCTTCGGCGTACTCGGGGACGGGAACATGCACATGGTCGCGCACCTGGTCGAGGACCACGGTGCGCGCTATGTGGCCACGCGTCACGAGGCCGCGGCCGTGGCCATGGCCGACGGCTACGCCCGCTCCACCGGGCGGCCGGGCGTGGCCACGGTGACCCAGGGGCCCGGCCTGACCAACGCCGCCACCGCGCTGACCGAGGCCCGGCGCGCCCGATCGCCGGTGCTGCTGCTGTCGGGCGAGACCGCGCGGGGGTTCCACGACCACATCCAGGACATCGACCAGCAGCCGTTCGCGCTGGCCACCGCCGGGGCGTACCAGGCCGTGGGCACCCCGGCCAGCCTGGCCAAGGACGTCGGCGACGCGTTCCGCCACGTGCGCCTGGGCCTGGGCCCGACCGTGCTGGCCGTGCCCACCGACCTGCAGCGCGACGAGATGCCCCCCGACTGGTCCTACCCGCCCGCCGACGTGGTCGCGCCCCAGCGGGTGCCGCCCGACCCCGCCGCGCTGGCGGCCGCGGCGGAGCTGGTTGCGGCCGCCGAGCGTCCGATCGTGATCGCCGGCCGCGGCGCCGTGCTCTCCGGCGCGCGTGAGGAACTGCTGGCCCTGGCCGGCAGGATCGGCGCGCCGGTGGCCACGTCGCTGCAGGCCAAGGGCTGGTTCCGCGACGACCCGTTCGACCTGGGCATCGCCGGCGGCTTCTCGCACGAGCCGGCGCGAGAGGTGTTCGCGCAGGCCGACCTGGTGGTGGCCTTCGGCGCGGCGCTGAACCGCTTCACGGCGTCGCACAACGGGCTGTTCCCGCAGGCCAAGGTGGTCCAGGTGGCCCTGGAGCGTGGCTCCGTGGGGCACACGGTGCGGGTCGACGCCGCGGTACTGGCGGACGCCAGGCTCACAGCGGCGGCCCTGCTGGACGCCGGGCCCGAGCGGACCGGGCTGCGCACGCCCGCGCTGGCCCAGCGGCTGGCCGGCTTCGAGCGCTATCCGGAGTTCACGGAGGGCAACGGCGTGGACCCGCGCCAGGCGGCGGCGATCTGCGACCGGCTCCTCCCCGCCGACCGCTGCATGCTGCTGGGCACGGGGCACTTCAACGGCTATCCCGCCGTGGAGGTCGGGGTGCCCGACCCGCGCGACCTCGTGCTGCCGTGGGCCTTCGGCTCGGTCGGTGTCGCGCTGCCCACGGCGCTGGGCGTGTCGCTGGCCCGGCCGGACCGCACCGTGGTGGTGTTCGAGGGCGACGGGGGGCTGATGATGTCGCTGCCCGAGCTGGAGACGGCGGCGCGCGAGCGGATCCCGGTGGTGGTCGTGGTCCTGGACGACGGCGCCTACGGCGCCGAGACCTACATGATGGAGAAGGCGGGGCTGGACCCGGCCCTGAGCCTGTTCGACAACCCCGACCTGGCCGAGGTGGCGCGGGTGCTGGGCGCCCGCGGTCTGGAGGCGACCACCGCGGAGGAGCTGGAGGCCGCGCTGGCCGACCTGGGGCCGGTGGACGGGCCGGTGCTGGTGCGTGTGCGCGTGGACCGGTCTGTGTGGAACGAGGAGGTCTTCCGCACCCTGACCGGCTAGACGCGGTCGAAGCCCACGTAGTTCTCGGCCAGCGACCGCGAAGCAGCCTCCGACGAGCACACGTACTCCAGCTGTGCGCGCTGGAGCTGGGCCTGGAAGCCGTCGGTGTCGTCGGGCATCCGGTGCAGCATCGACGTCATCCAGTACGAGAAGTACTGCGTGCGCCACACGCGCCGCAGGCAGGTGTCGGAGTACCCGTCGAGCAGATCTTCGCGGCCGTCGGCCAGCCAGGCCGTCAGCGCCTCGGCCAGCACGCGCACGTCCGCCACCGCCAGGTTCAGCCCCTTGGCACCGGTGGGCGGCACGATGTGCACGGCGTCACCGGCCAGGTACAGGCGGCCGTGTTGCATCGGCGCGCAGACGTAGCTGCGCATGGGCGTGACGCCCTTCTCGAACACCTCGCCCGCCTGGAGAGCGAACTCCTGGCCCTCGAGCGCCATGCGCATCGACGCCTCTTCCCAGATGCGGTCGTCGGGCCAGTCGTCGACGTCCGTGTCCGGAGGCACCTGCAGGTACAGCCGCGTGACCTCCGGCGAGCGCATGCTGGCCAGGGCGAAGCCGCGGTCGTGATGGGTGTAGATCAGCTCATGGCTGGGGGGCGCGACGTGGGCCAGGATGCCCAGCCACGCGAACGGGTAGACGCGCTCGTGCACGTCCAGCACGCCCGCGGGGACGCAGTCGCGGCACACGCCGTGGAACCCGTCGCAGCCCGCGACGGCGTCGCAGTCCAGTTCGTACTCGGCGCCCTCGTGGCTGAACGCCACGCGCGGCCGGTCGACGTCCACGCGCACGTCATCGACCTCGAACCGGATGTCGCCACCGGCCGCGATCAGGTCCTTGACCACCTCCTGCTGGCCGTAGACGGTGATGGCGCGGCCGCCCGTCAGGGCGGCCATGTCGATCCGGTGGCCGCGGCCGCCGAAGCGCAGCTCGATGCCCTCGTGCACCAGGCCCTC
>DASQLM010000097.1:0-5365 GCA_035630015.1 Thermoleophilaceae bacterium | reverse complement strand
ACGCACGTACGCGAGCACAAGGTCCTGGCCGGCGCGGTGGTGCTTGTGGCGGTCGTGCTGGTGCTCTACCTGACCGGCGTGATCCCCCACCTGCCGGACGCGAAGAAGCTGATCGAGGACGTGGCCACCACGCTCGGCCCGTGGACCTACGTGCTGGTGGGGGTGATGGCCTTCCTGGAGACGGGCGCGTTCGTGGGCCTGATCGCCCCGGGCGAGACCACGATCCTGGTGGGCGGCGTGATCGCCGGCCAGGGCGAGATCGAGCTGATCCCGCTGATCGGCCTGATCTGGGTGTGCGCGGTGCTTGGCGACACCACCAGCTTCTTCGTCGGCCGCCGTCTGGGGCGCGACTTCATGCTGCGCCACGGCCCCCGGTTCAAGATCACCGAGGAGCGCCTGAACCAGGTCGAGGGCTACTTCGAGCGCCACGGCGGCAAGACCATCCTGATCGGGCGGTTCGTGGGCCTGATCCGCGCCATCGCGCCGTTCGTAATCGGGTCATCGGGCTTTCCCTACCGGCGCTTCCTGCCGTTCAGCATCATCGGCTGCGGCCTGTGGAGCACGCTCTTCTGCGTCCTGGGCTACGTCTTCTACCGCTCGTTCGACCGGGTCGCCTCGATCGCGGGCAAGGCCACGTTCGGCTTCGGCATCGTGGTGTTCCTGGTCGTGGGCGCGGTGCTGGCCTACCGCCGCTGGGGCGACCGCCTGATGGCCCGCGCCGGCCCGCGGCTGCGCTTCCTGGGCCGCCGGCTGACCCCGGGCGGCCTGGGCCTGGAGCTCACGACGACGCTGGCGGTCACCGGGGTCGGCTTCTACGTGTTCACGCTCTACGCGGTGCTCATCCACGGCGGCCGCGACTTCACGCCGGCCGACGAGCGGCTGTTGTCGATGGCCGACGACCTGCGCACCGCCTGGCTGACCGATGTGCTCAAGGTGGTCACCGACTTCGGGGCGCTGCCGGTGATCATCGCGCTGTCGCTGCCCGTGCTGATCGTGCTGGCCAGCAGGCGCCACTTCGCCGAGCTGGCGTCGCTGGTGGCCGGGGTGCTGCTGCTGTACGTGGCGGTGAACCTGGCCAAGAGCGGCATCGACCGCCCGCGCCCGTCGGGCGGCCTGACCGAGACCAGCGGCGCCAGCTTCCCCAGCGGCCACGCCGCGTACTCCACGATCTGGATCGCCCTGGCCGTGGTGGTGGCCCGCGCGCTGCCCGGGCTGGCCAGCCGGGCGGCGCTTGTGGGCGCGGGCGTGGCCGTGGCCGCGGTGGTCGGGCTGTCGCGCATCTACCTGCGGGTGCACTACTGGTCGGATGTCGCGGGGGGCTGGGCCCTGGGGGCGGGGGTGCTGGGCCTGTGCGCCGCCGTCGCGCTGGTCGTCACCCACATCCGCAACAATGCCGCCACCGAGCCGGTCGTATGAACCTCGACTTGACCACAACGGACATCGCGATCGCGGTCGCAGCGGGCATCGTGGGGGCGGGCTACATCGCCTTCATCCTCGTTCCGGCCGTGAGGGCCTATGGGCGCGTCTGGGAGCGCGTGGGCGCCGCCTTCCTGACCCTGTACATCCTGGGCACGCTGGTGGGCGGCGGGGCCGCGCTGGGCCTCGCGATCGTCTGGTCCTACGACCGCTACGGATAAGGAAGTCTTCGCAGGGCCCGCGCAGGTTCGGGCCCGAACGTAGACTTGTCGGCCATGCCTGCCGCGCCGAAGAGCGAGCCGACGGCTCCCGCGAGCCCGGTCCTGGACGCCTTCGCCGAGGTGTCGGAGGCCGTTGAGTCCGGGGCGGGCCTGCCGGCCGTGGCGCGCGCCGCCGCGCAGGCGATGGAGGCCAGCGTGATCGTGCTGGACGCCCGCTCGAGCATCCTGGCCGTGGCCTGCCAGTCGCCCGAGGACGAACGCGCGGTGCTGGCAGCGGAGGGGTCCACGGAGGTCGCCCCGCTGCGGGTGGCCGACGAGGACGTCGGCGAGCTGCGGCTGCGCCCCCGGGGCGTGCCGCCCGCGCCGGTGCTGCTGCGCATGGTCACCACGCTGATCGCCCAGGAGGTCGATCGCGCCCAGGCACCCGAGCGCGCCAGCGAGGCCGCGGTGGCCGACTTCCTCTCCGACCTGCTCTCGCGCAAGCTCACCGATCGCCACAACGTGATCGCACGTGCCGAGGAGCTGGGCTGCGACCTGACCGCCGGGGCCAGCGTGGTCGTCGCGCGCGCCCGGCCCCACCAGGCCGAGGAGGGTGACTGGCGCGAGCGTGTCCTGGCGGTGGTCGCCCGGGGGGCCCGCGCCGTGGATCGCAGCTGCCTGACTGCAGCCATCGAACTCGGGCCGCCGCGGCTGCGGCCCGAGGGCCGCCCGCTCCCCCCGGCCCGCGAGATGACCGTGCTGGTCCCCGGCGACGGCTCCGAACCGGGCGCGCGGGCAGCGGACGCGGTGCACCGCGAGCTGGAGCTGGGGCTGACGCACTATGGCGTCGTCGTGGGGGTCAGCCGGCCCGCGTCCGACCCGGCGGACCTGCACCGCGCGGGGGCGGAGGCGCTGCTGGCGGCCAACGTGGCCGAGGCCCGGGGGGTCGAACGCCTGGCCTTCGAGGAGACCGGCGCCTACCGGCTGCTGCTGCCGGCCATGAGCGAGGACCCTGGCGAGCTCCAGCGCTTCCACCAGGAGACGGTGGCGCCGCTGATCGAGTACGACAACCAGTACGAGACCGATCTGGTGCTGACCCTGGAGAGCTTCCTGGAGGCCGACGGCAACGTGGCCAAGACGGCCGAGAAGCTCTTCACACACCGCCACACGGTCCGCTACCGGCTGGACCGCGTGCGCGAGCTCAGTGGCCTGGACGTCAGCTCCACCGACGGCCGCGAGCGCCTGAGCCTGGGCCTGAAGTCCATGCGCGTGCTGGGCATCGTCCCGCCCGGCGGCCCGGCCTCCGAGGCCGGCACGGGCGCCGGTCGCGTGCCCCGCGCCGAGCAGGACCGCTGACTCCGGGCCCGTGATCCTCCCGGCCCCGCTGCGTGAGCGCGCCTTCGCCGGCGAGGTCACCGCGGCCGTGCGGCGCTGGAAGCGGGCCACGGTCAAGGCGGGCGGCACCCTGCGCACGCCCTCCGGCGTCCTGGCCATCGACTCGGTGGAGCGCGTGCGACTGCCCGACCTGACCGCCGAGGTCGCCCACGCCGCCGGCTATCCCACCCGCAAGGCGCTGATCGCGTCGCTGGCGCCCACGCGCAACCCGCTCTACCTGGTGCGCTTCCACCCGGGCGGGCCGGACCCGCGGGTGGCGCTGCGAAACCACGCCGACCTGACCGCCGCCGACCGCGCCGAGCTGGACCGGCGCCTGGACGGCTTCGACGAGCGCTCGCCGCGCGGGCCGTGGACGCGCCAGACGCTGCGCACCATCGCCGCCCGCCCGGCGGTGCGCGCGCCCGACCTGGCCGCCGACGCCGGGGTCGAGACCAAGCGCTACAAGACCGATGTCCGCAAGCTCAAGGAGCTGGGGCTGACAGAGAGCCTGGAGGTGGGCTACCGCCTGTCACCGCGAGGGAGGGCGTACCTCAATCCTTCGACGGGCTCCCCTCCAGCCCGACCGGGGTCGGCTTGACGATCACGAACCACGTGGAGAAGGCGATCACCGCCACGACCACCGACAGCACCATGACCACATCCAGGACGGTCACGGGCTTCAGCTGTTTCTCGTGCTCACCCCCGAGCCCCCGGGCCCACGGGAGGTGCAGGTAGATGACGTTGGTGCCGTTCAGTCGCTCGTAGCGGCGGTCCAGCGCGCCGAGGGCCTTGGCGCACAGGATCGCCGTGCCGATCACCCCCGCCAGCATCAGCGCGTACGGGCCCATCCGGGCCTGGGTGCTCTGGAGCCGCGAGGTCACCCAGAGCCAGAAGGCCGGGTTGCCTATCCACATGGTGACGCTTCCGAGCACCATCCCGGACACGGTGAGCCACGTCCTGCCCATGCCCACAGCGTGCCCCGTGCGGCGGGCCGGGGCAATGGCGGCTTCGGCGACTTCGGCCGGGCAAAGTCGATGAATCTTCGAGTTCCGGGCATGCTGAGGGGGTGAGCGCCTCGCTGGAGCAGACGTTCCATCGGCTCGCGTCGCGTTTGGTCGAGTCCGTCGACGACGTGGTGGACGCCTACTTCGAGCGGCTGACGGCCGAGGAGCCCTACTGGGGGCGGGAGCGCCCGGAGCTGTTCGACACCTACCGGGCGATCTCCCGGGCCAGCATCCTGGCGGAGCTCGAGTGCCTGCGCGACGGCGCCCGCCCGCCCGACGTGCTCCCCGAGGCCGATCTGGAGTTCGCGCGCGGCGCCGCCCGGATTGGCGCGCAGCCCACCGACCTCGGCCAGGCGTACCGGCGTGGGCACGCCTGCCACTGGGAGGCCTGGTTCGACCTGGTCGAGGCCGAGGGCCTGGACCGTGAGCAGCACCGAATCCTGCTCGCTCGCGGGTCGGACTTCTTCTTCGACTACGCCACGCAGCTCAGCCGGATGACGCTCGAGGAATACACGCACGAGCGCGACCTCATGCTCAGCGACCGTGAGCAGCGCCGGGTCCATCTGGTCCACGAGATCCTTGCCGGCAACGACGTGGACCCCGCCGTGCTGGGCTACGACCCGGCCGGATCCAACCTCGCGTTCGTGGCCTGGGGCGAGGCAGCGTCCGAGGTGGCCCGCGCGCTGAGCGTGGTGCTCGCCCGCCCACTGCTCGTGGTCGGGGTCCTCGAGAACGAGACCTGGGGGTGGCTGGGTGGCTCCGCCGGGCGGGACACGAGTCAGCGCCTGGCTCGTGCCGATCTGCCCGGCGGCGCGGCACTGGCCTTCGGCGACGACGCAACCGGCACCGAGGGGTTCGTCCTCAGCCACGAGCAGGCCCGCCGGGCCGAGCGCGCGGGCCGCCGCTCCGGCAGCACGATCACCCACTACGCCGACGTGGCGCTGGAATCCCTGGCCGCCGTAGACGAGGCAGCCGCCTCGGCGTTCGTGGCCCGCGAGCTGTCTGGCATCGACGGCGAGGACCTCCGCGCCCAGCGCCTACGCGGCACCCTCAGCGCCTGGTTCGCAGCCGGGCAGAACGCCGCTGCGGCCGCCGCGGCTCTGGGCGTGCACGAGCAGACGGTGGCCCAGCGCCTGCGCACGGTGGAGGAGCGCACCGGCCGCCCGGTTGCGGCGCGCCGGGCCGAGCTGGAGACCGCGCTGCGGCTCAGGGAGCTGTTGGACTGAGCAACTGGGGGGGGAGGAATCGAACCTCCATTGCCGGGACCAAAACCCGGTGTCTTGCCGTTAGACGACCCCCCATGGTGTCGGCCCGCAGGATACGGCGTAGCCTGTCACCCGATGATCGACCACGTGGGCATCGAGGTGTCCG
>DASQLM010000096.1:0-8010 GCA_035630015.1 Thermoleophilaceae bacterium | reverse complement strand
GTGCGGATCGCGCTGCGCACCCAGCAGATCATCGCCCGCGAGACCGGCGTGACCAACACCATCGACCCGCTCGGCGGCTCGTACTTCGTCGAGGAGCTGACCGACGAGATGGAGCGCCAGGCCTACGGGTACTTCTCGAAGATCGACGAGCTCGGCGGCATGGTCGAGGCGGTCAAGACCGGCTACCCCCAGCGCGAGATCGCCGACGCCGCGTTCACGTTCCAGACCGAGCTGGACGACGGCAAGCGCTCGATGGTCGGCGTGACCGAGCTGACCGAGGGCAACGAGCTGGACGACACCGAGCTGCTGCACATGGACCCGGCGTCGGAGGGCAAGCAGACCAAGCGGGTGGCGTCCGTGCGGGCCGACCGCGACGGCGCGCGCGTGCAGGTGGCGCTGGCCGACCTGCGCGACCAGGCGGCCAAGCCCGACGTGAACCTGATGCCCGCGCTGCTGGACTGCGCCCGGGCGCACTGCACCGAGGGCGAGATCGTGGAGTCGCTCCAGCAGGTCTGGGGCAGCTACCGCGAGACGCCGATGTTCTAGGAGCCTGACGAGCCGCGGGACGCGCCTGCCGGCGTCCTCGGTCGCATCGCCTGCTGCTCGCAGGCTTCGCTCCCTGCGTCCTTGGCAGCCACGCCCCGCGGCTCGTCAGGGAGCTGGTCGCTCTCCTCGCCAGTCCACCGGCCCCGCCGTGAGCAGGTGGCTGCCCAGCGGGCGGCCCAGCTCCTCCTGGACGGCCTGCGCGCAGGCCAGCAGCGCCTCCAGGTCGATGCCGGTGTCGTGGCCCATCTCGTGCAGCATCGACACCAGGTCCTCGCTGGCCACGTTGCCGGTGGCGCCCGCGGGCACGGGGCACCCGCCCAGCTCGCCGAAGGAGGACTCGAACGAGCGCACGCCGGCCTCCAGCGCGGCCAGCGCGTTGGCCAGCCCCTGGCCGCGCGTGTTGTGGAAGTGGGCGGTCAGCTCAACGCCGGGAAGGCGCGAGGAGGCCACCCCGAAGAACTCGCGCACCTGGGCCGGGTTGGCCATGCCGGTGGTGTCGCCGAAGCCGATCTCGGCCACCCCGGCGGCAGCCAGGCGATCGGCGATGTTCATCACCGTCCCGGTCTCGACCGGCCCCTCGTAGGGGCACCCGAACGCCACCGAGATCACGGCGGCCACCCGGAGGCCTTCGGCCAGCGAGCGCTCGGTCACGCGCTCCAGGCCGGTCAGCGACTCCTCCACCGACCGGTTCACGTTCGCCCGGTTGTGCGACTCGGTGGCCGACAGGAACAGGTTGGCCTGGTGGAAGTGCTCGCGCAGGGCCAGAGCGTTGTCCAGCCCGCGCTCGTTGGGCACCAGCACGGCCACCTCGACCTCGTCCGGCACGTCGATGGCCGGCAGCACCTCTGCGGCGTCGGCCAGCTGGGGGATCACGTCGGCGCGCACGAAGCTGGTGACCTCCAGCCGGCGCAGGCCGGTGCGGGCCAACTGGTCGATCAGGGCGATTTTGGCCTTGGTTGGAATGACCTCGGGTTCGTTCTGGAACCCGTCGCGGGGACCCACTTCGCGGATGGAGACGGCGTCGGCCATTCCCTGAGCATAGAAACGGCCGGCCCTTTGGGGGCCGGCCGTCTCTGTCCGACAGGAGGGAGGTTGAGAGAGGTGAGCCCGGTACTGGGCGCCGCTCTATCCCTGCATATCGGCGGTTCCGGCCAGAACTTGAGCCCCTCGCGATACTGCTCTGATGGCCGCCTCGCCGAGCGATCACCACAAGCGCCTGGTGCTGGTGGCCTGCATCCTGGGCTCGACGGTGGTGGCCGTGGACTCCACGGTCGTGAACGTGGCGCTCCCGGCCATCCGCGAGGATCTCGGCGGGGGCTTCGCTGGCCAGCAGTGGACGGCCAACGCCTACCTGATCACCCTGGCCTCGCTGATCCTGGTCGGCGGCTCGCTGGGCGACGTGCTCGGCGAGCGGCGTGTGTTCACGGCCGGGCTGATCGGGTTCGGCGTGACCTCGTTGCTGTGCGCGGTGGCGCCCACCATCGAGGTCCTGGTGCTGGCCCGTGCGCTCCAGGGCGTCAGCGGCGCGCTGGTGTCGCCCGCGGCGCTGGCGGTGATCGTCATGGTCTTCCCGCGCGACGAGCGCGGCAAGGCGGTGGGCTCCTGGACGGCCTGGGGCGCCATCGGCGTGGTCATCGGGCCGCTGATCGGCGGCCAGCTGGTGGACACCGCCTCCTGGCGGTGGATCTTCGCGCTGAACGTGCCGCTGGTGCTGGTCACGCTGTTCCTGGTGGCGCGCGTGGTGCCGGAGGGTGCTCGCGGAAAGGACCACCCGCCGATCGACATCGCCGGCGCCCTCCAGTGCGCCGCGGGGCTGGCCGCTCTGACCTTCGGGCTGGTGCGCGCGCCCGAGGTCGGCCTGGCCGATCCGACGGTGGCCGGGCCGCTCGTGGCGTCGGTGGTGCTGATGGTGGCCTTCGTGCTGCACGAGCGCCGCACCGAGTACCCGATGCTCAACCTGGACCTGTTCAAGATCCACAACTTCGCCATCGGCAACCTGCAGACGCTGTCCATGTACGCCGGGTTGTCGCTGCTCTTCTTCTTCCTGGTGATCTTCCTGCAGGCGGGAGCGGGGTACAGCGCGGTGGCCGCGGGCACCGCGTCCGTGCCCGTGACGCTGGTCATGTTCGCCACGTCCTCGCGCTTCGGCGCGCTGGCCGACCGCTACGGGCCACGCTTCTTCATGGGGGTCGGCCCACTGGTGACCGCCACCGGGCTGGCGCTGATGACCACCGTGGACGCGGACGTGCAGTACTTCAGCGACCTGCTGCCGCCGTTGCTGGTGTTCTCGGTGGGCCTGTCGATGACCGTCGCACCGCTGACCGCGACCGTGCTGGCGGCCGCGGACGAGGACAACGCGGGGACGGCCAGCGGCATCAACAACGCCATCGCGCGCACGGCGGGGCTGCTGGGCATCGCGCTCGTCGGCGCGCTCGTGGCCGGGCGCTACGGCAACGAGGCCGATGCGTCGGTTGACGCGTTCCACTTCGCCATGGCCATCTCGTCCGTGCTGGTGGCTCTGGGCGGCCTGGCCGCGCTCATAGGCATCCGCAACCCCGAGCGGGAGGTGCAGGCGGAGGGCTGTCCCGGCGGCCAGCTGGCCGGGAGCCCGCGCGAGGCGGCCCGGGTCAGCGGGGGCGGGGCGGGCCGTCCGGCCGCGGCCCCCGCGGCGGGCGGCTCGTAGTCGGCGGCAGCGCGGCGGTGGCCTCCTCGTCGCGGGCCAGGGGCACGGTCACGGCGTCGTCGGCGGGCGGGTCCCACTCCGCGGGCGGGGCAGGCGGGGCGGGCGCGGGGATGTCGTCGCGCGGGCGCACCGCCCGCTCGCGCAGGCCCGCGGCGGCCAGCAGCGCGGCACAGGCCAGGGCCAGCACGTTCTGGCCGAACGGGCGGTCGAACAGGCGCGTCAGGATCAGCAGGGCCGCCCAGCCCGCGGCAGCCATGATCAGCGTGCCGTCGGCCAGCGGGAGGTGGAAGCGCCGCCCCTCGGCGCGGGCGCGCAGCAGCGCCAGCACACCCACGGCGGTCAGGATCACGGCCGCCTCGACCATCGAGAACGGGCCGAAGGTGCTCACGATCAGCAGGACCGCGGCGACGGCGGCCACCTTCTGCTCGAACCCGAGCCGGCGCCAGAGCTGGACCAACGAGGCCACGGCCCGAAGGGTACGCAACCCCGTTGGGGCGCTCAGCGGCGGCGCGAGCTGTGCCGCGAGGCGCGGCGGTGCTTCTTCTTGGCCACCTTGACCTTGCCCTTGCGGGTGGCCAGCGAGCGTCCCGAGGCGTCGTAGGCGGCCACGCTGAAGCGGTAGCGGCCGGCCGGCAGGCGGAGCACGCGGCGCTGGGAGGCCTTGCGGACGGCCGCCTGGGAGCGGACGGCGAACGAGCGCCGGCCCACCTTGACCTTGTAGCGGGCGACGGCGCCGACGGCGCCACGGGCGCGCCAGCGCAGGGCCACGCGGCCGGAGCGGGAGCGGATCAGCTTGCGCGAGGCCAGCGTGACGCGGGGCCCGGCGCCCGGGATCAGGCGGGACATGGCGCGGGAGGCGTCCAGCGAGCCGCCGGTGCCGACCATGCCCGCGTCCCGGCTGAGCCGGCGCACGCCGCCGACCAGCGCTCCGCGGATCTGGTCCGGGGTGGCGGTGGGCCGGGCCGCGGCCAGCAGGGCGGCGGCGCCGCTGACCTGGGCCGTGGCGACCGAGGTGCCCGAGCTGGTGGCGTAGCGGCCGCCGCGGGCGGTGGTCAGCACGTCCTGGCCGGGGGCCGCCAGCGGCACCGAGCGGCCGTAGGCCGAGAACGGGGCGATCCCGCCGTCGGTGGACCCGGCGGCCACGGGAAGGACCTGGTCGCCGGGGGCGGAGGCGGGGTAGGAGGGGGTCACGTCGCGGTTTCCGGAGTCGTTGCCGGCGGAGGCGACGACCACGACGCCGGCAGCCTTGGCCGCGGCCAGCGTCTCCTCCAGCGCCTGGCTGCGCTCGGGGCCGTTCATGCTCAGGTTGACAACGTCGGCGCCGTGGGCGACGGCGTAGCGGATGCCGGCGATCACGGAGCTGGTGTTGCCCGACCCGTCGTCGGCCAGCACCTTCACGGGCATGATCTTCGCGCCGGGCGCGACGCCGGTGACGCCGACCGTGTTGGCCGCCGCGGCGGCGGCGCCGCTCATGGCGGTGCCGTGGCCGTAGCCGTCCTGGACGGCACCGTTGCCGGACAGGATGTTGGCACCGTGCACGTCGTCCACGAAGCCGTCGCGGTCGTCGTCGATGCCGTTGCCGGGCGCCTCGGCGGGGTTGGTCCAGAGGTTGGCGGCCAGGTCGGGGTGGGAGAGGTCGATGCCGGTGTCCACCACTGCGATCACGGCGCCGGCTCCGCGGCTGGTCCACCATGCGCCGGGCGCGCCGATGCCGTCGGCGCTGGCCAGCGCCCACTGCTGCGAGAACAGCTTGTCCGAGGGGACCGTGGAGGCGGTGGCCGTGACCTTGAAGGTTCCGTTGGGCTCGACGAAGCGGACGCCGGGCTGGTCCTCGAGCCGGTCGGCCCGGTCGCCGTCGACCAGCTTGACGCGCGGGGCCAGTCGCTGACCGTCCACGTCCTGGGCCTTGGGGGTGACGCCCACGATCACGTCGTCGCCGGTGGCGGCGGCCTGGGAGGCGGCGGGGGTGAGGGCCAGCACCGCGGCCCCCAGCAGGACGGTGCGGCGGATGAATGTGGTCGGGGCGGACACACCCCTCTGGCTCGACGGCCGCGGGGGGTGTGGCGAGGTCGTCCAGTCAGGCCTGGACGGTTGGCCGATTCCGCTCTACTGAGCGAAATCCGCCGGACCTGGACGGTTATTCGATGGGGATGTCCTCGACCTTGGGCTTCTCCGCCGGCCGGTCCAGATGCTCGAGGTACCAGTCGATCAGCGCGCGCAGGGTCAGCAGCACCTCGCGGATGAGCGCCGACGTGCGCTCCTGCAGCTCGGCGGGCGCGGCCTGGCGCAGCGTGTCCAGCAGCACCAGCAGCCCGGACAGGTCGGGGCCCGCGCCGGGCGTGGCCCGGGGGCCGGCGCCGGGCGGCTCCCAGTCGCCGCCTGACTCGGACTTGTGGCGCTCCCAGGCCTGGCTGGCCCGCTCGAACTCGTCGCGGGCCTCCTCCCAGGACGCCCGGGGCGGGGGCGCCGTGCCACGGCGGCGCCGGCCCCAGTCTGCGTCCGGGCTGTCGTCAGTCGGTCTGCTGTGCCCCTGGTCCATCGGCTGCCCTCTCGAAGTCGACCTCCAGCGCGCCGTCGGCGAAGCGCGCTCCGCTGGTCTCGTACGCCGCCAGTGAAGGGGGCAGGATGATAGTGCGCTTCTGGCCGGCGACCCTGACCACAACCTCGAGGCCGATCTTCTTCAGCTCGATGTCGCCCCGCTCGGCCAGCGGCAGCGGCAGCCGCAGGCGGGCGTGCCCGTTCTCGGCGGTCAGCTCCTGGGTCAGCTCGCGGTGCAGCACGTCGTGGGCCTCGGCGTCCTCGAACACGGCCGCCCCCAGCTCGTCCAGCAGCTCGGGCCCCGACACCTCGGTGGGCATCCACGGCGCCGTCAGCACCGGCACGGGGGCGAACGCCGAGCGCACCAGCTCCATGTGCTCCTGCTGGGCCTCGCGCCAGCCCTGGAAGTAGCCGTTCGCCGCCTCCTCGGGCAGGATCCGGTTCACCACAACGGCATCGGTCAGGTACCCGTACAGGTTCAGGTAGGTGAACGTGCGCATCGACTCGCGCACCACCATCCGGTCGGGGTTCATGACCAGCCGCACCGAGGTGGTGGACCCGTCCCGCAGGATGGCGTTCATGTCCACCAGGTTGCGGACCAGCCGCTCGACGTCGTCGAACACCGCCTGGCCGGGCAGCGGCACGCCGCGGGCCAGCGGCCGGGCGGCGGCCATCAGCTTGCCCTGCCACGGGAACACCTTCTCCAGCCACCAGCGGCAGACGTCGGGGAACGACAGCAGCCGCAGCGTCTCGCCGGTGGGGGCGCAGTCCACGATCACCACGTCGAAGGCTTCCTCGTCGTAGTGCTGCTTGATCCGCAGCAGGCTGAACAGCTCGTCCATGCCCGGCGGCACGGTCAGCTCCTCGGCCGAGATCCGGTCCACGCCCTGGTCGGTCAGCAGCCGGCCCAGCCACTCGGCCACGGCCTCCCAGTGGCGCTCCATCTCCTCCTGGGCCTTCAGCTCCTGGCCGAACAGGTTCTGGGCCACCTCCGTGGGCTCGCTGCCCAGCGGCACCTCCAGCGAGTCGGACAGGCTGTGCGCGGGGTCGGTGGACAGCACCACCGTGCGCAGGCCCGCGGCGGCGCAGCGGCGCGCCGTCGCGGCAGCCACCGATGTCTTGCCGACACCGCCCTTGCCGGTGTAGAGGATGGTGCGCGGAGGCGCCATCGGGGGATGGTATGCGCTACTGCGAGACGATCTCGGCCGGCTCGGTGCGCGTGCGCAGGCCCTTGCCCGTGCGCAGCTCCTTCGCCGACAGCGTCACCGTGTACGTGCCGGTCGCTCCCGGCTTCCAGGTGAACGACCCCGCACCGCGCCTGAACGTGGCCGTCTTGTTCAGCGAGGTCTTGCCGTTCTCGTGGGTGATCACGATCTGGACGGCCGACAACTTGTCCACGTTGAAGCGGATCTGGGTCTCCTGGCCCTTGGTGGCGGTTGCGGGGCCGGCGAAGGTCAGCGTGGCCGGCTTGGCGATGTACTTCCGGAAGTTCTTCGTGGTGGTGCAGTACTGCTCGATCTTCAGCCGGTGGCACATGCCGGCGGTGAACTCCAGCAGCAGGTCGTAGTACTCACGGGTGGATTCGCGGCCGCGGTAGGAGTAGGTCGACCAGTCGCCGGTGTCGTTGGCCGGCAGCTCCTTGCGCGCCTCGGGCTCGGCGGCACGCCACAGCCGAGCGGCGGTGGGGTCCCCGGTGATCTCGGCGTAGTCGTACAGGCCGATGATCGACTGCAGGAAGGCGTTGATGATGTACAGCCGCGACGCGAACGAGTACTGCAGATAGTGATTGCCGCCCATCGGGCCACGGGCCAGGACGCCGGTGGGGGCGCGCGTGGTGAACGCGGGGTAGGCGGCCCTCACGTACTTGCGCCATTTGGAGGTGTTCAGCAGCTGGCCCGCGCGGCCGAAGGCCTGTATGCCGGTGGCGGTGGCCATGCCGCTGATCCACGGCGGGCGGCCGCCGAAGTCGAAGTAGTACTCCCAGGCGGTGAACTTGCCCCGCTTGACGCGGGTGGCCACCATCTCGTCCAGCAGCTTGGCCAGCGCCGCGCGGTTGCACGCCACGCCGGCCGTGGGCTTCACGCAGGCCCCGTGCAGGGAGTTGGCCTTCTTGAAGTTGGCCAGCGGCTGCAGCTGCAGGCCCTCGCCGACGTAGTACTCGAACAGCATCTGGCTGCCGCGGAACTGCACGTAGCCGCGGCTGCCGGGGAACGGGCTGCGCAGCCAGAACTGGGCGTTGCGCT
>DASQLM010000095.1:0-2635 GCA_035630015.1 Thermoleophilaceae bacterium | reverse complement strand
CCGGCGCGGGTCGATGATGGTGGTGACCCACGACCGCTGGTTCCTGGACGCGGTGTGCACGCACACGTGGGAGGTGGCCGACGGCGCCATCCACCAGTACGAGGGCGGGTACGCCGCCTACGTGCTGGCCCGCGCCGAGCGCGACCGCCAGGCCGCTGCGCGCGAGGACCGCCGCCAGCAGCTGATGCGCAAGGAGCTGGCCTGGCTGCGCCGCGGGCCGCCGGCGCGCACGTCGAAGCCCAAGTTCCGGATCGAGGCGGCCAACGCGTTGATCGCCGACGAGCCCGAGCCGCGCGACCGCGCCGAGCTGCTGCGCTTCGCCGCCGCCCGCCTGGGCGACCGCGTGCTGGACGCCGTGGGCGTGTCGCTGGCCTACGGCGAGCGGGTGGTGCTGCGCGACGTGACCTGGCGCCTGGGCCCCGGCGAGCGCCTGGGCCTGGTGGGCGTGAACGGCTCGGGCAAGACGTCGCTGCTGAAGGTCATGGGTGGCGAGGTCGAGCCGACGGCCGGCGTGGTCGAGCGCGGCAGCACCGTCCGGCTGGCGCACCTGTCCCAGGACACCGTGGAGATCCCCGGCCATCTCCGGGTGCTGGAGTCCCTGGAGGAGGTCAAGGGAGTGGCCAAGCTGAGCGGCGGTCACGAGATCACGGCGGGGATGCTGTGCGAGCGGTTCGGCTTCCGTGGCGACCGTGCCCGCACGCTGGTGCGCGACCTGTCCGGCGGCGAGCGCCGGCGCCTCCAGCTGATGCGCCTGCTGATGGGCGAGCCCAACGTGCTGCTGCTGGACGAGCCCACCAACGACCTGGACATTGACACCCTGACCGCGCTCGAGGACCTTCTGGACGCGTGGCCGGGCACGATGGTGGTGGTCAGCCACGACCGCTACTTCGTGGAGCGCGTGTGCGACAACGTCTACGCGCTGGGCGACGACGGTGACATCCGGCACCTGCCCGGCGGCATCGAGCAGTACGTGCGCTCGCGCGCGGGGGCGCCCGCCTCGGCGCCGCGCTCGGGCAAGCCGAGCGGTGGTGGCAACGGCGCCGCCCAGCGGGCCGGGCGCAAGGAGGCGGCGCGGCTGGAGCGCGCGCTGGAGAAGCTGACCGGGCGCGAGCAGGAGCTGCACACGCAGATGGCCGTCAGCGCCACGGACTTCGACCGCCTGCGCGAGCTCCAGGCCGAGCTGTCGGCTCTGGAGGCCGAGAAGGAGCGGACCGAGTCCGCGTGGCTGGAAGTGTCCGAGGCGCTGGAGGCCTGAGTTAAGGTCAGGCCGATGGGCGGCTTCAAGAACGTGCCGCTCTCGCGCCGCGGCAAGCGCGACGAGATCCGCGCGCTGACCGGCGGCGACGACGTCCCGGTGCTGGCGCTGGACGACGGCGCCCCGGCGAGCGGCTAGACGAGCGTCCAGTCGAACCGCGTGAAGCGCAGCCGGCCGGGGGGAACGGTCGCGTCGAGGTGCCGGGCGGCCAGGGCGCGCAGCGCCGCATCGCCGCCGAAGTCCGACCGGTACAGCCGGCACAGGCCGGGTAGCAGGACACGGCCGCCGGCGACCTCGGACTCGCGCCGCACGTAGTCCGCCGTCGCCGCCTCGAGGGCGGCGTCCAGGCCGGTGGCGTCGTAGGGCCGCACCACGGGGCAGGAGCGTGCGCCGCAGTTCAGTGCAAAGTGCACGCGCGGGTCGACTGCCGGCGGCGCGGCGCTCAGCCGCGGGTCGCCGGCCCTGAGCAGCGAGCGCAGGGCGTACGGCGGGCGGGCGTTGCGGCGCAGCAGGCCATGCTCGATCTGATCCAGCGTGTACCGGTGCTCGCCGACCAGCCACCCGGCCGAGCGGAACAGACGCCGGTGGCGGATCAGGTTGCCCGTTCGCGGGCGCTCGGCCAGCTCGCCGCGGAGCAGGGCGTTGTAGACGTTGAGCCAGAACGCCACGCGCGCCTCCTGGCTCGCCAGGGCGAGCGGGTCGACCTCGCCCAGATGCCCGTGGTCGCCGGGATCGTCCAGCAGCCGTGCGGACAGGGAGACCGGATCGACCACCCGGGGGAGAATGACGCAGACGCCTTACAGTCCGCGCCATGGAGAAGATCGACGAGTTCCTGATCGCCGAGCGCACCTACTGCGACGACGAGTCCAAGCTCTCGGTGGGCCTGGCGAACATCCACGCCGAGGTGCCGGGCGTGGAGGCCAACCGCGACAAGATCCTGCGCGCGGTGAAGATCTTCAAGGACCGCAAGGTCAACATCGCCGTGTTCCCCGAGTTCTGCCTGTCGGGCTACTTCTGGGACGAGCGCGAGGAGTGCCTCGAGTACCTGGAGGAGGCGGTCACCGAGGCCAACACCGACTGGATCGAGTCCGAGCTGGTGCCGCTGCTGGGCGACGGGCTGGAAACGATCCTGCTGAACAACCTGACCGCGTCGAAGGACGAGGGCCGGTTCCTGAACCGCACCTTCGCCGTCGACGGCGGGGACGACTACCTGGCCGACGACCAGACCTACGACAAAGTCTTCCTGCCGGGCATCGAGAAGGACTACACCGACAGCGGCCGCGACGACCGGCTGGTCATGGAGACGCGCCACGGCAAGCTGGGCTTCACCACCTGTTACGACTACCTGTTCAGCGAGCTGCTGCGCGAGTACGCGATGGT
>DASQLM010000094.1:0-11343 GCA_035630015.1 Thermoleophilaceae bacterium | reverse complement strand
CCCAGCGACTTGGCGAAGTCGCGCACCGCCGACTTGACCTGGTAGGTCGGGAAGGCCGCCACCAGCGCCGAGTTCTCGTGGCCGTAGCGCTCGTGCACGCGCGGGATCAGCACCTCGCGGATGTCGCGCGGGAAGTCCAGGTCGATGTCCGGCAGCGCCTTCAGGTCCTCGTTCAGGAACCGGCCCAGGTGCAGCTCGTTCTCCAGCGGATCGATGTGCGACAGGCCCGTGAGGTAACAGACGATCGAGGCCACGCTGGAGCCGCGCCCGCGCCCCGGCGGCAGCACCGAGCGGGCCAGGCTGGGCCCGCGCACCTCGACCGCCACCTCGCGCGCCAGCTCCAGCATGTCGCGGTGCAGCAGGAAGAAGCCGGACAGGTCCAGGTGGCGGATCACGCGCAGCTCCTCGTCCACCCGCGCGGCCGCGCGCGAACGCGCCGCCCCGCGCGGGTAGCGCTCCTCGAGCGCGTCGGCACAGGCGCGCGCCAGCTTGGCGTCGGCCTCAGGGTCCTCCGAGCCCGGGTAGGAGTAGCCCAGGTCGCTGGTCAGGTCGAAGGCCATCCGCTCGGCCAGCCGGCCGGATTCCCGGACCGCGTCCGGGTGCTCGGCGAACCGCGCCGCCATAGCCTCCGGCGGGGCCAGCGCGTGCGAGGAGTTGCCGCGCCGCTGGGGCTCGCACTCGTCCATGGTCTTGCCAAGGCCCACTGCCACCATGGCGTCCTGCAGCCGCGCCCGCGCGCGCGAGTGGGCGTGCACGTTGCCGGTGGCCACGGCGGGCACGCCCAGCCGCTCGGCCAGCTGGCACAGCAGCCGGTTGCGGCGGCGGTCGTGGCGGGCGTAGGGACGCTGGATCTCGATCCGCAGCCGCTCGGGCCCGAACGCGCGCAGCAGCCGCCGGCCCGCGCCGGCGGCCTCGGCGTGGCGGCCCGCCTCGACCGCCCGGGCCACGGCTCCGTGCCGGGCGCAGCCCGACAGGCAGACCAGGCCCCCGGCGTGGCGCTCCAGCGACTCGTAGGTGGTGACCGGCGGCTGGGCCTCGCGGTTTGCCGACGAGCGGGTGCCCGCGTAGGCCTCGGTGATCAGCCGGCACAGGTTTCGATAGCCCTGGCGGTTCTCGCACAGCAGCGTCAGGTGCGAGCCGTCCTCCATGGTCATCTCGGCGCCGGTGATGTGCTTCACCGGCGTGCCCTTCAAGGCCTGCGCCATCTCCATGGCGCCGTGCAGGCCGTCGTGATCGGTCAGCGCCAGCGCGGTGTGGCCCTGCTCGACCGCCTCACCCGCCAGCTCCTGGGGATGCGACGCACCGTCCAGGAACGAGAAGGCGGAATGGCAGTGGAGCTCGGCGTACGGCATGCGAACACATGTTCGCATGCCGTACGGTCAAGCTACGGGGTTACGGTCCGAGCCAGGTGGCCGCGAAGTAGACCTGCTGGAGCGAGCCGGCCACGTTCAGTGCGCCGCCGGAGCTCTGTTCGCCGCTCACGTAGGCGTACTGCCCGGCGGTGAACCGCTCGGTTGTCGAGGCCTGGACCAGGGTCTGCTGGTTTGCGTCCCCGACCGCCAGCGTGGACTGGGAGGCGAAGATCCGCCCCCCGCCGGCGCTGATCCGCACGGTGCGCCGCCCGGTGGCGCTCGGCGCCCAGCGCAGACCCGCGCTGATCGCGTAGACGCCGCTGCGCGGGAACACGATGCACTTGTTCACGTCGAGCGGGTCCGTCCCTGCGCCGCCCGTCTCGGTCGTGCAGCCTGTCGCCGGCGTTGTGGAGAAGAACCCGCCGTTGTCGTAGCTCTGCCCGGGCGTCGGGCTCGCGGGCGGGGTCCGCCAGGCGATGACGCTCTGGGCGGCGGTCGCCGTAGAGGCGTCGGGGACGGAGTACGTCGTGCCGCTGCCGCGCAGCAACCGCACGCTGGGAACCTGGCCGGCCTGGCCGGGCTGGCCGTCCTGGCCGTTCTTGCCGGCCGCGCCCGCGGGACCGGCGGGACCGGTCGCGCCCCTGGCGCCCGCGGCACCGGTGGCGCCCCTGCGGCCGCGCGGGAGCTCACCGCCCTTGAAGTCCTCCGCCAGCAGCGAGCGGTTCCTGACCTCATTCGACGTCACGGCCCCCTGGCGGATCTGTTTGGCGCCGACGCTGTCGCGCTCGAGCGTCACAGCGGCGTACGACGTCCCGCCCAAGGCGAGGAAAAGGGCGAGGAAAGCAAGGTGATTGTCGCGGATATACCGCTTGAGGGGGGCCATAGTTAGGCCAACCTAACACGACTTAGGCGTACCTAACAATTCTTGCTATTCGTAGACCACGAGCTGCGGCCGGGGCCGCAGCGCCTCCACCTGCCGGGGGCTCATGATCGGGCGGTCCTCCTTGTAGAAGAGCTTGAAGCCGTTCGGCAGCCGCCGCTGGGCCAGCTCGCGGTACTTCGCCTGTTTCTGCGCCGGGTCGCCGAAACCGTCCACGTTCAGCACCGGCATCACACCCGGCGGGCGGGCCAGCCGCTCCCGCCCGCGGATCATGTCGCGCGTGAACTGGTGGACCACCAGCAGCTTCTGGGGCAGGCGGCCGCGGCGCACCTCGCCCGCCAGCCAGCCAGACACCCGGTTCACCTCGGACGCGTCCACCGAGCCGATCGCCTGGCCCGGGATCTGGCCCTCCTCCATCCGCCACTCGGGGTCCAGCGCCAGGCCCACGTCGGGCTCGGCCAGCCACTTGCGCAGCGCCTTGGCCTCGGTCAGGAAGTCGGACCGCCCGGGCTGGACGTCCAGCAGCAGGATTGCCCCCACCTTGCGCGCCGCCCGCAGGTAGCGGCGGATCACGGCGTCGGGCTGGCGGGTGCGGAACCGCCCGTCGTCGCCCGCGTCGCTGTTGGCCACCGTGGCGATCAGCTCCATGGCCGGCAGCTCGCGGGTGCCGCGGCCGCGGTAGGCGCGTGTCTGGCGCAGCAGGCGGCGCGCCGCCGCATCGGGGGTACCGATGCCCAGCGCCCCCAGCTCGCGGTCCTGCGGAGCTCCGTACAGCGCCACCACGTGCCGGCCGGGAATGATCCGGCGCCCTCCGCCGGGCAGCTCGGGCGCGGGCTGCGCATCGGCCTCCGCGGTGCTCTCGCCGGAACCCGTGTCGTCGCCGCCGGCACCCGCGATCACACCCGCGATGAACGCCACCGCGGCCAGCACGGCCAGCGCGTTGCGCCGCCGCAGGGCGATGGCCCGGCGCCTGTCCCGGCGGCGCTCCGCGCGTCGAGCGTCGTTGGCGGGCTCGTCGGAGGCGATGCGTTGAGGATTACCGCCCGGCGCCCGGGTCAAACGCTCACGCCCGCTGGCTGAACCACCTCCCCTGGCCCAGCACGCAGAACACCGTCACGTCCCGCCCGTCGCCCAGGACCAGCTCGAAGTAGCGCCGGCGCACGGGACGGCCGGTCCACCAGCGGTCCTCCACCACCCAGTCCTCGCGCACCGCCTCGACGGGCACGCCGGCCACCCGGGCGGGAACGCCGCCGGCCGCGCGCACCTCGACAGGCCGCGGGGCCCCCAGCCGCCTCGTGCCCGCCACGGGGCTCAGCGCTCCCACGGCGCCAGCACGGCCCGGCGCTCGGGCACGCGCGAGTCCGGATCCACGTCCAGCACCCGCAGCGCGGCCTCCGGGCCGGCGGCCTGGCGGGCCTGGCGCACCGCCTCGCCGAGGCGGGCACGGCGCTCGGCGCCGCCGTCGTCCAGCAGCCGGCCCTGGTCGGTGGCGGGCGGGCCGAAGGCCTCGACCTCCAGCGCCAGCGACTCGGCCGGCGCCGGCAACTCGGCCAGCTTCGGCCCGAGGGCCAGCAGTATCCGGCCAGGGTCGGCGCTGGCGTGGCGCAACGTGACCGCGCAGCGCCAGGTGCCCCCCGCCACGAAGCGGGCCGCCACCGCGACCGACCGCAGCGTCCGCCCGCGCCGCTCGCGCCGCGCCAGCGCGCGGGCGATCAGCAGCTCGAGCGCCCGCTCGAGCTGGGGGCCCGAGGCCGCGTCGGGCAGGTCGATGCGCTCAGACACCGGCTCGGGCGGGCGCCGGGGCGCCAACGGGGTGTCGCGCCCGCGGGCCAGGTCCAGCGCCAGCAGGCCCGGATGGCCGAAGCGTTCCGCCACCGCCCGCGAGGGCAGGGCGGCCAGGTCGCCCAGCGTGCGCACGCCGAGGCGGTCGAGCACGTCCGGAAGCTCGGCCAGCTCGGGCCGCGCGCGCAGCATGCCAGCCGGCAACGGGGCCAGGAAACGCGCCGTGTCGCCGTCCTCGACCACCACCGGCGCCCGCCGTGGCCTCGCCTGGCGCGCCGCGCACAGGGCGGCGAAGCGCGACCGGGCCGCGCCCAGCCGCGAACCGCGTCCCAGCGACCGCCGGGTAGCGGCCAGCACGCCGCCCAGGTCGCCCCCGTGCAGGCCCTCCAGCCCGTCGGCGGCGAAGAAGGCGGCGCCGGCGCTCTCGGACTCCGGCGCTGCGCCGATCGACTCGATCCGGTCCAGCACCTCGTGCCAGAGCCCGCGCGCGCCCTCGGGGTCGGGCGGCTCGAGCCTCAGCTCGGGACAGCGCGAGAGCGCCTCCCCCACCCGCATGCCGGGCACGATGCCGAACGCCTCCGCCGGCGCCGACACCTCGCCGACCATCTGCTCGCGGCCCGCCTCGGGGGCCAGCGCCACCGGCTCGGCGAGCAGCGCGCGCCGGTCGCCCAGAGCCGCCAGGAGGGCGAATCGGGGGATGAGAACGCACACGATCACGATACGAACACACGTTCGCATACGGGCAGGCCGGGACGCAAGGTCCCTTGCGCGCCAGATGGCGGCGTACCCTCAGTGCAATGGCACGCGACACCGGGATGCCCCAGACCGACGCCAGCTTCGACTTCGCGCGCGAGCGCCGCCGGCGGGCCATCGGGAAGCTTTCGTCCAGGCTGCGCCTGGCCCCGGCGGACGTGAACGTGATCCTGCCCTTCGACGAGGTCGTCGAGGCCCTGGGCCGCCGCGGCGAGAAACGGCTGGGGCTGGAGTCGATCCCGCTGGACTCGATCGTGGGCACGGTGGACCGCGGGCGCGAGTTCGACCGCGACTTCCGCCCTACCACCAACCGCGTCCGCACGCGCTGGGAGCGGATCGCCACCGCCCAGCGCCAGGGCAAGGAGATGCCGCCGATCGACGTCTACCGGATCGGCGAGCTGCACTTCGTCAAGGACGGCCACCACCGCGTGTCGGTGGCGCGGGCGATGGGCTTCGGGTCAATCGACGCCTACGTGACCGAGATCCTGACCGTGGTCCGGCCCGACCCCGACTCGCCTCGCATCGACCTGCCCCTGAAGAGCCACGAGCGCCTGTTCCGCGAGCGGGTGCCGCTGCCGCCCGAGGCACACGCCCGGATCGAGCTCTCGGACGAGTGGCGCTACGCCGGCCTGGCCGAGGGCGTGGAGGCCTGGGGCTTCCGCGCCATGCAGGCGCGCCAGGAGCCGATGACGCGCGACGAGGTGGCCCAGGCCTGGTTCGACGACGAGTACGTGCCGGTCGTCGAGATGCTGCGCGAGGCCGACCTGCTGGGCCAGGGCACCGAGACCGAGGCCTACATCCGCGTGGTCACGCTGCGTTTCCTGACGCTGGGCACGCACGAGTGGACCGAGGAGGTCCTGGAGCGACTGCGCGGCGAGATCCGCCGCCCCTCGCGGGACGACGACACCATGGTGCGCCGCCTGCGCAAGGAGCTGCGCTAGGCCGGGCCGACGCTGGCCAGGCCGTCCACGTCGGCCTGCTGAAGCGAGAGGCGGAAGTCGTTGGGCGAGCTGGAGTAGCTGAGCGCGTCCTCCTGGGAGACCGAGCCCTCGCGGACCAGCTCCAGCAGGCTCTGGTCGAAGGACTGCATCCCGTAGAAGTCGCCCTCCTTGAGCGCCTTGTGCACCTCGGAGACCGACATGCCCTCGGTGATCAGATCCTGGATCCGGGAGGTGTTCACCAGCACCTCGGCGTTCAGGGCCATCCCGCCGCGGATGCGGGGGATCAGCCGCTGCGAGCAGACGCCGACCAGCGTGCCGGCCAGCATCTGGCGGGCCAGCGGCCCGCGCTGCTCGCCGAAGAAGTCCACGAACCGCTGGATCGTGTCCGAGGCGTCGATGGTGTGCATCGTGCAGACCACCAGGTGGCCGGTCTCGGCGGCGCGGAGCGCGGTCATCGCCGTCTCCTCGTCGCGGACCTCGCCGACCATGATCACGTCGGGGTCCTGGCGCATGGCCGCCCGGAGGGCGACGTGGTAGCTGGGGGCGTCGTGGCCGATCTCGCGCTGGCACACGATCGCCCGCTTGTCCTCGTGCAGGAACTCGATCGGGTCCTCGATGGTGAGGATGTGGCAGTCGCGGGTCTGGTTGATCCGGTCGATGATGGCGGCGCAGGTCGTGCTCTTGCCCGAGCCGGTGGGCCCGGTGACCACGACCAGCCCGCGCTTCTCGTCGCCCCAGCCGGCCACGGCACCGGGCAGGCCGAGCTCGCCGGCGTCGGGGGCGTCGGGCACGGCGCGGAAGACGAAGGAGGGGAAGCCACGCTGGGTGAAGGCGGTGGCGCGGAAGCGGTGGCCGTGCGCGCCGTAGGAGGCGTCGGTCGAGCCGTACTCGTCCAGCTCGCTCCGCTTGGCCGGCGCGGTGACCACCGTGTCGCGGACGCTGTCGGCATCCTCGGGGGTCACCTGGCTCGAGCCCGGGAGGTCCACCAGGCGGCCGGCCACGCGGACCCGGGGTACGGCCGCTACTTTGACGTGAAGGTCTGAAGCGCCGATCCGAACGGTGTTCTCCAGCGCGGCGTCGAGGTCGAAGGGCATGTGGTGCCAATCGTCCGGAAGGTGCCGCACCTTGAGGGCGCGAAGAGGGTTTGCGTGAACTGGCACTTTTGCGTCCCGGTCGTAGGCTTGCGCGCGTGAAATACCCGCGGGAGCAGTGGGTACGCTGATTACGGGACTCAAGCCCGGTGCCCACCGGCCGATACGCACAAGGGGAGTCCCGCCCCGGCTCATGAAGCGAACGATCTACACCCTCTGCCTGCTCGCGGCCCTCGCCGCGGCGTTGGCGACCGCGCTCACGATCCCCGCCTCGGCGGAGAAGCGCAACGTGGCCGTTCGTATGACCGACGGCACCGTCCAGTACTTCGTGGTCGACGCGCCCACCGGCGCGTCCCTCCAGGACATCCGCACGCTGGTGCCCGGAGAGCCGATCGGCTTCGCCGACATCCCGCCCGGCGCCCCGCAGTCCACCACTCCCGCGACGCCCACCACGCCCGCGCCCAAGCCTCCCGAGAGCGACTTCGGCGAGCTGCAGGACGACAATGCCCCTGCACAGAGCGATAACACCAGGAAGCCGAGGAAGCCCAAGGCCAAGCCTAAGCCTCAGGTTGAGACTCAGCCTGACCAAGAGCTTAAGGCTCCAGTCAAGCCTGAGGGTGAGCGCAGGAAGAAGCGACGGGCGCGCACGCGCCAGCGCGCCGCCACCCAGCCCGAGAGCCGCGGCGCCGACGGCGCCCCCCTGCCGTCGAACCCCGGGTTCGTGGACGCCCTGCCCGGGCCGTCGACCGCCTCGGGCGTTCCCAACTTCGTGATCCGCAAATTCCGGGTGCCGGTGTTCCTGCTGCCGATCTACCAGGCCGCGGGCATCCAATACGGAGTCCGCTGGGAGGTCCTGGCGGCGATCAACGAGATCGAGACCGACTACGGCCGCAACCTCAACGTCTCGTCCGCCGGCGCCCTGGGCTGGATGCAGTTCATGCCCCCCACGTGGCGCCAGTACGGCACCGACGCCAACAAGGACGGCAAGAAGGACCCCTACAACCCCGTCGACGCCATCTTCGCCGCGGCCCGCTACCTCAAGGCCGCCGGCTACGAGAAGGACGTCCGCCGCTCGATCTTCGCCTACAACCACGCCGACTGGTACGTGGACTCGGTCATGCTCCGCGCCCGCCTGATCGCCGGAGTGCCGGCCGACCTGGTCGGGTCGCTGACCGGCCTGACCGAGGGCCGCTTCCCCGTCGCCGCCCGCGCCCGCTACGCCGACGACCTCAAGGAGCAGAAGGTCAAGAAGGCCAAGGCCGGCCAGAACGCGGCCAACATGGTCGAGTCCAAGGACGACCGCCGGTCGGTCGAGATCTTCGCCAAGGAGGGCGCTCCCGTGGTGTCCACCAACGACGGGCAGGTCAAGAAGATCGGCCGCTCCAGGAAGCTCGGCCGCTACGTGATCGTCCAGGACGTGTACGGCAACCGCTACACCTACGCCGGCCTCGGGTCCGTGGCCAAGAGCTACGCGGCCCCGCGCGAGGATGTGGCCGAAAAGGGCGTCTCCGCCAAGGCCCTGAAGGCCAACCAGGACAAGGACCCCTCCCCCACGCGCCCCGCCTCCGCCGGCCGCCAGCCGGACAAGCCCGCCCGCCGCGGGAAGCCGGCCCGCCGCCGGGCCGCGCCCGCCGTCAAGGAGCGCCTGTTCGCCCACCCCTCGATGCCCTCGGCCCGCGACAACGGCGGCTCCGACCAGCTGCTGGAGATGCAGAGCAAGGGCGTCAGCACCTACGACGGTTACGCCCGCCCGGTGAAGCTCGACTCCAAGCGCTTCAAGCTGCGCCGGCTGAAGGTCGGCTCCCGGGTCATGGCGGGCGCGCCGCTGGGCACCGTCGGCCGTCCCGATGAGCGGAAGGGGGCGCACCTGCGCTTCGCCATCCGCCCGGCCGGCAAGGGCGCCCCGTCCATCGACCCCAAGCCGATCCTGGACGGCTGGAAGCTGCTGGAGGCCACCTCGATCTACCGCGCCTCGGGCCGCAACGCCCTGCGCGACAGCGACGACGGCTACTCGATCGGCCAGATCATCCTGATGCCCAAGGCCGCGCTGCAGAAGCGCGTGCTGGGCGACCAGCGGATCCAGCTCTACCAGGGCGGCGCCGAGGACATCCGCACCGGGCAGATCGACCGGCGGGTGCTGGCCACGCTGGCCTACCTGTCCGAGTCGGGCCTCAAGCCGACGGTCTCGTCCCTGAAGGGCAACCACGGCTTCCTGACCGCCTCGGGCAACGTGTCCGCGCACTCGTCGGGCAACGCGGTCGACATCTCGCGCATCAACGGCGTTCCCATCCTGGGCCACCAGGAGCGTGGGGGCATCACCGAGCAGGCCGTCAGGCACCTCATGCGCCTGCAGGGCACGCTCGAGCCCAACCAGATCATCAGCCTGCTGGACCTGGGCGCCAACACCATGCGCATGGGCGACCACGCCGACCACATCCACGTGGGCTTCCGCCCCCGCTTCGGCACGAACTCCAAGCTCTCGAAGCAGGCCCGCGCCGTGCTGCGGCCCGGCCAGTGGCCCGAGCTGCTCAAGCGCCTGGACGAGATCGAGAACCCGGTGGTGCCCACCAAGCCCTCGAAGTACGCGATCCCCGTGAAGAAGCTGAAGAAGCTTCCCTCGGTCGGCGCGCCCTAGCCGACGGTCAGCAGGTCCTTCGACAGGCGCGTGAACACGTCGGCGCCGGTCTCGGTCACCGCCACCAGGTCCTCGATCCGGATGCCGAACCTCCCTGGCAGGTAGACGCCGGGCTCCACGCTGACCACGTTGCCGGCCTTGAGGTCGCCCTCGGCCCGCATCGACAGCGTCGGCCCCTCGTGCACCTCCAGGCCCACGCCGTGGCCCAGGCTGTGGCCGAACTGGTCACCGAACCCGGCCTCGGTGATGACGTCGCGGGCGGCGGCGTCGACCGCCTTGCACGAGGCCCCGGCGCGCACGGCCTCGAGGCCGGTTTGCTGCGCGCGGCGCACCAGCTCGTACGCCTCCGCGGCCTCGTCCTCCAGCGGCCCGGTGGCCACGGTGCGCGTGCAGTCCGAGCAGTAGCCGTCCAGCAGGGCGCCCCAGTCCACGACCACCAGCTGCCCGGCCGGGATCTCCACGTCGCGCGGCACCGCGTGCGGCAGCGCTCCGTGCGGGCCGGACGCGACGATGCTCGCGAAGGACGGGCCGGTGGCGCCGGCCACGCGCATCTCCTGCTCCAGCTCCAGCGCCACCGCACGCTCGGTGCGTCCGGTCAGGCCGCGCTCGAGCACGCGCTCCAGGGCGGCGCTGGCCAGCTCCTGGGCGGCCGCGACGCGCTCCAGCTCACCGGCGTCCTTGACCTCGCGGAGCTCCTCGATCGCCCCGCCCGCGGGCACCAGCTCGGCCCCGTCCGGGGCCTTCTCCGCCAGCTTGCCGTGCGTGCGCACGCTCAGGTGGGCGTCGTCGAACCCGGCCCGCCCGGTCAGGTGCTCCGCCAGGTCGCCGACCAGGTCCCGGCCGGCGGGCAGCCGCTCGAACGCCGGGTCCACCTGCTCCTCGGCCTGCTCGGTGTAGCGGAAGTCGGTCAGGAACATGCGCCGGTCGCGCGTGACCACCGCGGCGCCGTTGGTGCCGGTGAAGCCGGTCAGCCAGCGCACGTTCACCAGGTCCGAGACCAGCAGCGAGTCCAGCTCGCGGCGCTCCATGACCTCGGTCAGCCGGTCCGCCCTCGTGCTCATGCCTTCAGCGCCTCCTTGAGAATCTCCAGCGCCTCGCGATAGCCCTCGGCGCCCTTGCCCTGGACCCGGCCCACGCACAGGTCGCGGATGACCGAGAGCGACCGCCAGTCGTCGCGGCTGTCCACCTCGGAGATGTGCACCTCGACGGCGGGCAGCCGGGTCAGCTCCAGCGCGTCGCGGATGGCGTAGGAGTAGTGGGTCCACGCTCCCGGGTTCAGGATCAGCCCGTCGGCGCGGTCGCGGGCGTTGTGCAGCGTCTCGCAGAACTCGCCCTCGTGGTTGGTCTGCCAGAACGTGATCTCACACTCCAGCTCCTGCCCCCAGCGGTGCACGCGGGTCTCCAGTTCGGCGAGCGTGAACGTGCCGTAGACCTCGGGATCGCGGCTGCCCAGCTGGTCCAGGTTCACGCCGTGCAGCACCTCGATCCGCTTGCGGCTCACGCGTGCACCTCGGCCACGGCCGCCTCGAGTGCCGCGGGCGCCACCCTGTGGCCGGGGCTCACGTCGCCCGGCGCCTCGACCAGCACGAACGGCACCGTGTCGCCCGAGCGCTTCTTGTCGCGGGCGGTCAGGGCCACCACGTCGTCCACCGAGGCGCCGTCGAAGCCCAGGGGCAGGCCGTGCTCGGTCAGCAGCCCGGCCACCTCCTCGCGCAGTGCCTCGCGGCCCGAGAGCCGCAGCGCGGCCAGCAGTCCGATGCCCACGGCCTCGCCGTGGCGGTAGCGCGTGTAGCCGGTGGCCGCCTCGATGGCGTGCGCCACGGTGTGGCCCAGGTTCAGCACCTGGCGGCGTCCCTCGTCGCGCTCGTCCTCGGCCACGACGGCCAGCTTGGTGCGCAGGCAGCCCAGG